>JAJPYQ010000049.1 GCA_021204865.1 Prevotellaceae bacterium | reverse complement strand
GTTATTCAACCCACGGCTACTCGTATTGAACCCCCTTTGGGGGTTCTCACTTAACCCCCGGCTACTCGTATTGGCCCTCCTTTGGGGGTTCTCCCTTAACCCCCGGCTACGCGTATGTAACCCCTTCGGGGTTCTCTCCGCCCCTGCCCGCACTCGCCATGACCCCTCACTCATCCAGCCCATACTCCTTTATCTTGCGGTAGAGCGTCCGCTCACTCAACCCAAGCTCCTGCGCCGCGTTCTTCCGGCGGTTACGGTGCTTGCGCAACGCCTTCGCTATCATCTCCTTCTCCATCTTCGCGATGCTCAGGTCGTCCCCGTCCGTCGACGTTGGAGGAACCTCATAAGGCTGCTCCACACTGACCACCGTCCCCTCACGCACTGGTGCCTCAAGGCGAGGGACAAGTCGCTGCGGCGAGACCCCGACCATCTCCTTCAACATCTCCACGTCCTGCTTCAGGCTCGCTATGGCATACTTCATCATCTCCACCGTCTGCCTCAGCGACTCGCCCTCCTGCGGGCTCTCTATCGCCGCCAAGCCCCTGCCCTCTCCTCCGGGCACGATATAATACTCGGCAAGCGTCTGCGGTGTGACCAGCCTGTCCTCCGAGAGAATGCTCATCTGCTCCACAAGGTTCTTCAGCTGCCTTATGTTGCCAGGCCACTTGTAAGCCATCACCACCTGCTCCGCCTCCGCCGACAGCTTCAGCGGCTCTGGTATCTGGTACTCACGGGCTGCGTCGAGGGCGAACTTCCTGAAGAGCAGCAACACGTCCGCCCCCCTGTCTCTCAATGCGGGCATCTTCACGCTTATGGTGCAGAGCCTGTAATAAAGGTCTTCACGAAACTTGCCCTCGCTTATTGCCCTGTCCATGTTCACGTTAGTGGCTGCCACGATGCGCACGTCCGTCTTCTTCGGCACGCTGCTTCCCACTGGCACGTACTCCCCCATCTCAAGCACCCGCAGCAGCCTCACCTGCGTGCTCAGAGGCAGCTCGCCCACCTCGTCGAGGAAGAGCGTCCCTCCGTTCGCCGCGCCGAAGTAGCCTTCCCTGTCCGCTATCGCCCCGGTGAACGAGCCTTTGGTATGCCCGAACAGCTCGCTGTCTATCGTGCCCTCGGGTATGCTTCCGCAGTTGATGGCTATGTAAGTCTTCCCCTTTCTGAGCGAGAAGTCGTGTATAATGCGTGGGATGACTTCCTTGCCCACACCGCTCTCTCCCTCTATCAGCACGGAGAGGTTAGTGCGAGCCACCTGCAAGGCTGTGTCGAGCACACGGTCGAGCTTCTCGTCCCGCCCCACTATCCCGTAGCGCATCTTCAGTTCCTTAAGGTCAACCTTAGCCATCGTTTTAGGTTTAAGCCCTGCAAAGTTAGTGATTTCCCATAACAAGGCAAAAAAGCCCCGCCGTGTTCTTGTGCGGCGGGGCTTATCGTTTAGCTTGAAGGTAGGAATTATTTATTTATGTACTTCTTGCCGCCTGTCACGTATATGCCCTTCTGTGCCTTGCTTACCTGCCGGCCAGAGAGGTCGTAGACAGCGGAGCTCGAAGCCCTGTCTGCGGCAACGGCGCTTACGCCAGCGTAGTCGTCAGCGTTCATAAAGGTGATGGTGACGGTGTAGCGGCTTGTGCCTATCTGCACGTAGAAGACAGCCGTTACGGTCTGCTTCTCCGCAAGATCCACGCCCCAAGTGTAGAGCTTATACCCTTCGATATCAGCGTCGAACCATATCTGGGCTACGTAATTGTCTCCCGAACCCACGCTCAGACCATCGGCATCGAAGTATAGCCCGGCATCGAGAGTGGCCGAGGCTGTGTTACCGCTCTTAGCGTAGAGGCAGTCGGATTGTACCAGCTCGTCAAGGTCTACCCCAAGAGCCTCCGCAATCCCTTCAAGGTCGAAGTCAACGTATGCCTCGTCCTCGCTGACAGGCGCTATAATGGTGGTGTCGCCTACTTCCTCGTAGTTAATCACCTCGCCTATCTGGTAGGTGAGATAAACGGTCACATACTGCCCCGTCTCACGGTTGATCAGGTAGAACGTTCCCTTATAGGTATCGCCGTCTTCAACGAGACCAGGGTACTGTATGCAGTTGAAGATAAGCTCGTCTGCCGACGATATGACTGCGGTTGAAATACCCCAATAAGTGCCATCACTCCAAGTCTTCACATATCCGTCAGCCGTGAGCCAGAAGCCTGGGTAAGGCGTGCAGGTGTAGGTCTCGGTGTATTTCACCCCGCCATTCGCCTCTGTGTCGTCTGTGTCGAGCGTGCCGAGCAGGGTCGGGTCTGTTGTGCCTATCTTGCTCTCAAGGAGGGAAAGGTCTATTCCATCATAGTCATCAGACCAAGGCGCACTCTCATCGAGTTCCTGAGTGACGGACAGGCTGAAGCTGCCACAATCAATCAGGTTGTCGTAGTCTATAGGAGTCTCGGGAATGATGCTCAGCTGCACCTCAACGAGGAAGTACTTGTCACCGTACACCATATAGAGCGGGGTGGTGTATGTGACACCCTCTTCGCACGTGTACTGACCTATGGTAAGAGTAGAGTAGTCACCCTCAGTGGCAGGAGTGATGTAGTAGGGGTCTCCACTGTTCCAGCTACCCACATACCCTTCAGCTGTCAGGTACCAGCCTCCGCCATCCGCGGTGGAACGTGTCGACAGGGTAGTCTCGTTCTCGGCAGCCATCACGGCTATGTCCGACACGCTGCAGCCAAGGGCGGCGGCAGCCTCTGCCATTGGCATACTGAACGCCGTGGTTGAGTAGTCGTTCTTTAGGTACTGCTCTACCGTGATGACGTAGGGCTCTCCGCCTTCGTTAACCATCGTCATCGCTGTGATGTCTCCTCCCGAGGGGATGTCCACGATGGTGAGGTTGTGCTTGAGGACGTAAGCCTTCGTGGCTCCGTCTGTGGAGTCGAGGATATAGATGTTAGTGTATATCACATCGCCTATCTCAAGGTCTGTCGTGCTGCCATAGTAGATGGAGAAGTTTATCGTCGCGTCGTCAGGGTCGTAGTAGAAGTCGTATATCTCATAGTCGTAGCCGTACGACCAGTCGGTGAGGCAGCACTCGTCGGTATAGTCACCAGCGTAGCCGCCCCCGTCCTCGCAGGCACGCTTAACGCAACCGCTGGTAATAGAGAACAGCTCCAGTGAGTCAACCTTTAAGCCCAGCTCGTCGTTGTAAGCTCCGAAGATGACCGTCTCCGAGTCTATCATATCCTCAAGCTCTTCCTCCGTCACGCCCAGCGCCGTGGCTATGCCTGAGGCAGAGACGGAACACTCAACCTCTGTGGTCTGCCCCACGTACAGCTCGCCCGAGCACTCCGTGGTGCCTTCTATAGTCAGGTCGCTGAGGGCGTACACTGGAGCAGGAACGAAGTTGATGACCACCTTCACGATGGCTGCCTTGCCGCCTGCCACGAAGCCCCAGAGGGCGGTGTACTCGTCGTCTGCCTCCCAAGCATCGTCATAGGTGCCGATGTAGTCAATATAGCCTTCCGCGGGATAATTGAGCTTCACGCAGACACCGCCTGTCGTTCCCCATCCTGCCGCGTCACCCGCAGGGTCACGCCAGCCGTCGGTGGTGTTCTCGACAGCCTCGTTTGAGGTCACGTTAACGATGTACTGGCTTGCGGCGGTGATGTCGCTGATGCCGAGATAAGTAAGCACCTGTTGAAGGTCAAACTCCAGTGCAACGTCACCAGGGTAATAAGACAGCCCCGCATACGTTTCCACATCCACCTCAACAACGCCTGCCACGGGCACTGACGAGCCGTCGACGGTGATTGCGGTGATCTCGTCGTCAGCCATTGCCTTGCCGGCGGCGAAGCATAACACACAGGCCAACAAGAGCCTGAAACCAATAGTAGAATTCTTCATATTAAAGGGTTTTAATGGTTAAGTCGTGGCGAAGTTAAGCCTTTTCAGCAATAGCCGCAAGCTTTCCGCCCACTTTTTCCAACGAGTGCGGCTACTTTGCGTAGCGGCTCACGGTGAGGGACCGTGAAGCCTATACCGTAGGGACCGTTACGCCTCTATAAGACCCTTCGGACAACCCCTTGCGAGGGGTTCAAGGCAACCCCTTGCGAGGGGTTCAAGGCAACCCCTTGCGAGGGGTTGTTTGACGACTGTTATATAGGCGTTACGGAAGGTGTCTCAGAGGGGCCGCAGCGTCTCTATGTGACTTAGCAGGGCGACCGCCCGCTCCACGGTGGGCACGCTGCCGATGACGAGGCTGCGGCGCAAGTCCCTCTCCTCAAGCCTGCAAAGGCGCGCGTTGGCCGTGGCAAAGGCGATGAGCTGCCCGAACGCCTTGCCTCGGAAGAAAGTGCTCCGAGGGTTCTGCACGAAGTAGAGGCGCATCCTGCCCTCCTTGAGCACTATCCTCTGCGCCCCGAAGCGCTTGCCCAGCCTCCTCAACGCCACCACACGCATCAGCTCCTCGCCCTCCTCGGGCACGGGGCCGAAGCGGTCTACCATCCTCTGGCGGAACGCCTCCACCTCCTTGTCGGAGCGCATAGCGTCCAGCTCACGGTAGAGCAGCATCCTCTCCGCCGAGCCGGGCACGTAGTCGGAGGGGAAGCACATCGGTATGTCGCTGTCTATCTGGCACTCGCTCACGAACTCCGCCTCGTCCTGACGGCCCTCGTAGAGGTCGGCGAACTCCTCTCCCTTCAGCTCGTCCACCGCCTCGGCCAGTATCTTCTGGTACGTCTCGTAGCCAAGGTCGGCGATGAAGCCGCTCTGCTCCGCCCCCAGCATATTGCCCGCCCCGCGGATGTCGAGGTCCTGCATAGCCACGTTGATGCCGCTGCCAAGGTCGCTGAAGCTCTCTATAGCCTCCAGCCTTCGCCTCGCCTCCGCCGAGAGGGAGGAGAGGGGCGGGGCGAGCAGGTAGCAGAACGCCTTGCGGGAGGAGCGCCCGACACGCCCCCTCATCTGGTGCAGGTCGGAGAGGCCGAAGCGCTGCGCCTCGCAGACGATGATGGTGTTGGCGTTGGGTATGTCTATGCCGTTCTCGATGATGGTGGTGGAGATGAGCACGTCGTAGTCGTAGTTGCAGAAGCGCAGCACGACTTGCTCCAGCTCGTCGGCGGGCATCTGCCCGTGACCGACGGCAATGCGGGCGTAAGGCACAAGCCTTCTCACCATCTCCTCCAGTGCTGGCAGCCCCGATATATGGTTGCTCACGATGAACACCTGCCCCCCTCTTGCAAGCTCGAAGCCCACAGCCTCGGCTATTGTCTCAGGGCTGAAGAGGCAGAGCTGCGTCTCTATGGGCTGGCGGTTGGGAGGCGGTGTCTGTATCACCGAGAGGTCTCTCGCCCCCATCAGGCTGAACTGGAGTGTGCGCGGGATGGGAGTGGCAGTCAGGGTGAGCGTGTCCACGTTGGTGCGCATCTGGCGGAGCCTCTCCTTGGTGCTTACGCCGAACTTCTGCTCCTCGTCGATGATGAGCAGCCCGAGGTCGTGGAACGTCACTGCCTTGCCGATGAGCTTGTGCGTCCCTACTATTATATTAATGCTCCCGTCAGCCAACGCCCTGAGCACCTCGCGGGTCTCCTGGGGGGTCTTCGCCCTCGAGAGGTAGTCCACACGGACGGGGAAGCCCTTGAGCCGCTCAGTGAACGTGCGGTAGTGCTGAAAGGCGAGCACCGTGGTGGGCACAAGCACAGCCACCTGCTTGCCGTCGACGCAAGCCTTGAAGGCTGCCCTGATGGCCACCTCCGTCTTGCCGAAGCCCACGTCACCGCACACAAGGCGGTCCATAGGGCGCTCGCTCTCCATGTCCGCCTTCACGCTCTGGTAGGCAAGCGCCTGGTCGGGCGTGTCCTCGTAGGGGAACGATGCCTCAAGCTCGTTCTGAAGGTAGCCGTCGGGGGAGAAGCGGAAGCCCTTCTCTTTCTGCCTCTGGGCGTAGAGCTTGATGAGGTCGCGGGCGATGTCCTTTATCTTGGTCTTCGTGCGCTCCTTCATCCTCTCCCACGCCCCCGTGCCGAGGCGGCTTATGCGTGGCTGCTCGCCCTCCCGCCCCTTGTACTTGCTCACCTTGTGCAAGGCGTGGATGGAGACGAACACCGCATCGTCCCTCTGGTACACTATCTTTATCTTCTCCACCATCTTGCCGCCCTCGGGCAGACGCACCAGCCCGCCAAAGCGCCCTATGCCGTGGTCAACGTGCACCACATAGTCCCCCACCCTGAACTCTTGCAGCTCCTTCAGCGTGAGCGACACCTTGCCGAGCCTCGCCCTCTCGCTGCGCAGGGTGAAGCGGTGGAAGCGGTCGAATATCTGGTGGTCGGTGAAGGCACAGACCTTCAGGGCGTTGTCCACGAAGCCTGCGTGCAGCGTGCCTTCCACGGGGGTGAACGTGAGCCTCTTGTCCTGAGTCTCCAATATGCTCTTCAAACGCTCCTGCTGTTTCTTGGAGTCGGCAAGGATGAGGATACGGTAGCCCTTCGCCTTGTAGTCGCCAAGGGTCTTGCCCAGCAGCTCGAAGTTCTTGTGGAACAGCGGCTGGGGGGCTATGTCAAGGCTAATGGTGGTCGACGTGTCAGGGAGACTATGCCCAAGGGAGACGAAGCGCAGCCCCTCAATGCCCTCCTTGAACTCCTCTGCGCTGACCAGCGCGGGCAACCCCTCACGCTCTCCCTCCTCAACATCATAGCCTTCCTCAATCACCTGCGCCGCCCTCTCCTCAATGAAGCGCAAGTCCTTAGCCACGATGACCGTCCCCTTTGGCAGGAAGCTGAAGATGCTCTCCGAAGACGCTGCCGCAGGGGATAGGCGAGGCACGATGCTCACCTCCTCCAGTGTGTCGATGGAGAGCTGGGTGCGCACGTCGAACGTGCGGATACTCTCTATCTCATTGTCGAAGAAGACTATGCGGTAGGGGTACTCCGAGGAGAAGCTGAACACGTCCACAATCTCACCCCGGATGGCGAACTGACCCGGCTCGTAGACATAGTCAACCCGACTGAAACCGAAGTCGAGCATTGTACGCTCGTTATACGCTCGTTCTACGCTCGTTCTACGCTTTAACTTCAACGTCCTCTCGGCAAGCTGCCCTTGGCTCACCACTCTCTCCACCAAAGCGTCAGGATAGGTCACCACAAACAGTGGCTTCGTCCCCCCAACAATGTGCCCTAATACTTCGGTGCGTAGTATTTGGTTGGCCGCATCGACTCTGCCAAACCTAAGCTCCCTGTGCGTTGAACTTGGGAAGAACAAAGCCTGCTCCTGCCCCAAGAGCCTGCTGAGGTCGTGATAGAGGTAGCCTGCCTCCTCGCTGTCTTCAAGAACAAAGACCAAAGGTTGTCCCACAGCCTTAGGATAAGCCTTCGAAAGAGATGCGAAGAGTATAGCAGTGGCGGACGTTGCTGGTAAGCCCTTAATACAAACGGGACACGAAGAAGTGTCCTGCAAAGCCCGACCCATAGCCGCAACCGCAGGGCTATTCCCATACAGCTTCAACAATTCGTCTATCCCCATCTGCCGCCGCGAAGATACTCTCTTTTCACTTTAATGCCCATTAAATGGCGGTATTATTGCTATTTCCCTTATATTTGCACACCAAACAACAAGCTTAGCTATGCCCTCCGACTCTATAGTCATCATACCAACTTACAACGAGCGAGAGAATATCGAGCGCATCCTCTTGGCAGTGACAAGCCTAACGGAGGGCTTCGACGTGCTCGTCGTTGACGATGGCTCGCCCGACGGCACGGCAAGGATAGTGGAGCGTCTTATGAACACCTCCCTAAAAGGCAGGGTTCACCTTATAGAGCGAGCAGGCAAGCAAGGCTTGGGCACTGCCTACATAGCAGGCTTCAAGTGGGCATTGCAGAGGCAACATTACCAATATGTCTTCGAGATGGACGCGGACTTTAGCCACTCTCCCTCCGACCTTCCTCGCCTTCTCTCAGCCTGCCGTGACGATGGCTATGACATATCCGTGGGCAGCCGCTACATAGAGGGCGTGAACGTCGTCAACTGGCCCTTAGGTCGCATACTTATGTCCTACTGTGCCAGCTGGTATGTGCGCCTCATCACGGGCTTCAAGGTGCGGGACACCACAGCCGGCTTCGTGTGCTACAAGCGCCGTGTGCTGGAGACCCTCGAGCTGGACAAGATACGTTTCAAGGGCTACGGCTTCCAGATAGAGATGAAGTTCACCGCCCACAAGTGCGGCTTCACCATTAAGGAAGTGCCCGTCGTCTTCGTCAACCGCAAGCTGGGAGTGAGCAAGATGAGCGGCGGCATCTTCACGGAGGCTATGCTTGGTGTGCTGCGCCTCAGGTGGGACGGATGGTTCCGCCATTACCCCAAGCCCAAGCCATGACCACCCTTATCAAGAACGCCTTGCTGGTGAACGAGGGGCGCAAGCTGCCTGGCTCACTGCTAATAGAAGACGAGCTTATAGCGGACATCTTCCCCACTGGCGCTCCCCTGCCCTCTGCCGACAAGGTCGTTGAGGCGAATGGCGCACTGCTAATGCCGGGCATTATAGACGACCACGTGCATTTCCGTGAGCCAGGGCTTACGCACAAAGGGGACATAGCCTCGGAGAGCCGTGCCGCGCTGGCGGGGGGAGTGACGAGCGTGATGGATATGCCTAACGTCTCTCCGCAAACCACCACCATCGCCCTATGGGAGGAGCACGAAGCCCTCGGACTAAAGCACAGCCGCGTAAACTATGCCTGCCACTTCGGGACTACCAACACTAACATCGAGGAGATAAAGCACATCGACCCCACCCGTGTGCCTGCGGTGAAGCTGTTCATGGGCAGCAGCACGGGCAATATGCTTGTGGACAAGGAGAGCGCACTCCGGCAGATATTCCGCCACTCGCCCGTGCCTGTGATGGCTCACTGCGAGGAGACGGGGCGCATCAGCCAACGGATGAGCAAGGCGCAAGAGCTGTGGGGAGACGACCCCGACGTGTGCCACCACACGTGGATAAGGGACGAGGAGGCTTGCTGGCTTAGCTCCTCTCTTGCCGTCAGGCTGGCCAGGGAGGAGGGGGCGAGGCTGCATATCGCACATGTCACTACGCAAAGGGAACTCTCCTTGTTGAGCGGCAACATCACTGGCGAGGCTTGCGTCAGTCACTTGCTTTACACCGAGGACGACTACCAGCGGTTGGGGACTGCCCTAAAGGTGAACCCCTCTGTGAAGACGGAGTCGGACAGGCAAGCCTTGTTGCAAGCACTGCGTCACGGCACGCTCACCCTCATAGGTTCTGACCACGCACCGCACTTGCTCTCCGAGAAGCAGGGGGGCTGCCGCCTCGCAGCCTCAGGCATGCCCCTTGTGCAGTTCTCGCTAATCTCTATGTTGGAGCAAGGGGAAGTTAGCGTAGAGCAGATTGTCTCCCTGATGTGCCACGCACCTGCCACGCTGTTCGGCATAGAGGGGCGAGGCTTCCTCAGGAAGGGCTACAAGGCTGACCTCGCCCTTGTGGAACAGACGGAGTGGACACTGAGCAAGGAGGACATACTGAGCAAATGCGGCTGGAGCCCTCTCGAGGGGCAGACGTTCCACCACCGTATCTGGCAGACTTATGTGAACGGCTGCCTTGCCTACGACCACGCCATCGTCGACGACACTCACCGAGGCGAGGCACTACATTTCATAAGATGAGGCACATCCTGCACTACCACATACACGACGTGGAGCCTTACATCAACTGGCTCTACTTCTTCCACGTTTGGGACATTCCTCAGAGCGAGACGGAGGGTTTGCTTAACGATGCTAAGGCGATGCTTCAGGAGAAGGATGGCTCTTGCCGTACGCACGTCCTGGTGGGCATATACGAGGCGTGGAGCGAGGGAGACGACATTGTCGTGGCTGATACCATCCGTCTGCCTATGCTCCGCCAACAACAAGGGGAGACCTGCCTTTGCCTCAGCGACTTCATCAAGCCTAAGGACATAGGCGAACCTGACCGCATAGGCTTGTTCTGCGCTTCCGTTGACGAGGGGTTCGTGTGCAATGATGGGGATGACCCTTACCGCCTCCTCCTCTCGCAGACCCTTGCCGACCGCCTTGCCGAGGCTACCGCTGAGAAGGCACACGAAGAGGTACGCAAGAGGCTTTGGGCTTACGCCCCCGACGAGCAGCTAACGCCAGAGCAGCTCTTCCGAGGCGAGTTCCAAGGCATACGCCCCGCTGTGGGCTACCCCTCGTTGCCCGACCAGAGCATTAACTTCCTCCTCGACCAAGCCCTCCACTTCGCGGACATCGGCGTGAGCCTCACCGAGAGCGGAGCGATGCTGCCCCACGCCTCGGTGAGCGGACTGATGATTGCCAACCCCAAAGCACGCTACTTCAGCGTGGGCAGAATAGGGGCTGACCAACTGCGAGACTACTCCCTCCGCCGTGGGCTTAGCCTTGACGAGACAAAGCACTTCCTTGCATCAAACCTATAGACCATGAAATACCTCTACCGAACCTACCAGCTCCTCATCGCAGCCCCCATTCTGCTGGTGCTGACCGCCCTCACAGCCATCGTCACCATCATAGGCTGCACCCTTGGCAACGCACACTTCTGGGGCTACTTCCCAGGCTGCATCTGGTCGAGAGCCTTCTGCCGTGTGCTGCTGCTGCCCGTACACACGTCGGGGCACGAGCACACCGAGAAGCACCAGTCGTACGTCTTCGTGGCTAACCACCAGGGGGCGTTCGACATCTTTATGATATACGGCTACCTCGGGCGCAACTTCAAGTGGCTGATGAAGCGCAGCCTCCGCGACATACCCCTCGTGGGCAAGGCTTGCGAGAAGGCGGGGCATATCTTCGTGGACAAGCGAGGGCCTAAGAGCATACAGAACACCTACGACAGCGCCCGCAAGGTGCTGAGGAACGGCACGTCGGTGGTGGTGTTCCCCGAGGGGGCGCGCTCCTTCACGGGTCACATGGGGGTGTTCCGCAAGGGAGCGTTCCAGCTTGCAGAGGAGCTGCGGCTGCCTGTCGTGCCTGTGACCATTGACGGCAGCTTTCAGGTGCTGCCCCGAACGAGTGGCGTTAGCTTTGTGCATCGCCACGCCCTTCGCCTCACCATACACAAGCCCATCCCGACGGAGGGAAGGGCGATGAAGGACGTTATGCAGGAGGCGTACCAGACCATCATGGCTGCCCAGCCTAAGGAGCTGCAAGGCTTCGTAGAGAATAAGGACCAATGACACTCATAGCCGACAGCGGAAGCACTAAGACTGACTGGCTCGTAGGCGGGAAGACCCTTAAGACCATCGGCATTAACCCTGCGAGAGACAGCCTCGACACCATAAGGGAAGCCCTTCGCCCCCTGCCGCAGACACCCTTCACTCACGTCTTCTTCTACGGGGCGGGCTGCATCCCTCCCTTCGCTGACAAGGTGCGCACCGCCCTCAAGGAGCTTTACCCCGAGGCAAGCATCCGTGTGGAGAGCGACCTCCTCGGGGCTGCCCTCGCCCTCTGCGGCAAGAGGGAGGGCATAGCCTGCATCCTCGGCACTGGCTCTAACTCCTGCCTTTGGGACGGGCAGGGCATAGCCCAGCACACCCCGCCCCTCGGCTATATCCTTGGCGACGAGGGAGGAGGAGCGTCGCTGGGGCGGAGGCTCGTCTCCGACCTGCTCAAGGGGCAGCTGCCCGCTGACCTGCGCACGAGCTTTATGCAACGCTTCGGCATCACGCCCAAGGGCATCATCGAGCAGGTGTACAGCCGCCCTATGCCCAACCGCTGGCTCGCCTCGCTCGTGCCGTTCCTCCAAGAGAACAAGGAGAGAGAGGAGCTGCGCAGCCTCGTCGCAGGGGAGCTCAGGCTCTTCATACGGCGCAACATAAGGCAGTACCGCCGCCCCGACCTCCCCTTAAGCTTCACGGGAGGCATAGCACACAGCTTCCGCAGCCTGCTCCGTGAAGCCTGCCAAGCCGAGGGCTACCGGCTTGGCGAGGTGCTGCTCTCCCCCCTTGAACGATTAGCACAATGCCTATTATGAAGATAAGACAAGCCGAGTTCGTCATCAGCAGCCCCACCGTCGCACTCTGCCCCAAGGGCGACAAGCCGGAGTACGCCTTCATCGGAAGGAGCAACGTGGGCAAGTCAAGCCTCATCAACATGCTCACCCAGCGCAAGGGCTTGGCCAAGACAAGCGCCACACCGGGCAAGACGCTGCTCATCAACCACTTCCTCATCAACCAGGAGTGGCACCTCGTAGACCTCCCCGGCTACGGCTACGCCCGCCGCGGCAGGGAGCAGCGGGAGCAGCTCAGGCAGATGATAGAGGGCTACATCCTCAGGAGAGAGCAGATGGCGTGCCTCTTCCTGCTCATCGACAGCCGCCACGAGCCGCAGAAGATAGACGTGGACTTCACCCGCTGGCTCGGGCAGAACGGCGTGCCATTCGCCATCGTCTTCACCAAGGCGGACAAGCTGGGCAAAGGGAAGCTCAACGACAACGTCCAGCTCTTCCTCGGCAAGATGAGCGAGGAGTGGGAGGAGCTGCCGCCGCACTTCGTCACCAGCAGCCAGGACCGCACGGGGCGGGAGGAGCTGCTGGACTACATCCGGGAAATCAACTCGTCCCTTAAGGAAGCGCAGGGCTAACCCGCGCCGCGAAAGAGGTCTACACCCCTTCAGTCAAAGAGGTCTACACCCCTTTCGGCAAAGGGGTCTACACCCCTTTCGGCGAAGAGGTCTACACCCCTTTTGCGAAAGGTAACGGCTACTCGCCGAGAAGCCTGACTATGTCCTCCACAATCTGCCCACGGGTGAGGCGGTTCGCCTTGAGCAGCTCACTGACATCGTAGCGGTCTGCGAACTCCTTCCTCGCCCCTCTGACCAGCACCCTCATGCCTGTAGTAGAGTAATGGCGGGCTATCTTCTCCCCGAAGCCTCCCGCCGACACGCCGTCCTCGAGGGAGACCACGAGCTGGTGGTCCGACTGCAAGCTGTCGAGCAGCTCGCCGTCCACCCCTGAGATGAAGCGCGGGTTGATGAGGGTCGCCTCCACGCCCGACTGTTCCTTGAGCAAGGCGCACACCTCCTGCCCAAGCCGGAAGAAGCTGCCCACGCCGATGACCGCCACCTGACTGCCGCTGTGGACGACCTTATAGCGGTTCAGCTCGCTGTAGTCGCTGTCCACTGGCTCAAGGCTATGCCTCACCTTGCCGAAGGGCACACGTATCGCCACGGGATGCTCGCCCTGCCTTAGAGCCCACGCCAGCATGGCGAGGTGCTCCTCGAGGCTCGTGGGGGCGAGGTAGACCATATTGGGGATGTTGGAAAGCAGGGGTATGTCGAAGTGGCAAAGGTGAGTGACGTCGTTCATCGACGAGAGCGAGCCCCAGTAGACGAGCAGCACGGCGGGGTTGCGGTTGATGCAGAGGTCTTGCGAGAGCTGGTCGTACGCCCTCTGCAGGAACGTGCTCAGGACACCGTACACTGGCTTGCCCCCTGCCTTGGCTATGCCCGAGGCGAGAGCCACGGCATGCTCCTCGGCTATGCCCACGTCGACGAACTGACTGCCTGCCCTCCTGCGCCTCACGGGAGGGAAGCCTATCGGGTCGGGGGTGCCTGAGGTGATGGCGACGATGCGCTTGTCCTCACGCATTCGGCTGAGAAGGTACTCGGCGGTAAGTGCGGCGTAGTCCTCGGGCACTGGCTTGCTCTCGTTCTTGGGAGCGTCCATCGCCTTAAGTACTTGCTCGGGGTCGAAGGGGGCGCAGTAGTGCCACGCCTCCTTGTCCCTCATGGCAGGCTCGAAGCCCTTGCCCTTGAGCGTGTTGATGTGAACGACCGTGGGGTGGCTCGTGTCCTTCACGCTCCGGAACGCCTCGATGAGCCTGCCCACGTCGTTGCCCTCAGCAACGTAGAGGTAGTCCAGCCCCATAGCCTTGAAGAGGTTGAGGGGACATTGTCCACCAGTCCGCCTCAACGCCTCAAGGTTCTGGTACAGCCCGCCGTGGTTCTCGGCGATGCTCATCTGGTTGTCGTTGACGACGATGATTAGGTTCGAGCGCATCTCCCCAGCAAAGTCCAAGCCCTCCAGCGCCTCGCCTCCGCTCAATGAGCCGTCGCCTATGACGGCGATGACGTTGCCCTTGCCCCCAGTGAGGTCTCTCCCCTTCGCCAGCCCCGCGGCGAGGCTCACGGAGGTGGACGTGTGCCCTATGACGAAGTGGTCGTGAGGGCTCTCCCGCGTCTCGGAGTAGCCCGAGACCTCGTCGTACCTCCCGGGGTCGAGGAACGCCTCTCGCCTGCCCGTGAGCATCTTGTGCGGGTAGCTCTGGTGCGACACGTCCCACACTATCTTGTCCTCGGGCGAGCTGAAGACGTAATGCAGGGCTACCGTCGCTTCCACGATGCCAAGGTTAGGGCCGCAGTGGCCTCCGTGCTTGCTGAGCTTGGTGATAAGGGCTGTGCGCATCTCCCCGCACAGTGCCTCCAGTTCAGCCACAGCGAGCTTCTTCACGTCCGCCGGGCTGTTGATTGTCTCAAGATACATAAGGTGAATGCTTTAGTTGGTTACGGGCGCGAAGGTAGTCAATCTCCCCTTAAGGCGCAACAGCGGTTACGGCTGGCAAGACGTAGCCCTACAAGTTCCAAGATGCTATGCGACCTCGGAGGCAACCCTGCTCGCCGTAGCCACCCAGCTACTTCCCTAAGGGATGTCAGACCGACGGCACTTTCACTTCACTACTCACCTGCCACTTTGTGCGGGGGCACTGAGGGATGTCTCCACTATTTCCCCGAAGTCTCTCCACCCGTCAGCCGAGGCGTATTTCTCTTTCGAGCCTTTGGGCACGTAGAGCGTGCAGCTGCCGATGTCCACAGTGGTGTCGTACTCAAAGCAGATGATTGAGCAAACGGGTGGCGTGGGGTTGAGACAAGTCACCGTCTCAAGGCTGGTGCAACCGTGGAACGGGTCGTCCCCTATGGTTGTCACGGATTTGCCTATGGTCACCTCTTTAAGATCACAGCAATAGAAGAATGCGCAGCTTCCTATGTCTATCACGGAGTTCGGGATGATTATCTTCTTGAGAGCGCAACCCCTGAAAGCGTTTTCTCCTATGCTCTTAACGGACTCGCCTATCGTCACAGACTCAAGGCTGCCGCAATCATTGAACGCATACCATCCTATCCCTTTCACGGAGTTGGGGATGGTCACGGAAATAAGACTGCCACAACCCTCGAACGCTAATGGCTCTATCACTTTCACGCCCGTTGGGATGACGCAACTCCCGACGTGGCCAGAAGGGCATAGTATGAGTGCTTCCATGTCCTTAGCATACAAGACACCGTTCCTGGAGCAGAACTCGCTGTTGCCTCTGTCCACGTGGAATGCCGTCAATATAGCGCAAGCATGAAACGCATTGGGTTCGATGCTTTTGACGGAGCTGCCTATCGTCACTTCCGTAAGATGCTGGCAACCAAAGAACGCCTCATATCCTACGTATGTCACGGTGTTGGGGATGGTGAACGAGCGAGCGTGTTTGCCGGCGGGGTAAGCCAGCAACTGCGTCATGTCCTTAGTGTACAGCACGCCGTCTTCAGAGCGGTACGACGGATTGCCGCTTGCCACTTCTATGCTTTCCAGACTCTCGCAACCTTCGAGTGCGAACTCTCCTATACGAGTCACGGAGCCAGGAATGACCACCGAGAGGAGCTTGTCGCAACCGCCGAATGCATGTTCTCCTATGCTTGTCACGTCATAGGTCGTTTTCTCATAGTTCGCGTTTTCGTGTAGCACTGTTGAGGGGATGACAACGTCTACATTGTATCCCTCCTTGATTGATGTCACCTGAGCGGTTCTTGCGGAGTCGTCGAAGTTGTAGCAGATGCCGTCGACGCAATTCCTGTCCGATGTGTCCGTCTGCGGGAAGGGGACTGCCACTGGATCTTTGTTCTCTGTCTTCCTCTGGCAGGCGGAGAGCGTGAGCAGCATAACCGCCAGCAGGGTAAATCCTGAGCTTGTTTTCATTCCTATAGCTTTTGATTGTTGGTAAATACGATGTTGCCGCCTATGTGGCTATTTCGTCTTCATTTTCTCCAAAGCCTCTTTGGCATCCTCATGCCCCTGCTCGGCAGCCAGCCTGTACCACTTGGCAGCCTCCTCCAAGTCCTGCTCCACTCCCTCTCCCTCTTCGTAGCATCTCCCAAGGGCGTACTGGGCATCCGCGTAGTCCTGCTCGGCAGCCAGCTTGTACCACTTCACCGCCTCCTCGAAGTCTTGCTTCACGCCGAAGCCGCCCTGATAAGCCATCGCCAGATTATATTGGGCTTCCGCATACCCTTGCTCCGCCGCCCGTCTGTACCATCGCATCGCTTCCCAGTAGTTCTGGGGCACGCCATAGCCATACACGGAGCAATACGCAAGGGAGCATTGCGCTTCAGCGTCACCCTGCTCCGCCAGCGTACGGTATATCCTTATCGCCTCCTCATAGTTCTGCGGCACTATCTCCCCAGCCTCGTAGAAACGTGCCAAGGTGTACAGGGCAGGCGAGAAGTCCTGCCTCGCCGCCTTGAGCAACCACTTGAGGGCATTCTTCGGGTTCTTTGACACGCCCTTCCCGTTGAAATAGCAGTCGGACAAGATGTACTGAGCCTCCGCATCACCTTTCCTCGCCCATTTCCTCAGCAGCTTGAAGTCCTCCCTGAGGCTGTCCTCCACCTGCTTGTCATGTGCGTCAGACTGGGCGAAGGCATAGCCTGCGGGGAGAAGCAGAAGCAAAGCCACAGCCGCCTTACGGATTCTTGTCTTCATGATCTATCTGTTGTTTCTTTTGTGTCTCCTTATGATAAAGTAAACTACGCCAAACAAGACAACCAGAATGGCTATCGTCCCCCCAATCATTAAACGGCGAAGCACAACCAGATTGCTCTTGGCTATATCATACCCCAAGTCGGCTGCTTTGCGCCACCATTTCAATGCCTCAGCCCTGTCCTGTTCCACACCCTCACCATTGAAATAGCAATTGCCTATGTCGTTTATGGCTTCTGCGTTCCCCTGCTCCGCAGCCTTCATATACCACTTAAGAGCTTCTTCGTAGTCTTGTTCCACGCCATCGCCTTCGTGGTAGCAACACCCCACACTGCATTGCGCTTTCGCATAACCCTGCTCTGCCGACTTAGCCCACCACTTGAAGGCTTCCACTCTGTCTTCCTTTACGCCCACACCTAAATAATAGCATAATCCCAGAGCGTATTGCGCCTCGGCATGTCCTTGAACCGCTGCTTTACGCGTCCAATTTGCAGCCTCTGTGTCATCTTTTTCCACTCCGTAACCATTTCCGTAGCACCATCCCAGATTATATTGGGCTGACGCATCCCCTTGATCCGCTGCTTTCCTATACCAATTCACTGCCTCTTCATAGTCCTGCTCCACGCCCTTGCCATTGTGGTAGCATACTCCCAGATTGTACTGAGCGTCGGCGTTCCCCTGCTCCGCAGCCTTTCTAAACCACTTTGCTGCCTCTCCATAGTCCTGTTCAACACCTTCGCCATCAAGATAGCAATACCCAAGGTTATATTGAGCCTTCGCATCTCCCTGCTCGGCTTCTCTCAGGTAAGTCTTGAAATCATCCTGCTCATCGGTTGCGGCATACACATCTCCACCAGTAAGGAGGAAAAGGCACGCTACAGCAACAGCTACTGGCTTCAATGTGAATCCGTTTCTCTTTGTTCTCATAATCAATAGCTATTATGTTACCTATTCATAATATCTTTGATATATTCTTTGATGAACTTTATCGCTTTCCTTATTAGGTGTACTAAAATTGCCACCAGTCCCATGTAAGCTAAAATCAAAATGCCTATCTGTTCCCCTGCTGTGATCATGGTTCATCTTTCTTTATAGAATGTTTATCTCGATTCTTTTCCTTACCTTTATTGTATAAACTGATTAGCAAGAGCAATGATGTAAGCAAGTTTGAACTTTTTTCCCATAAACTGGAAATCCGCACATTGCACGGTACTGTCTGCATTTGCTAACATTGTGCTCAATTCTCGAAGATTGTCGCAGATGCGAGATCTGGTGTCCGCGAGGGATGAGTATCCGTCAGAGTAAAGCGTAAGCTTTTTATACTCTATTAGTTGTTCCTCAAGTTCAGCCAATATCTTGTATATACGATTAATTGACCTCATACTGCTGAAAAATCCCATAGTTGTAATGTTTAGTGTTTGATGTTGATAATTGCCGACAAGTTGTAGATCACGTTCTTACTGTACGTGAGAATGCCGTCCATCCTCATCTTGTCACCGAAGAGAGTGTAGACAGAAACCCTTGCCCCACTGCTCCCCGCGAATGTGTCAATCATCTCCTGATGGATGTGCTTAAGAACGTTCAAGCTGTTCCTCAAAGTGTCGGCAGAAGCATGCCTTTGCACTTGGTCTTGGGAGATGGTAACCTGATTTTCCAAGTCTTTCAACAAGTGGTTAATCTTGTTGATCGACAACATTCCATTGATGAATCCCATAGTGTTTAGTTTTAGTAGTTTAAATCGTCATATAGTTTACTTGTCGTATTCCTGAAGTATGTCTCCCAGATGAGGACACCCACTCGCTCACCGTTCCACACATCCACGGTGTCTCCCAACAGCATTATCTTATCCATTTCGGATAAGTGCCGCTTGATCTTCTCGTACTTGTCCGCATAATGAATGGCATTCGCTAAATGCGACTTGATCTTGTCACGGTTCCTGCCGTCAATCATGTTGTAGTTCAGATGAATCAATGCGCTGATTGCCCTCATCTCACTGTTCATCTTCCCGATCTGCTTCAGTGCGTCATCCACTGTGTCTGGTGTAAAGAATCCCATAGTACTTACAGCTTTAGTGAAATTGTCGTTAATCGTTGTTTGACGTCTATGTGGCTAATTCTTCAATGTTTATACCACAATTTATCAATCTTCAATGTTTATACCACAATTTTCTGCCATCATTATCCATGTTCCGATTTCCCTATCACTTATGCTATCACCAAGGTTGTCTCTGGTGATTGTTTCCCTCCAGTATGTCTTAACGATTTCTTTGTTCGAGTTTGACATTCTTCTAATGATACTTTCCATCTCATTCTGGTCCATGTTAGCCTGCTCTAACATTGCGGCATCGTCCAGATCCAATTTCCTGATAAAGTAAAATACCTCCATTTGCTTGTTTTGTAGGTCTCTTTTGTTTGCGCCTATAAGAAAACAAATTGACTTAAGTAGAGCATACTTCTCTTTTGAGGACCAGTTCATAGCTTTTCCCTCCCTTCTTTTTCCGTCTTTTCCGAGGCGGCAATCATCGTGGTAGTCTCCATCACGAACTCTTCTGTGGTGGGCTTAATGTACTTTCTCATAGTGTTTGCTTTTTAATCGGTTAGTAAATAAGATGTTGTTGATTTCTGCCTGGTACACACATATTATTGTCTTGATATAGTTTGCTTGTTGATTCGCCTACCCGAACAGGAACTTGAACAGCCAGATGACGATGAAGATGCCAAGGCCTGCCAGCAGTATGCGCCACACGCAGCCTGCCGCCAATAACCCTCCGCCGAGGCATCCTCCCAAAGCGTCTCCCCCTCGGTTCTCCCCGTCAGAGAGCAGGAAGCCCAGCACTCCGCCTATTACGGCGATGATCACTACAACCCAGAACCACATAGTTCCCTCCTTTCCGTTGTTTTCATGCCTTATGTTGTTTTGTCGGTATCAGTTTATCTATGGCCTGGAGCTTGGGCAACAAAAAAACGTGGACTTATCTTCGTCTACGTTTCATAAGGTATCGCCAAACACCGTTGCTATCATAAAGAAGTAAAAGCCCACGCACTCGGCGTGAGCATCAGCTTTTACTCTTGATAGCTTTATATAATGGCGATTTATATGAAACAAGAACGTAAGCTAACGCTTTCTATTCAGATGTCCTTTCCTCGGTCTTTACATATCGGTTCGGTTTTATGTTCTTTGGCGCGAAGGTAGGCAATAATCCGCAAACACACGGCAAGCGGGCGGGGAAAATAATGCTGGAATATGCAAGCACCTGCCAGCCTGACTATATATGGGGGGGGGGGGTTTTGGGGCAGGGGCGGGCGGTGAAGCGGGGATGTGCAACGTTATATAGGGGT
>JAJPYQ010000043.1:17220-85312 GCA_021204865.1 Prevotellaceae bacterium | reverse complement strand
AAAAGAGATAGGTCGAGTGCAAAAGAATGCGCGGGGGAGTGGAAAAGAATGCGCGGTCGACGGAAAATGACTGACCGGTGGAGCGGAAAAGAATGCGCGGTCGTTGGGAAATGCGTTATGGCAAAACCGTCGCCACAGTGCCGTCCACACGGAAGCGCAGCTCCCTGCCGGCGTAGAGCATAGTGTAGACGCGTGAAGGGTCACGGTGGTATCGAGGGCGAGGGTCGGCGGCGAGAGCCTCACGGAGGGCGGTGAACTGCACGGGGCTAAGCTGTTGCCTCAGAGCATCTGGGAGGATCACCTCAAGGGGTTTCTCACGGGTCTCAGCGTCGGTGAAGCCGCCTGTAGCATCCTCGTGGCAGTCGGTGTAAGGCAGGTAAGGCTTAATGTCGATGATAGGCGTGCCGTCCATAAGGTCTGCCCCGGCGACACGCAGCAAAGGTCCATCGGGCGAGCTCAGCTCCACCTTCAGAAGCCTCACCGATGAGAGACCTATGCGGTTAGGGCGAAAAGGGCTGCGGGTTGCGAACACGCCCATCCTTTGGTTGCCCCCAAGCCGTGGAGGGCGCACCGTTGGCCGCCACTCTTCTTCCCCTTTAAGCTCGCTGAACTCCCAAAGGAGCCATACGTGCGAGAAGCCTTCCAGCCCACGCAACGCCTCTGCCTGGCGGAAGGCAGGCTCGAACACTACGGTGGACACAGCGCTCCCCGCTATGCCGCTCTGGCGAGGCACTCCGAACTTCGACTGGAAGTCGTTCCTTATGCGTGCGATGGTCAGCATAAGAGGCTCTTGAGAAGGAAGAACAGCGGCGGGATGAAGAGTGCGGGCAAGAGGTTGAGCGTCCTGAGGTCCTTGACGTGCAGTATGCCCAAGCCTGAGGAGATGATAAGGATGCCGCCGACGATACCCATCTCGGTGAGCAAGGCAGGCGGTATGATGCTGCCCGACAGGCGTGCTATGAGCCAGATGCCCCCTTGCCAGCAGAAGAGCACGGGTGCTGCCAGCGAGATGCCGAAGCCGTATGTGGCGGAGAAGATGATGCTGCTGACGAAGTCGAGCGTTGCGTTGGTCAGCAGGAATGTCTCGTCGCCCAGCAAGGCACTGTTTATCGGGCCCAGTATGCTCAGCGTGCCTATGCAGTAGAGCAAGACGGCTGTGGTCAGTCCCTCGGCAAGGCGAGGGCGCTGGGATGTGTCGGTGGTCTTGTGCTTTTGCAGTCGGTCCACGAGGCTCTTCAGCCTTTGGTCAATCCTCAGCATAGTGCCGACGAGGCCGCCAAGTGCAAGGCTCAGGATGAAGAGGACGGGGTAAAGGCTGTGCGGCATATTCTGGCAAACAGCGTTAGTCCCGAGGGCTATTGAGGCAAGCCCCATAGCGTCGAACAAGACGGTCTGCCACTCGGGGCGGATGCCCCTCTTAAGGGCGTAGCCAAGAGCCGAGCCGACGATGATGGCGCAAGTGTTGGTGATGGTGCCTATCATAGCTTTAGGAGACGCAAATGTTCCAGACAAGGTACATGCTCAGCTCTGAGAGCAGGAACGAAGCACCGCAGCAGTCGCCCGTGTAGCCCCCGATGCGGTGGCGCAGCCATAGGGAGAGAAGCGCGACGACAACGACGGGCGTGCAGATAACCGCTATAGGAGGAACGATGCCAATCCTCCACCACAGCAGCCCGACGGGCAGCAGAGCCCCCACGATGCGCACCGCCTGCCAGCCCCACTTAGGGCGAAGGTAAGTGAGCCTCAGCTTAGCCTCCTCCTCCCGCCTTGCGTAAGGCAAAGCGACGGGGAGCAGAGAGGCGAGGCACTTGCCCCACACGTCGCACGTCAGTATGGCAGCGGCAGTCATAAGAATGGGGTTGTGGCAAGGCGAAGTGCTTTGCAGAGACCTCAAGCCGAACGCCATCGTCAGCTCCCTGAGGCAGAGGTAGAGCGTCAATATATATACGATGAGGGCAAGCACGCCGTAGGTGCCTATGTGCGAGTCCTTCATTATGCGGAGGCTGTCCTCCCTGCCTCGTCCTCCTCCCATGCCGTCGGTGAAGTCAGCCAGTCCGTCCTCGTGGAAAGCTCCTGTCACAAGTATGCGAGAAAGGATGACCAGCACCACCGCCACGCCAAGGCTCAGCCCCTCGAGCCCAAGCCACAGCACCAGAGCCATTATGCCGCCCGTGAGCCAGCCAACGAAAGGCCAGTATCCCACCGCTCTGCGGTAAGCCTCCTCCTTCGCAGGCTTATAGAGCCGCCAGAGGGGCAGCCTTGTGTAGGTCATCAGAGCAGCCCACACTCCATCAAAAGTATTTCGTAATCTTCGCATCCTTGAAGTTGTTCATCTCGTCCAGCATCCTCACGGCGCTCTCCAGCAGCGGGTAGGCAAGCAGAGCGCCCGTGCCTTCGCCAAGCCTTAGCCCGAGCCTAAGCAAGCCCCTCGCGCCCATACGCTCAAGCATCAGGCGGTGACCAGCCTCGTCCCCCTCGTGGCAGAACACTGCGCACTTAATGAAGCTCTCCTTCAGCCGCCAAGCAGCGAGGGCGCAGGCGGTCATTATGAAGCCGTCCACCAGCACCGTCATACCAAGCTCGTCCGCCCTAAGCATCGCCCCCACGGCTGCCACCATCTCGAAGCCGCCCAGCTCACGCATCACGTCCATTGGCTCTGTTGGGTTTGTCCTCTCAAGGCAACGTGTCAGCACTTCCAGCTTATGCCTCACCCCCTCGTCGCTTAAGCCTGAGCCTGCCCCCACGCACTCTCTTAAAGGGATGTCGAGCAACAGACTCATCCACAGACTGCTTGGACTGGTGTTGCCAATGCCCATCTCGCCAAGGCTCACGACGTTAGAGCCACGCCTGAAGCAAGCGTCCGCCATCTCTCTGCCTACCCCAAGGCAACGCTCCAGCTCCTCGCTCGTCATCGCAGCCTCGTGGAGGAAGTTCCTCGTGCCATGCTCGGTTATCTTGCGGTTAAGGATAGAAGGGTAAGTGCTAAGGTCGTGGTCAACGCCCACGTCAACGAGCAGCAAGTCTATGCCGTGCTGCCTCGAGAAGACGTTCACCCCTCCGCCCCCACGGGTGAAGTTCACCATCTGCTGCCACGTCACCTCTCGGGGAGACAGGCTCACTCCCTCCCTTTCGATGCCGTGGTCGGCGGCGAAGAGCAGGTGGCAGGGGTGCTTAAGCTTGGGGCTGAGCGTGCCCTGCGTAAGCCCAAGCTGCAAGGCGAGCTCCTCGAGCCTGCCCAGCGAGCCCTTGGGCTTGTTCAGGTTGTCTATCTTCTCTTGCAGCCGCTCTCTTAGCCTCTCGTCAGTCATCCTTTTATCTTTATTGGAATGCCCGCAACGACGAGCCACACCTCGTCAGAGAGGCGAGCCACGTGCTGGTTGAGCAAGCCCACAAGGTCGGTGAATGTCCTCTGCAAGGCGTTAGGGGATATGCCCCCAAGCCCCGTCTCGTTGCCTACGAAGATAAAGGTCGCCTCTTGCCCGAGGAAGCCGTCAAGCTCCGCCTTAAGCTTCCCGAGCGTAAGCTCCACGTCGGGCAGGCTTCCGTCCTCGGGCAGCCAGTTGGCAGCCCAGAGCGTAAGGCAGTCGACGAGGGCGACCCTCCTCTCCACCTTGCAGCGGGAGAGCCTTAGAGGTTCCTCAAGGGTGTCCCACCGCCCTGCACGCCTCTGCCTGTGCCTCTCCACACGCAGGCGCATCTCCTCGTCCCTCACCCTCGCTGTGGCTATGTAAAGGGGACGGGGAGAGAGGCTCAGGGCGAGCCTTTCGGCGTACTCCGACTTGCCCGACCTCTGCCCTCCTGTTACGAGAATAATGCGTTTCACGAGGGCAAAGGTAATGATTATCTTGCTACCTTCGCGCCTGTGACACCCGAAATACCTATGAAAGACCCCACCAAGGGCGGCTTGTTCCGCCTCGAGGGCAAGAGCTACCTCAAGCCCTTCCTTCTCATCAGCTCCCTCTTCTTCCTTTGGGGCTTCGCCCACAGCATACTGGAGGTGCTTAACCCGCACTTCCAGGAGGCGTTCCAGATATCCAAGACCAAGGCTGCCTTCGTGCAGGTGGCTGTCTACGGCGGCTACTTCCTCATGGCTCTGCCCGTGGGCTTTATTATAAAGAGATGGGGCTACCGCACGGGGGTGTTGCTTGGGCTGATGCTCTACGGCTTGGGGGCGCTGCTCTTCATCCCCGGGGCACGCATCGGCTCGTTCTGGTTCTTCGTCTTCTCCCTCTTCGTGATAGGCTGCGGCTTGACCTGCCTTGAGACATCAGCCAACCCGTACACCACCCGCCTTGGCGACCCAGCGAAGGCGGAGGCTCGCATCAACCTCTCGCAGTCGCTCAACGGCGTTGGCTGGATAGTGGGCCCGTGGGTGGGGGGCATGCTGCTCTTCACGGGGCGGAGCATCGCCGTGCCTTACGCCATTGTGGGGGTGGTGGTGCTTCTTGTAGCCCTCTTGTTCTCAAGGGCTAAGCTCCCTCAGGTGCCTTTCGTCAGTCCCTCGCAGCCCCAGCCGGATGAGAAGCCCAAAGGCACTCTGCTCAACCGCGGCTTCCTGCTTGGGCTCGCCAGCCTGCTCCTTTATGTGGCTGCGCAGACGGGGGTGAACAGCTTCTTCATCAACTATATGAAGGAGGCGGCAAGCCTCTCGAGCGAGCAAGCGTCACGGTGGCTTGCCTTCGGCGGCATGGGCTTGTTCGCCGTCGGCAGGATGGCTGGGAGCGGGGTGATGAGCCGCCTTAAGCCCTCGCTCGTCCTGCTCTCGGCAGCCCTCTTGGCGGCCTTAGCCACACTCTCGGTGGTGCTGTGGAGCGGGATGGGGAGCGTCGTGGGGTTCTTCGTTGTCTACGCCTCGGAGAGCATCATGTTCCCCACTATCTTTGCCTTGGCTCTCCGTCACTCTGAAGGGCAGACGGAGCTGGCGAGCTCGCTCTTGGTGATGACCATAGTGGGCGGCGCCATAGCCCCTCTGCTGATGGGCATGATAGCAGACCGCACGGGCAGCACGCCCCTCGCCTTCCTGGTGCCGCTCTTCTGCTACGCCTTCATAGCCGCCTACTGCCTGTCCGAGCTGAAGCCTCGCTAAGGGGGACCGTGAAGCCTGTATAAGAGTCGCCGTAACGCCTCTATAAGGGGCTTCAAACAACCCCTCGCAAGGGGTCCAGTTGAACCCCTCGCAAGGGGTTGCCCGGAACCCCTCGCAAGGGGTTGTTTGAAGGGTGTCAGTGAGGGACCACGAAGCCTGTATATGAGTCGCTACGAAGCCTGCTCCTTGATGATGTCGTCGTACACCTTGGCGTCCTCCCGGCTGTAGCAGCAGATGATGACGCTGCCCTTGTACTTCCCCTCGCGGAGGCAGCGGCTAATCGTGGCGAGAGCCACCCTTGCCGCCTCTTCCTTGGGATAGCCGTACACGCCCGTGCTTATGCAGGGGAAGGCGATGGAGCTGACGTTGTGCCGGTATGCGAGCTCAAGGGCGGTCTCGTAGCAAGAGGCGAGCAGCTCGGGCTCGCCGTTGCCTCCTCCCCTCCACACCGGGCCTACGGTGTGGATGACACGCCTGCAGGGCAAGTCGTATGCCCGTGTCACCTTGCTCTGCCCCGTGGGGCAGCCGCCAAGGGTGCGGCACTCCTCGAGCAGGCGTCTTCCCGCCGCTCGGTGTATCGCCCCGTCCACTCCCCCGCCTCCGAGCAGGGAGTTGTTCGCTGCGTTGACAATAGCGTCAACGCTCAGCCGTGTGATGTCTCCCACCACCACCTTGATTTGTCTGCCGCTTGCTTCCATGAACTGTGTGTTGTCCCAGCCTTCCTCAGCCTCCCTGAGCTTCCTCTGGAAGAAGCTAAGGAAGAGGTCGGCTGGCGTTTGTGGTTTCTCTGTCTCCCTGCCCAGTCTCGGCTCGACGGGGTAGGGCTTGCCCTCGGGGCTGAAGCCCACGGGCTGGCTCATCGCCTGCTGCCACATAGGGGCGAGGGAGTTGCCGTGCACGCCTTGGGCGCTGCGCTGGGTGAGGTCTCGCTTCGCCTCTATTGCCAAGTTGGCGGTGAGGATGGGTCCCGCTTGGAGAGGCTTGCCTTGCTTTAGGGCAATCACTGCTGCCTGGAATGGCACCTCAAGGAGCACCACCTGCACGACCCTGAGGTAGGACTGCACGTCCACCACCGTGAAGCACGAGTGCGGGTGCACTACGATGCCGCGGAAGGGGATGGCGAGCTCCCGTGGCACCTGCTCGTTATAGTCGCTTGCCCTGAGGGCGTGCCTTGTAAGGAGGAGGAAGCGGGTCTTGTGCAAGGGGCGCAGCAGCAGGGGGCTGCACTGAAGGAAGTCTCCCGCCTGAAGGACACGCCCCGCTTGGTAGAAGCCAAGGTCTATGGGGCTGTCGGTGTCGCGGTAGCAGAGCGTCCACGAGGGCTTGTCCTCCCGTAGCTTCCTTGCGACGTATCGCTCGAACGCCTCAAGGCTGAAGCGCCTCAGCTCCAACAGGCACACCTCCTCGGGCTTGTACTCCTCGCTCCCGTGCCGCCTAAGGCTCGTGCCCGCCCTTCTGCCCGTGGGGGTGAAGGTGCCGTCCTCCTTGAGGTAGCCCACCGTCCCGTCGAGCGTCGTCGCCTTGTACCTTTTATCGTAGTAGGCGTTGATGTGGCGGAAGCGGAACTCGCACACGTCGTTGCCCCTCTCGTCCACCAGCCCCCAGCGGCTCTGCCTCCTCGCCCTTGCCGTGCCCTCGTGGAACACGCCAAGGTGGGTGAGCCCAAGGGAGAGGGGGATGACGACGTTGCCCTCAAGGTCGACCGTGCCGTATGCGCCCCCTCGGAGGAAGCGCACGTAGCCGTCCTCGTCGTAGTCAAGCACGGTGTCGTACTCAGGGGGCAGTATCTCCTTGCCCTCCTTGTCGGCAAGCCCGACCTTGTGCTCGCCCTTGTCCACTATGACGAAGCCCGAGCGCTTAAGCATCCGCCTTCGTAATGTACCACTGGATGGTAACCCTGTCCGAAGCCTCGATGTCGTCGGGGTTAACGTCGAGAGCGTCTTCTGGCTCTCCTGCTACTTCATAGAGATACCCTGCCTCCCGCCTGTGCCTGGAATGGTAGATGATATCAATCTGCTTAACTGCATAGTCAATGCTCTTCACCATCCCAAGCTTGCAGCCGCAAGCCTCGACCATTATCTCCGCCTTCTCCTTGGCGTCCTTAACAGCCTTAGCTACAAGCTCCAGCTCGGCGGGGTGGGGGTCTCTGACGGTGTAGGCGAGGTCTATCTCCGCCTGCTTCAGCCTCTCCGAGACAAGGCTAAGCACACGGTGCAGCAGGACGTTGTCCATGCCCAAGTCTATCCTCACCTTGTGTTTGAGCTGAAAGCCTATGAACACCTGACCGATATAATGCTTGTCTTTGTCATAGTCGCTCCTTGTCTTCTTCTCAATCTCAAAGGTAGTGGTCTTGGGCAGCTTAGGGTCGAGCCCCGCCTCCCTCATAACCTCCGTAAGCGTGTCTGCGTTGCTCTTAGCCTGCTCGTAGGCTTCCCGGTAGGTGTCGTGCAGGGTCTCCAAGGTGAGCTCCACACGTGTAACGTCGGGCTTCACCTTAATGTCGCCCCGTCCTGTGATTGTGATTACGCTGTCTTCCATGTGTTAGTATGTTTAGTATCCGAATATGTCTTCAAGGCTCACCCGGCGTATGTCCCCGAGGGTTGAGAGCTTCTGCATATCAAGCTCGCCCTCGCTGCCGAGTATCAGGGTCTGGTAGGTGCGCCCACGGACGTTCTGTTGGTGGAACTGGCTGAGGTCGTCCAAGGTCATCGCCTCGATCCTCTTGTACTCCTCCCGCTCGGGGTCTTCGCTCAGCCCGAGGTCACGGCACTGCTGGTAGTAGCGCAGCACCCTTGCCTTTATCGTGCGCTCCGTAGCCATTCGCTTGAGCAGCGACTGCTTGGCAAGGGAGAAGGCACCCTCGTCGAGTGGCATCTGCTCGGTTATCTGGCGGAACACGTCGAGGCAGTCCGCCATCTTGTCGTTCTGCGTTATGATGCTTGTGTAGAAGCAGTTGGTTTGCCCCTGCTTGCTGGGCGTTAGGTAGAAGGCGGAGGCACTGTAGGCAAGCCCTCTGCTCTCGCGCAGCTCTTGGAAGACGATGGTGTTCATCCCTCCGCCGAAGTACTCGTTGAAGAGGTCTATCTCAGGTTGCAGCCCGATGTCGAACACCTGCCCGTTGTTGCTTAGCTGCCGCATATAGATGTTCTTCGCGTCGTAAGGGGCGAGTATCACCTCGTTCTTGTCTATCGTCCTTGGGGCGAAGTCGTTGTCCTCAGCCATCGGCAGGGGGCGCTTAGCCATACGGTGCGTCTTCAGTATCAGTGCCTTCGCTTGCGTCTCAGAGCGAGGTCCGTAGTAGGAGACGGTCTGATGGACAGCTTGGAGGCGTTGCAGGCTCTCGAGCATCTGGGCGGGCTTGGCGGAGCGCAGCTGCTCCTCCGAGAGCTGGTGAGTGAGCGGGTTGTCCTCTCCGTACTTGCCGAGGGCTACGAGGTGGAGGAAGCACGACGATTGCTCAAGCTTGTCGTCCCCACGAGCCTTAAGTATGTCGCTCACCAGCTCGGAGTAAACGTCGGGGTCAGGCTTGGCTTGGTAGAGCCAGTCCTCAGTGAGGCGCATAGCCGCCTCCATGTTCTCGTCAAGCCCGCTTATGGTTATCTCCGTCCGGTCGGTGCCTGCGCGGAAGGACACGTCGCAAGCCAGGCGGTAGAGCTCGGTCTGAAGGTCTTCGGCGCTCATCCTCTTCGTGCCGAGGTACTGGATGTACTGTGTGGCAACGTCGAGCGAGGGGTCGAGCTTAGTGCCGCGGTCTATGCTGAAGGTCAGCTGGAACAGTCCGTTCTTCTCGTTCCGCTTGTAGAGGAAGTCGTTGCCGTTGGGGAAGGACGTTGCGCTCATATCCTTCTCGAAGTCAACGAACTGTGGCTCTATGTCCTGCGGCACGTCGCTCACCACGTCAGTGACGAACTGGCTCTGCTTGTCTCTGTTCACCTCGATGGGGTTAATCTCAGGCTTCTCTATCTTCTTCTCGTCGGGGTCTTCGCCCACACGCTTGAAGCAGCAGACGTAGCCGTCGCCGAGATACTTGTTGGCGAAGTCCACGATGTCCTGCTTCGTTATCCTCTCAAGGCGGCTTATCTCGTCCACCTGGTCTTGCCACTCAATCCCGTTGATGAAGCTTTGCACGAAGAGGTCAGCCATCTCTCGGTTGCTCTCCATCAGCCTCATACGGTCTCGCTTCATGTTGTTCACGATAGCCTCGAGCAGAGCCTCGTCGAAGTCGCCCTCGCGCAGCTTCCTGAACTCCCCGAGCATAAGGTCACGTGCCTGCTCCAGCGTCTGCCCCTCCTTGGGCATGGCGAGGGCGAAGAGGGTGGAGTAGTCAGCCATAGGCTGCACGTACACTCCTGCCGAGAGCACCTGCTGGCTCTGCTCAAGGTCGATGTCGAAGAGGCCAGCCCTGCCGTTCTCGAGCAGCTCTCCCACTATCTGAAGAGCGTCGGTCGTGCGCTCACGTGCGGCTGGGAAGCGCCACGCCAACGCCACCATCTCGCTCTCCCTGCCCAGCACCTCACGGGTCACAGGCTCTGTCATCTCCTCCTCAGGCTCGAACTGGAGCTTAGGCAGACTGTCGTTAGGCTGCCAAGAGCCGAAATAGTGGTCTATTATGCCCACGATGCTGTCGGGGTTCTCTATGTCCCCGCTCATGCAGACGGCAACGTTGTTAGGCACGTACCACGTGTGGTAGTAGTCCAAGACGTTCCTTAGCGAAGGGTTCTTCAGGTGTTCCTGCTTGCCGATGACGGTCTGCTGCCCGTAGGGGTGGTGCGGGTAAAGCACCTCGTTCACTGCCTTGTCTATCTTGTCGAAGTCCCGCGTCAGGTAGATGTTATACTCCTCGTAGACCGCCTCCAGCTCGGTGTGGAAGCCGCGGATGACCATGTCCTGGAAGCGGTCGCCCTGCACACGAGCCCATCGCTCCACCTCGTTGGAGGGGATGTCCTCGGTGTAGCAGGTCACGTCAACGTCGGTGTAGGCGTTCGAGCCGTTGCTGCCTATGGCCGCCATCAGCTTGTCGTACTCGTTGGCTATGGCGAAGCGTGACGCCTCGTGGCTCAGGCTGTCGATGTGGTGGTAGATGAGCCTGCGCTGGAGGGTGTCTGCGGTCTGGCCGTACGCCTCGTACGTCAGGCTTATGCTGTCCAGCAAGGGGCGCTCCCGCTCGTAGTCCAGCGCGCCGAAGGAGGTGGTGCCCTTGAACATCAGGTGCTCGAGGTAGTGTGCCAGCCCCGTGCTCTCGCTCGGGTCGTTCTTGCCTCCCGCCCTCACGGCGATGTACGTCTGTATGCGGGGCTGGTCGTTGTTCTGCGAGATGTAGACGCGCAGACCGTTCCCGAGGGTGTAGATGCGGGCGTTCATGGGGTCGCCCGGCACGGTCTCGTAGTCGTAGGCATAGGCTTGGAGCCATGCCAGTGCACATAGTGCGATGATTAGGATCTTCTTCATATTGTCGTTGTTAGTCACGGTGTGTCGTCATATAACCTCACGTATGGGTTCCGTCACGATGGTATTAGGGTCGTCAAACAACCCCTCGCAAGGGGTCCAATCGAACCCCTCGCAAGGGGCTCCGTCGAACCCCTCGCAAGGGGTTGCTCGAAGGACAATATACAGGCTTCACGAAGGGTGTAATACATCTGCCACGGCGATGGTATTGTCTTCATGCCTGTTGCTTGCTCTGGAGCAGCTGCTCCATCCTTAGCATCTCGTCGCGGTACTGGGCGGCCTGCAGGAAGTCGAGCTGCTTGGCAGCCTTCTGCATCAGCGTTCGTGTGTGCTGTATGCTCTTGCGCAGCTGCTCGGGCGTCATGTACTGGGTGACGGGGTCGGCAACGGCAAGGGTCTTCTCCTCAGTGCCTACGGGATAGGCCGCCTTCTCTGCCTCCTTCTTCTGGGCAAGCTGGGCAAGGTCCGTCTGGGCGTGCTCCTTGCGCACTGGCGTCGGGGTGATGCCGTTGAGCTCGTTGTAGCGCAGCTGCACCTCGCGGCGGTGGTTAGTCTCGTCGATGCACTGCCGCATACTGTCCGTCGTGCGGTCGGCATAGAGCAGCGCCTTGCCGTGTATGTGGCGCGCCGCCCTGCCGATGGTCTGCGTGAGGCTTACCTTGCTCCTTAGGAAGCCCTCCTGGTCTGCGTCGAGGATGGCCACGAGCGAGACCTCGGGCAGGTCAAGCCCCTCGCGCAGCAGGTTAACGCCCACAAGCACGTCGTAGGTGCCTCGGCGCAGGTCTTCCATTATACGCACCCGCTCGAGGGTGTCCACGTCGCTGTGGATGTAGCAGGCAGAGACGCCAAGGCTGAGCAGGTACTCGGAGAACTCCTCCGCCTGACGCTTGGAGAGGGTGGTGACCAAGACACGCTCCCCCGCCTCGATGCGCTGGTGTATCTCCTCAACGAGGTCGTCCGCCTCGTGCTGACGTGGGCGTATCTCGATGACAGGGTCGAGCAGCCCCGTTGGGCGTATAAGCTGCTCCACCACCACGCCCTCGCTCTCACGCAGCTCGAAGTCGGCAGGCGTGGCGGAGACGTAGACGGTCTGGTGCGTCATCGCTTGGAACTCCTCGAAGCGGAGGGGGCGGTTGTCGAGGGCTGCGGGCAGGCGGAAGCCGTAGTTCACGAGGTTGGTCTTGCGGGCGCGGTCGCCGCCGTACATCGCCCTGAGCTGCGGTACGGAGACGTGGCTCTCGTCGATGAAGAGCAGGAAGTCCTTGGGGAAGAAGTCGAGGAGGCAGAAGGGGCGTGTGCCAGGCTCACGCCCGTCGAAGTAGCGGCTGTAGTTCTCAATGCCGCTGCAATGACCCAGCTCTCGTATCATCTCCACGTCGTAGGTGACACGCTCGAAGAGCCTCTTCGCCTCGAACGCCTTGCCCTCGTCCTCGAAGAGGCGCACCTGCCGCTTCAGGTCTTCCTCTATCTGGCGGATGGCTCTCTCCTGCGTCTCCTTGCTGGTCATAAAGAGGTTGGCGGGGTAGACGTGATACTCCTCGAAGGAGCACTGGCGGGCGAGGGAGACGGGGTCCACCTCGTCGAGCGCCTCTATCTCGTCTCCCCAGAAGGTTATGCGCAGCAGGTTGTCCGAGTAGGCGAGCGCAACGTCCACGGTGTCGCCCTTCACCCTCACCTCGCCCCTTGAGAGCGACACGTCGTTGCGCACGTAGAGCGAGTCGAGCAAGCGCCTGAGCAGCTCGTTGCGGTCGAGCCTCTGCCCAACAGCCAAGTCTATCACGCTCTCGTAGAAGGCGGCGGGGTTGCCCATGCCGTAGATGCAGCTCACCGAGGAGACAACGATGACGTCCCGCCTGCCCGAGAGCAAGGCGCTGGTGGCGGCAAGGCGCAGCTTGTCTATCTCGTCGTTGATGGCGAGGTCTTTCTCAATGTAAGTGTCGGTCTGGGGGATGTAAGCCTCGGGCTGGTAGTAGTCGTAGTAGGAGACGTAGTACTGCACGGCGTTGTCGGGGAAGAAGCCCTTCATCTCGCTGTAGAGCTGAGCCGCCAGCGTCTTGTTGTGGCTGAGGATGAGGGTGGGCCTGCCCACCCGGGCTATGACGTTAGCCATGGTGAACGTCTTGCCAGAGCCTGTCACTCCGAGCAGCACCTGCGCACGGTCGCCCCTGAGCAAGCCTTCCGTCAGCTGCCGGATTGCCTCAGGCTGGTCGCCCGTCGGCTTGAAGCCGCTTGTAAGCCTATATCCCTCCATAGCAACGGGCAAAGTTAGGCATTTCCCGCTTAATGCACAAGCCTCGCCCGCAGTCCAGCTTCCCCTTGCGTATGACCCGCCGTGAAGCCTCACGGTGAGGCTCCGTCGCGCCTATACGCTACCCGCCAGACACATCCTATATAGGATATGTCTTGTGGTCCTATATAGGATATGTCTTGTGGTCCTATATAGGATGTGTCTGACGGCTCCTATACAGGCGTGACGGCGGCTTCGGCGAGGGCTTCCCGACGGCTCGGGGAGATTGCAAAGATGTGGTGAGATGACGGGAGGGACGGGTCTACCTTGTCGTGATGTGGAAGCAGCCCTGACGGACCTCGTACTTAACGTAGCAGCGGCCCGTCTCCCTGAGGTCACGCAGCACCTCGCTAAGCACCCACTTCAATGTGTCGTTACGCACCGGGCGGCGCTGCTCCCCTGGGGGCGAGACCGTGGCGTAGCGGTTGTAGCAGATGTCGAAGGTAGTGCCGAAGCGGTGGCAGCTCTGGTCGCTGGCGTTGCCGTTGCGTCTGACGAGCCTCCGCACGTCTGCCTCGGTGCGGAGCACGCTGGTGACGATGACCTTGTGCAGGGGGATACCCTTGGAGGCGAGCGAGTCGAGGTAGTTGCGCCCTATGTCACTCAGGAGGCGCGCGGCGCGGGGCACGAGGTAAGGGATGCTGGCGTTCATTCGCTTGTCTATATCATAGTAAGGGCTGCTTCCTATATACACAAGCTCGCTCTTGCGTAGCTCAGCCTCGTCTCTGTCCTTGACTGGAGGCACGCCATACCTCTGGGCAGCCTCGAGCTGTACGTCCTGCAGGTCGGGGAAAGAGCGGGCGTAGCTTACCACCCCCTTGATGCGATGGTAAGGCTCACCCCCTATGACAGTCACCTCTTCCTCCTCCTCAACGTCCGCCTCAAGCCCCTTGTCCTTGCCCCTGACAACGCCCGGGCAAGCCAGCCTGACCACCCACAGCACAGCCAGCAGCACAGCCCAGAAGCCAAAGAAGTAACGTTCCCTTATCTTCCTCATAGCCCTAACGCCCGCAAAGTTAGCCATATCCTTGCCGCAATCAAAGGAAACCAGTACATTTGCGCCTAAATAAGCCTATGATAGAGAAGCACATCATACTCGACGACGTTGACCCAGTGGTCTTCTATGGGGTGAACAACTCCAATATGCACGCCCTGAAGGCGATGTACCCCAAGCTGCGCATAGTGGCGAGGGGAGAGGTCGTTAAGGTGATAGGCGACGAGGAGCAGATGGCAGCCATTGAGGAGCACATCGAGAAGCTGCGCCGCCACTGCCTCGAGTACAACACCCTTGAGGAGCAGGACGTGGTGCGCATCCACAGGGGCGAGCCTTCAGCGAAGGGCAAGGAGAAGGATGCCTTGGTGTACAGCGTGCAGGGCAGACCCATCGTGGCTCGCAAGGGAGGCCAGCAGCGGCTCGTGAGGCTCTACGGCGAGAACGACCTGCTGTTCGCCGTCGGTCCGGCAGGCAGCGGCAAGACGTACGTGAGCATAGCCCTTGCCGTCAGGGCGCTGAAGAACAAGGAGATAAGGAAGATTATCCTCTCCCGCCCAGCCGTTGAGGCGGGGGAGAAGCTGGGCTTCCTGCCGGGCGACATGCGTGACAAGATTGACCCCTATCTGCAACCCCTCTATGACGCTCTGGAGGACATGATACCTGCCGTGAAGCTGCACGAGATGATGGAGCAGAAGACAATCGAGATAGCCCCGCTGGCCTTTATGAGAGGGCGCACGCTCAACGACGCTGTGGTCATCCTCGACGAGGCGCAGAACACCACAATAGAGCAGATTAAGATGTTCCTCACGAGGATGGGGACTAACACTAAGATGATAATAACGGGAGACATCAGCCAGATAGACCTGCCCCCGCGTACCCGCTCCGGGCTTGTTGACGCACTGGAGGTGCTGAGAGGCGTTGAGGGCATAGGCTTCGTGACGATGACCAAGGAAGACATCGTCCGCCACAGACTGGTCTCGAGGATAGTGGAAGCTTACGAAAGGACTAAGAATACAGACAATGAAAGCATTGACAAAGACTGACTTCAGCCTGCCTGGACAGGTGGGCGTGTACCATGGCAAGGTGCGTGACGTGTACAATATTAACGACGACCTGATGGTGATGGTGGCTACCGACCGCATATCCGCCTTCGACGTGGTGCTGCCCAAGGGCATACCCTTCAAGGGGCAGGTGCTTAACCAGATAGCGGCGAAGTTCCTCGACGCCACAGCGGACATCGTGCCTAACTGGAAAATTGCCACTCCCGACCCGATGGTGACCATAGGCGTGAAGGCGGAGGGCTTCAAGGTGGAGATGATCATCCGAGGCTACCTCACTGGCTCTGCGTGGAGGGAGTACAAGAAGGGATGCCGCTCGCTCTGCGGTGTCGCCCTGCCTGAGGGGATGAGAGAGAACGAACGCTTTCCCGAGCCTATCATAACGCCAACTACCAAGGCTGAGGAGGGTCACGACGAGAACATCTCGAAGGAGGAGATAATAAGACAAGGGCTGGTAAGCAAGGCGGACTACGAGCAGATGGAGGGGTACACCAAGGCTCTCTTCAAGCGAGGCTCGGAGATAGCCGCCACGAAGGGGCTGATACTGGTGGACACGAAGTATGAGTTCGGCAAGCGGGACGGCAAGGTCATCCTCATCGACGAGATACACACTCCCGACTCGTCCCGCTACTTCTATGCTGACGGCTATGAGGACAAGTTCCTTAAGGGCGAGCCGCAGCGGCAACTATCCAAGGAGTTCGTCCGTCAGTGGCTCATCTCCCAAGGCTTCATGAACGAGCCGGGGCAGCAGATGCCTGAGATTACCGACGACTACGCCAAGAGCGTGTCGGACAGGTACATCGAGCTCTACGAGCATATCGTCGGAGAGCAGTTCACCCCAGCCCCTGACGAAGGTGACATAGCGGGGCGCATTGAGAGGAACATCACACAGTGGCTTACCTTCAGGAACTGATAAAGCCCTACAGCGCTGAGGGAGGCAAGAGGGAGCAGGTGGGGGAAATGTTCGACAACATCGCTCCTGTCTACGACCGCCTCAACCATCTCTTCTCTTTCGGAATAGACAGCCACTGGAGGCGCTATGCCATAAAGGAGCTTGGCAAGCACGAGCCTCAAACGATACTGGACATGTCAACCGGCACTGGTGACTTCGCCATTCTGACCGCCCGCTTGCTTAAGCCACAAAGCGTCGTGGGGGCAGACATCTCTGAGGGGATGATGCAGGTGGGGCGCAGGAAGGTTGAGGCAGAGGGCTTAAGCCAAGTCATCTCGTTCCAAAGAGAGGATTGTGAGCGTATGAGCTTCCCCGACGCCTCCTTCGATGCCGTCACAGTTGCCTTCGGGGTTAGGAACTACGAACACCTTGACGCTTGTCTGCGGGAGATGGGCAGGGTGCTACGGGAAGGCGGACAGCTGCTTATCATCGAGCTGTCCTCCCCCAAGAGCTTCCCAATGCGTCAGCTCTTCCACCTCTACTCCCACACCCTTATGCCGCTCGTCGGGCGGATGGCGAGCCACGACGGCAAGGCTTACGACTACCTGACCGCCAGCATAGAGGCTTTCCCTACAGCAGAGACAATGACTGAGATCCTTAAGAAGAATGGCTTCCGCCTCGAGCGGCTTAAACTGATGAGCTGCGGCATCTGCACCATGTATCTCGCAACCCCTAACAAGTAATGGCAAAGGAAATATATGGTCTGATAGGCTACCCCCTCGGGCATTCGTTCAGCCGTGCCTTCTTCACCGAGAAGTTCAAGCGTGAGGGCATCGACGCTGAATACCGCAACTTTGAGATTGAGGAGGCAGGCATGCTGGTGGATATAGTGAGACACACCCCTGGGCTTAGGGGGCTTAACTGCACCATCCCGCATAAGCAAGCCATCATCCCCCTGCTCCACTCACTAAGCGACGAGGCTCGGGAGATAGGAGCGGTGAACGTCATCAAGGTCTGTGCCGACGGAAGGCTTAAAGGCTACAACTCCGACATAATTGGCTTCACGAAGAGCCTCCGCCCTTTGCTCCAGCCTCACCACAAGCACGCCCTCGTCCTTGGCACTGGAGGGGCTTCTAAAGCCATCTGCGCAGGGTTGACAAGGCTGGGGCTGCAATGGCGATACGTCAGCCGCTCCGCGCGGGAGGGCTGCCTCACCTATCAGGACATCACGCCCGAGGTGCTTAGCCAGTATGAGGTGATAGTGAACTGCTCGCCCGTTGGTATGCACCCCCACACCGACGAAGCGCCTGCCTTGCCTTACGCAGCTCTCACGCCCCGCCATCTGCTCTACGACCTTGTCTACAACCCAGAGGAGACCAGGTTCCTAAGCCTCGGCAAGGAGCAAGGGGCGACAGTGAAGGGCGGACTTGAGATGCTGCACCTGCAAGCCATTGCCAGCTGGGAGTTCTGGCATAAAGATGAATAACACTTAGCCTTATGCCTAAAGCCTTACTGATAACAGCAATAGTGACGCTCTGCCTTCTGGGCTGCGAGAAGGTGGACCTCGACGATGACGGCACCTCGGGGGGCGCAAGCAGCCAGACTGAGCCTATAGGCCACGGGCTTGGCACGCAGGACTGCCCCCTCACCCCCGACGAGATGCTCGACGGGGTGATGCCCCAGTCGACGAGCGACTGCTGGGTGATGGGCTACGCGGTGGGCAGCACGTACAGGACGCTAAGCAACGCCGTGTTCGGTGTCCCCACCACTTACAGCACCAACATCCTGCTCGCTTCCGACTCTCTGTGCGAGGACGTAAGCAAGTGCATCGCAGCAGAGCTTAGCAGCACCACCATAAAGAACAAGTTCAGCCTCTCCCTCTGCCCCGAGGAAGTGCGCCAGTTCGTAGTGCTGGAGGGAACTTACGGCACGTACTTCTCCCAGACGGGGCTTCGCACCGTCTCGGGCGGCTACTGGCTGCCGGGCTTCAACCTCAGCCTCATCTGCCCCGCCCCGCAGGAGTGGGAGGAGGAGTATTACTACTATGGGGAGGATTACTCCTATTAATTCTAAAAAAGATGCCCCCACGTATTGACACAAAGGGCACTATTGCGTAACTTAGCCTGCGAAGACAAGAACACAAACCTTAAAAGTACTGATACAATGATGACGTTCAAAGAGTCCGTCCGCAAGTGTTTCACCGAGTATGCCACCTTCAAGGGGCGTGCCTCACGCCCGGAGTTCTGGTGGTTCTTCCTTGCCAACTTCGTGCTGCAAGCCTTGTTCTGGACGCTAAGGCACTTCTTCCCCTACATTGACGTGGTGACGAGGCTCATCACCATCCTGCTTATCCTGCCCAACCTTGCCGTCTCCGTGCGCCGTATGCACGACACGGAGCGCTGCGGCTGGTGGGTGCTGCTGCCCATAGTCAACCTTATCTTCTGGGCGTTGCCCGGCACTCCGGGCGAGAACAGGTTCGGGGCTGTCGTGCCTGAGCACCCGTTAGAGGAGGAAGACTGAAGCCCCTCCTATTCCCCCAGCTCCAGCATTGTCCTGCGGAAGAGGCTGCCCACCACGGCGAGGGCTCTGGCGGAGCGGCGCAGGGCTTCTTTCAGCGTAGCCTCGTCGTGATAGAGGAAGTCGCAGAGGGCGGAGACGTGCCTCATCTGCTCGTCGACGAACACCTTCGCCAGCCTCAGCTCCCTCGTCAGCTTGTTCGACGCCACGAGGCAGGCTGACAGCTCCTCTTCCCCCACGGTGTGGAACTGGGGCAGGAGCAGCACCACGTAAGGCTCCTCCTCGTCGCCCGTGAGGGCGTAGAGCGTCTTCATCTCGTAGGTGAACCTCACGTTGCCCTCCTCGTCCACCGTCGGCCGCAGCCCGAGCTCCCTGAGGGCCGCTGCGATTGCCTCTCTCTTCTTTGTCTTCATACTCCCGCTTGTTGCTTAGTTGCCGCCCGCCTTAGCCTCGCCGAGGCACTGGCAGGCAAGCTGGAAGGCAGCCTCGAGGTGCACTATGGCGTGGGAGAGGGCGAGCCTTATGTCCTCCTCCCCCAGCAGCTCACGCTCCACGAAGAGCCAGAGCGAGCCTCCCAGGCGGCAAGCCTTCACGTACTTTAGCGTTGAGTTGAGCCTCTCGGCAAGGGTGTGGAAGGCCGAGGGGTCTGCCTCGTCGTAGTCGAGGATGCCCGGCAGGGCGACGCTGAGGAAGCTCTCGTCGTCGCTCAGCAGGTAGATGAGGGTCTTTCCCTCGTAGCTGAAGCTGTGGCCGAAGTTCTCCAGTTGCCTTGTCTGGAAGCCAAGCCCGTTGAGTGCCTCGAGCACCCTTTCTTGTGTCTTGTCCATATCAGTAGTGTTTAAGCTTGTGTGTTATCTAAAGCCGAGCCTGCGCTGCCCCTGCGCCTGCCTTGGCGAGAGCTCGAGGCGCACCCGCTCGTACTCCCTCAGGTCCTTCTCCAGGACGGAGGGCGAGCGCCTCAGGATAGCCGTCTCAAGAGCGTCCTGCGTAATGCCGGGCAGCTCGGGGGTCTCGTGGGCGATGCTCTCGTTGAAGGTCTTGCGTGAGGCGGTCTTGATGATGTAGTCAATGTCACTGCAGTTGTACCCTGCGGTCAGCCTTGCCAGCCGCTCGTAGTCGATGCCCCCGTCGCTGGGCAGGCGCGAGAGGGCGAGGCGGAAGAGCCTCTGGCGCGCCTCGAGGTCGGGCATGTCGACGTACACCAGCTCGTCTATCCTGCCCGTGCGCAGGACGGAGCGGTCTATACGCTCGGGGTGGTTGGTGGCTGCGAGCACGTACACTCCCCTCTCGCCAGCCTGCTGGAGGCGGCACAGGAACTCGTTGACCTCTCCGCAGAGGCATTGCCCGCTCTCCTCCGACGTGCGGCGGGGCACCATGGCGTCGAACTCGTCGAAGAAGAGCACCACGGGCGCCTCCTTCTCCGCCTTGCTGAACACCTCCGCTATCCTCTGCTGCGTGCCGTGCACCCAGGTGGAGGCGAGGTCGTCGGGCACTATCCTGATGAACCGCACCCCCGCCTCCTCGGCCATCTTCTCTGCGAAGAAGGTCTTGCCGCAGCCGCTCGGCCCCCACAGGAGCATCGAGGGCGGGCGGATGCCGTAGGCCGCGGCTCGCTCCTTGTTCCTGAGCACGTTGATGAAGCCCTCCCTCACCGTCTGCTTCAGCTCCTCCATGCCCGCCACGTCGCCGAAGCCGAGCCCCTTCCTCTTCTCAATCGTGGCAGCTGCCTTCTCGGTCGCCTTCAGTGGCGCGGCGCTCCCGCCAAGCCTCTTGAGCCACGCTCTCTCTTCGTCTGATACCGTCATCGCTGTTCCATCTCTTGTGTTACGCCTATTAATGGGGAGCGATGGCGGAAAGTAACCATAGCCGCTGTCTTTTCACCGAGGGCTCCGCGGTCCCTCACTGTGACTCGTCGGAGTGCACTCACTGAGTGCATTGTTGTCCACTCACTGAGTGCATCGCGGTCCACTCAATGAGTGCATCGAAGTCCACTCAATGAGTGCATCACTGTCCACTCACTGAGTGCATCGCGGTCCACTCAATGAGTGCATCGCGGTGACGAACTAATAAAGGGTAAGCCCTGTGCGGGCTTACCCTTGTGGCGAGTGTTAGATGGGAATGGTTGGACCTACCTTAGGCGGTCGAGCGAGCGTACGAGAAGCTCGTCCTTCAAGATGCCCCGAAAGGCGAGGAAAAGGAGTATAATGCTTACCAAAGGCAGGGCTGTGGCCACGGTCGGGCGGTAGCTTACGCCCTCCAGGTGCAGCCACACGAAGACGACGAGGTAGGCGTAGTACCCCACCAGCAGCACCATGGAGAGCGACACCGCCCTCATCTGCAGGGCTCGTGTGCGGAAGAGGAAGACGGAGATGAGCGTCAGCGTGGCGGCAATAAGCAGGATGGCGAAGAGTGCCCAGGGGGCGAGGGAGTGTGTGCCGTCCTCAGAGCTTGTCCAGAGGTTGAAGAGGCGGCTCAGGAGCTCCCCGTCCTCCCCGAGGAAGAGACCGACGGGGCGGCAAAGACACACCGTCTGTAGCACGGCGGCCAAGAGGAGATAGAGCGTCTGTACGCGCTGTATCATGATAAGGGTAAGGGTGGCGGGGGCTAATCCTCAGCCTGCTGCTGGGCGGAGGCTTCCTCGTCGACGGTGGGGTTGCGGTAGTAGATGTTGCCCTCTATGAACTCCTGCGTGGCTATGAGCGAGGGCTTGGGCAGGCGCTCGTAGTAGCGTGAGATCTCTATCTGCTCGCAGTTCTCGAACACCTCGTCGAGGTTGTCGGTCTGTGGGGCGAACTCCTGCAGCTTGTGCGTGAGCTCCTGCTTGATGTCCTGCGATATCTGGTTAGCCCTCTTGCCGATGATGGCTACGGTCTCGTAGATGTTGCCCGTGTCCTTGGAGAGGTTGACCACGTCGCGGGTCACTGTCGTCGTGGGTGCCTTGGTCTTCTTGTAGTCCATTATATAATGTGTAGGTTAGTCTTCCTCGTCTATGTCTATCCTCTTGTGCTGCACGATGCGCTCCGCCTTCTCGAACATGTCCTGCGCCTCCTTCGTGTACTTCGACTCGGGGTAGTCGTTCACGAAGGCGTAGTACTCGTCTATCGCGTCCCTGAAGCGCTCCACCCTCTTCTCCTCCACGCTCTCTATGGCGAGCTTGTACTTGGAGCTGAGCACCAGGAAGGCGAGGCGCTCCCTCTTCTGCGGGGCTGCGTAGGGGTAGTCCTTGAGGGCGTTCTGGGCGGTGACGACGCAAGCCATGTAGTTGCTGCCTCCGCTCGTGCAGTTGCCCACGTAAGAGCCGAGGTTGTAGTAGAGCTGCGCCGAGAGGCACTCCTTGTCCACGAGCTTGTCCTGAAGGGCGAACACCATGTCCTGGCACGCCTGCTTCATACGGGTGTTGGGGTAGAGGTCCATGAAGTTCTGTATCTCCGCCATAGCGGTTATCGTGGTGGTCTGGTCGAGCCTTGCCTCGGGGGTCTGGCGGTAGAGCGACATGCCCGAGTAGTAGTAAGCCTGCTCCACGAAGATGCCCCTCGAGTACGTCTGGTAGTACTTCTTGAAGTAGTTGGCTGAGGTCTCGTAGTCGTGGCTGAGATACTCGCTCATCGCCAGCATGTAGAGCGACTCCTCGCCCCAGGCCGTCCCCTTGAGCATCGCTATGAGGTCGCCCAGCAGGGTGCTCGCCTTCTTGTACTTCCCCTCCACGAAGTAAGCCTTGGCAGCCTCGTAGCGGTACTCATAGTCCTGGCTCTTCTGCAAAGCCTGGTACTCGCCGCAGGAGCTGAGCGTCACTAAAGCTACGATTAGACAAAGGAGGCTCTTCCGTTTCACGGGCGCAAAGTTACGCTCTTCTTTCGATTAAAGCAAAATAATGTCTACCTTTGCGCTGACTTAACACTTAAACCACTATGAAAGAGGAAAGGCAGATACAGATACAGTTCAGGCTCGCCGACGTGGAGGAGGTGCAGTTCGCCACGCTTACGGACGTGTGGCCCGAGGGGGAGATGCAGGTGACGAACCAGCTTCAGTTCGGGGCGGAGACGGACAAGAGGCTGGTGCGCTGCTCAGTGCACTTCGAGTACAAGAAGAACGACATCACCCAGCTGCTGCTCACCGTGCAGGCTGTCTTCGCCTTCGCCCGTGAGAGCTGGAGCACGATGTACCAGCTTGAGGGCGACGAGTGGGTGCTGCCCGCGGGCTTGCTGCAGCACATCGCCGACATCACCATCGGGGCGGCTCGTGGCATCCTCGCAGTGCGCTCCGCCGACAAGGGGCTGCCCCGTGTCATACTGCCCCTCGTGGCAGTGTCGCAGGTGGTGAAGAACAACATCCGCTTCCCCCGCAAGCAATGAAGGTCGGGATAGTGCAGCTTAGCTGCAAGGCGGACAAGCAGGCTAACCGCCGCCGCATAGCCGCTGCCGTTGCCGACGCTGCGAGGCAAGGCGCACAGCTGGTTGTGCTCGAGGAGCTGCACGATTCCCTCTACTTCTGCCAGACGGAGGACGTGAGCAACTTCCAGCTCGCCGAGGCTCTCGACGGGGAAGGCACACGGTTCTACTCCGAGGTGGCTCGCCGTGAGGGCGTGGTGCTGGTGACAAGCCAGTTCGAGCGGCGTGCGGCGGGGCTTTACCACAACACCGCCCTCGTGCTTGAGCGGGACGGCACGGTTGCGGGCATCTACCGCAAGAGCCACATCCCCGACGACCCCGCCTACTACGAGAAGTTCTACTTCACCCCCGGCGACCTCGGCTTCCATCCCATCCCGACCTCCGTGGGCAGCCTTGGGGTGCAGGTGTGCTGGGATCAGTGGTACCCCGAAGGGGCACGGCTGATGGCTCTCCGAGGCGCCGATATATTGCTGTACCCGACAGCCATCGGCTACGAGAGCACCGACCCGCTGGAGGAACGCCAACGCCAGCGTGAGGCTTGGCTGACGGTGCAGCGTGGGCACGCCATCGCCAACGGGCTGCCCCTCGTGGCGGTGAACCGTGTGGGGCGGGAGCCAGACCCCAGCGGGCAGACCCAAGGCATAGAGTTCTGGGGAAGCAGCTTCGCCTGCGGGCAGCAGGGAGAGATGCTGTTCCAAGCCTCCGAGCGGGACGAGCAGGTGGCAGTCGTGGACATAGACCTCGGCCGCACCGAGACGGTGAGGCGCTGGTGGCCCTTCCTGCGAGACCGCCGCATAGACCAGTACCAGCCCCTCACCCGGCGCTTCGCCGATTAGCAGCGAAGCTCCCTATTGTACCTCTTTATAATAGGTCACCGTGACCTTTTGCGACGACCAGCCGCTCCTCTTCGCGAAGACCAGCCGCTCCTCTTCGCGAAGACCAGCCGCTCCTCTTCGCGACGACCAGCCGCTCCTCTTTGCGAAGACCCTTAGAGGGACTTTGCTAATGCTTGTTTGCTGTTGTGTCGTTACGCCTCTGCTTGTCGCGGCGAGGGTGACGGTTGGGGCGTTTGCCTGCCTTAGGGTTGGCTGAGTGGTCGCCTCCACGTCCGTGGCGGTCGTGCCGCTTGGTGCGTGAGCGCCCCTGGCCTCCGCCCTTCACGGTCGGGGCTGCCCCTGCGTCGGGCGGCAGCTCACGCTTCTCTATCTCCTTGCCGAGGAAGCGCTCAATCTTGCGGAAGTCGGGGTAGTCCTTGTCGCTCACGAGCGTGATGGCGGCTCCCTCAGCCCCTGCCCTTGCGGTGCGGCCGATGCGGTGGACGTAGTCCTCGGCGTCGCGTGGCACGTCGAAGTTGATGACGAGCTGCACGTCGTCGATGTCTATGCCCCTCGCCACGATGTCGGTAGCCACGAGGATGGCCACCTGCCCGCTCTTGAAGCGGAACATCGCCTCGTCCCGCTCCGCCTGCGAGAGGTCGCTGTGCATTGCCCCCACGCTCAGGCCTGAGCGGAGGAGGGTGATGTTCAGGTCCTTCACCTTCACCTTGCTGCCGGCGAAGATGATTACCCTCTGCGGCTTCTTCTGTCGGAAGAGGCTCTTCACTATCTTCAGCTTCTGCGCCTCGTAGCAGACGAAGGCGCTCTGGTGTATGCCGTCGGCGGGCTTGGAGACGGCGAGCTTCACCTCCACGGGGTCGCGCAGTATCTGGCGGGCGAGCTCGGCTATCTTGTCGGGCATCGTGGCGGAGAACATGATGGTCTGCCGCTCGCGCGGGAGCTGTCGCTCTATCTGCATAATGTCGTCGTGGAAGCCCATATCGAGCATGCGGTCCGCCTCGTCGAGGATGAAGAAGGAGACGTGCGAGAGGTCGACGTTGCCCAGCGAGATGTGCGAGATGAGCCTGCCGGGCGTGGCTATGATGATGCTCGCCCCGCTGTCGAAGCCCCGCTTCTCCTGCTCGTAGCGTATGCCGTCGTTGCCGCCGTACACGGCGACGGAGCTTATGCCCCTGAGGTAATAGGCGAAGCCCTGCATAGCCTGGTCTATCTGCTGGGCGAGCTCACGCGTGGGGCTCATGATGACGCAGTTCACACGGTCGTCGGGGTAGCCCCCGTCCGAGAGCATCGAGAGGATGGGCAGCAGGTAAGCGGCGGTCTTGCCCGTGCCTGTCTGCGCCACGCCTATGAGGTCGCGCCCCTCGAGTATGGGCGGGATGGCGTGCTCCTGGATAGGCGTCGTCTCGGTGAAGTGCATATCGTCGAGAGCGTCGAGTATCTGGTCGTTGAGGTCTAAGTCGTAGAAGTCCATATTGCTTTGTTGTTACTGTTATCTTGGTGCTTTGCGGTAAAGGTACACAGCGATGGCGGTGAAGAGGATGTTGGGTATCCACACGGCGAGGAAGGGCGGCAAGCCCCCGTTCGTGGCGAAGCTGGAGCTTATGCCCTGAAGGAAGGCGTACGCCACGCTGAGCACCAGCCCGATGCCCAGGGACACTCCCATGCCTCCCTTGCGCTTTCGGCTGGAGAGCGAGACGCCCATGATGCTCATCACGAAGGCGGCGAAGGGCGAGGCGAACCTTTTGTGGTACTCCACCTGGAAGGGCTTCAGGTTGCCCGTGCCTCTTATGCGCTGCCGCTCGATGTAGTCCCGCAGCTCCCGGTTGGTCATCGTCTCCTGCATGTCACGTGTGTAGAGGAAGTCCTGAGGCTCCATCACGATGACCGAGTCAATCACGTCGTAGTGCGTAATCTTTTCCCTCAGGCTGTGCATGTCCCTGACGTTCGCCCTGTATATCTTCCAGTGGAAGCGCTCGTTGTTCAGCGTGTCGTACGTGAGGCGGTCGGCTGTGAGGTGGGAGACGAGCTTCTTGTTCTCGAACTTGTCGAGCGAGAAGTGGTAGCCTGTCTTCGAGGGAGCGTCGAAGTGTTCGATGAAGGCAATGACCCCCGTGTCCACTTGCAGCTGCACGTTCTCCGCGTACGTCGGGCTTTTGATGCGACGCTTGTACTGATTCTCGAACGCCACTCGGGTCACAGAGCCACGGGGTATGACTTCCGAGCCGAGCCATAGGGTTAGCGCTGCGATTATCGTGGCGGATATCATATAAGGCACGACGAGGCGGCGGAAGCTCACGCCTGCCGAGATGATGGCTATAATCTCGCTGTTCTCGGCCAGCTTGCTTGTGAAGAAGATGACGCTGATGAAGACGAAGATGGACGAGAAGAGGTTGGCGTAGAACGGGATGAAGTTGAGGTAATAGTCAAGGATTATCTCCCTCCACGGTGCGCCGCTCTGCGTGAACTTGTCGATGTTCTCGTTATAGTCAAAGATGACAGCGATGCTTATTATAAGGATGATGGCGAAGAAGTAAGTGCCGAGGAACTTAGCTATTATGTAAGTGTCGATGCGCTTAAGGAAGGGTGGTCGCAGTCTCATAGTCTTTCTTCCATTTTCCTTAGAGTCGCGCGCTCACACGTGGCAACATTCTTTCCTTCCACTCACGGAAATCTCCCTGAAGGATGTGGCTTCGGGCCTCGCGCGTCAGGGAGAGGTAGAAGGCGAGGTTGTGGATGCTTGCTATTTCCAAGGCGAGCAGCTCCTGCGCCTTGAATAGATGGTGGAGGTAAGCCTTGGAGTACGTCGTGTCCACCGTGGCTGTGCCGCCCGGGTCGATAGGGGAGAAGTCCGTCGCCCACCGTTGGTTGCGCATGTTCATCACGCCTTCCCGTGTGAAAAGCATAGCGTTTCGCCCGTTACGCGTGGGCATAACGCAGTCAAACATATCAACACCGAGGGAGATTGCCTCGAGGATATTGGCGGGAGTCCCTACTCCCATCAGGTAGCGTGGCTTGTTCTTGGGCAGAACGTCGCAGACAAGCTCAATCATCTCGTACATCACCTCCACGGGCTCCCCGACGGCCAGCCCTCCGATAGCGTTGCCGTCAGCCATTTTCTCCGACACCTGCTCCGCCGCCCTTAGTCGAAGGTCCTTGTAAGTGCAGCCTTGCACGATGGGGAACAGGCTCTGCTGGTAATTATATTTCGGCTCAGTCTCACGGAACCGCCTGATGCAGCGGTCGAGCCAGCGGAGAGTGCGGTCGAGGCTCTGGCGGGCATAGTCGTAGTCGCTGTTGCCCGGTGTGCATTCGTCGAGGGCCATGATGATGTCCGCCCCGATGCTCCGCTCAATATCCACGACATTCTCGGGCGTGAACGTGTGTCGTGAGCCGTCGATATGGCTGCTGAAGGTGCAACCCTCCTCGGTTATCTTGCGCCTCTCAGCGAGCGAGAAGACCTGAAACCCGCCGCTGTCGGTGAGAATCGGGCGGCTCCAGCCGTTGAACTTGTGCAATCCGCCCGCTTGTCCAAGGATTTCCGTGCCGGGCCTAAGGTAAAGGTGGTAAGTGTTGCCAAGAATTATCTGCGCCCCCACGTCTTCCGTGAGATCCCTCAGGAGCACGCCCTTCACGCTCCCGAGCGTGCCCACAGGCATAAAGACAGGTGTGGTTATCTCCCCGTGGTCGGTGCAGATTGTCCCGGCTCTCGCGCTCGTCTCCTGGTCAATCTTTTCGAGACGAAAGGTCATCCTCGATTTTGTACAGTTTAGCGTTCTTTACTTTCTCGGGGAGCAGGGCGTAACTCAGCACGTCGAGGATGGTGTCCACGTAGTGAAATGTCATTCCTTTTAGGTACATCTGCGGAATTTCCTCGATGTCCTTGCGATTGTCCTTGCAAATCACGATGTTAGTCACGCCCGCGCGCTTGGCTGCCAAGATCTTTTCCTTTATTCCCCCGACGGGCAGCACCTTTCCCCTGAGCGTTATCTCGCCCGTCATAGCCATTTTGTCGCGCACCTTTCGCTGTGTTATGCACGAGACGATGGACGTGACCATGGTTATCCCGGCCGAGGGGCCGTCTTTCGGTGTGGCTCCCTCCGGGACGTGGACGTGAATGTGCCATTGCTCGAAGAGCCTGGGGTCGATGCCCAGCTCTTCCGTGTGTGCTTTTATGAACTCGATGGCAAGCATTGCGCTCTCCTTCATCACGTCCCCGAGGTTTCCCGTCACGGTCAGTTTGCCTCCCTTGCCGGGGCTTAGGCTTGTCTCGATAAATAGTATCTCTCCGCCCACGCTTGTCCAGGCGAGTCCCGTCACGACCCCCGCTATTTCGTTGCCTTGATAGATGTCACGGTTGAAAGGCTCCTTGCCCAGCAGCTCCGTTAGGCGGCTTATGTCCACAGTCTCCGCTTCGTGTTCGCCCTCTCCCTTGGCTATCTGGAGAGCGATCTTGCGGAAGACTTTGTTAAGCTGTTTCTCAAGGCCTCGCACCCCGCTTTCTCGCGTGTAGTGTTCAATGAGAAACTCTATCGCGTCCCGCTTTATCTTTACACCCTTCTCCTTGCTTAGGCCGTTGTTCTCCTTCGCTTTCGGGATGAGATGCTTGCGGGCTATCTCTATTTTCTCCTCGGTGCAGTAGCCGCTCACCTCGATTAATTCCATACGGTCCAGGAGCGCGCGTGGGATGCTCGAGATGTCGTTGGCGGTGGCTATGAACATCACTTTGGAGAGGTCGTAGTCTATCTCAAGAAAGTTGTCATGAAACGCCACATTCTGTTCGGGGTCCAGCACCTCGAGCAAGGCGGAAGACGGGTCGCCGTTGATGGTTTGTCCGCTTATCTTGTCGATTTCGTCGAGGATGAACACGGGGTTGCTCGAGCCGGCCTTGGCAAGTCCTTTTATTATCCGCCCGGGCATCGCCCCGATGTAGGTGCGTCGGTGCCCGCGTATCTCGGATTCGTCGTGAAGGCCGCCGAGAGAAGCCCGGACGTAACGGCGTTTGAGCGCGCAGGCTATGCTTTTTCCCAGAGAGGTCTTGCCCACGCCTGGCGGGCCGTAGAGGCAGAGGATGGGACTCTTGTTGTCTCCGCGCAACTTCAGGACAGCCAGGTGCTCGAGTATGCGCTCTTTCACTTTTTCCATCCCGTAGTGGTCCCGGTTCAGCGTGCGTTCGGCGTTTTGCAAGTTAAGATTATCTTTCGTCTCCTGACCCCATGGCAGTGTAACAATTGTTTGCAGGTAGTTGAGCTGGACGTTATAGTCGGCGTTCTGTGGGTTGATGCGCTGCAGCTTTGAGAGTTCCGCGTCAAACGTTGAGCGCACCTGCTTGGGCATGTTGAGTTTGTCGGCTTTCTCCCGGAGCTCGTCAACGTCATCCGTTGCGCTTGGCCCGCCAAGCTCCTCCTGTATCACCTTCATCTCTTGGTGAAGGTAATATTCTTTCTGCTGTCTGTTCAGGTCGCTCTGGGTTTTCTCCTCAATCTCCGCCTTAAGGTCGAGCAGCGTCTGCATGTTATTTATATTACGCAGCAGGGCCTCGGCTCTCGCCTTTATGGAGTCGGCGTGAAGCATCTTTTGTTTCACCTCCGCGACGAAGGGCAGGGTGGAGCAAAGGAAGTTGACGAGGAAGACATTGTTGCGCATATTTTGCAGCGAGATTAACGATTCGCTGGGCGTGTCCTTGCTTTGCTCCAGCAGCTTTCCGGCTTTCTTCCTGATCTCACGGCAAATGACGCTGAACTCCTCGTCTGTTGTCATATCTTCAGTGAGGCGCATCACGGTGCCCCGCGCGTATTTTCCCTCGTTGCTCAGGCCCGTCAGCACCACGCGTGCGGCGCACTGAAGGATGGCCGTGTGCGTGCCGTCGGGGAAGTCGAGTATTTTCGCCACACGACCAGCGATGCCGGTGCCGTAAAGCCCGTTCATGTCGGGCTGTTCCTCCGAGTTGTTGGTCTGCGTGAATATGCCTATTGTCAGTTTTTCCTCGTATGCCTCGGTGAGAAGCCTAAGGGAAGATTTTCTTCCCACCGAGACGGGCATGAGCATCATGGGGAAAGCCACGAGGTGCCTCACTGGAAGTATGGGCACGATGTCGGGGATGTCGATCTCGAACACGTTGGCCGCGTCCTCGTCAACGTCGGGAATTAATGCGAAAGGATGTCGGATGTCGTCTTTTTGCATAGCTTTTAAGTTGCCTTTTCCTGATGTGTGTGTGTCGTAAGCGGGAGGCAAAGTTACGAAATTCCCCCGAAGCTTCCCCTTTTCCCGCCGGCTTTGTGCCTTTCCCTTAAGCTTTTATAAGATTTCCAGTGGGCTCCGCGGCCATTCCCCCGATACTTTTTCCTGACACCCCCAAGCTTTCCGCGGACACCCCTAACCTTCGCGCCCATTTGTTCAGGCTATTTGGCGGCGGTCCGGGGCGACGGGGCGCATTCGTCGGGGGTGCGGAGCTAACCCCGAAGGGGTTGCATTTGCGTAGCCGGGGGTCGAGCGTAGCGACATCCCCGGATTCAAGACGTTAGCCCCGTTTGTGCCGAAGGTACAACCCATATTCGCCACGGATTTAATGGGGCGCGGGGTGAAATTGTCGGGAGCGAGGGGCGCATTCATCGGGGCTTTTCTCAGACACCCCAAAGCTTTTCACGGATTCCTCGGGGCTTTCGCGTCGATTCCTCGAAGCTTTTTTATTTTTCCTTAAGGAAATGAGCTGATTCCCTTAAGGAATCTCGCTCACGCTACACGTAGCGAACGCGAATGCTACACGTAGCAAACGCGAATGCTACACGTAGCGGAAACGGCCCCCTAATTCTTTACGAAAAACGCTTCGGAGAGCTACACGAAAGCCTCCCGAAGCTTGTGGCAAAGGTAGCGAAAAAATCCCGGAACTCCAAGCCTTCGCGCCAATTTGCTTAGGGCAAAAAGAAAGCCACCCTCGGCGTTTTTCGCGCAAAGAGATGCGAAAACACAAGATAATTGCGTAATTTTGCGACGCAGACCAAGGCAAAGGAGCAAATGAGCAGCAACATTTACCCCATTCACAGCCAGACGCTCACCCGCGCCGAGAGGGAAAAGCTGCTCGGCCAGCGGGGTGTGATGATTTGGATGACGGGCCTTAGCGGCAGCGGCAAGAGCACCATCGCGATCGGCGTGGAGCGTGAGCTGGCGAGCCGTGGCATTTTGTCATATATCCTGGACGGTGACAACATAAGGTCGGGCATCAACAGCAATCTCGGCTTCAGCGTGGCGGATCGCACCGAGAATATCCGCCGAATCGCCGAGGTGGGTAAGCTTTTTGTCGAGACCGGCTTGGTGACGCTCGCATGTTTCGTCAGCCCCACCAGGGAGATCCGCGCGATGGCCCGAAGCATTGTGGGCGAGGCCGACTTCCTGGAGGTGTATGTCAGCACGCCTCTCGCGGAATGCGAGCGCAGAGACGTGAAGGGGCTCTATGCCCGCGCCAGAAAAGGCGAGGTGAAAGACTTCACGGGCATAAGCTCCCCGTTCGAGCCCCCCGAGAATCCCGCCCTCAGCCTCGACACCTCGCGCCTGAGGCTCGAGGAAAGCGTCGCGAAGGTCGTGGAGATGGTGATGGCAAGGGCGAGGACCCGCCCCTGAGACACTATATATAATAGGTATAAGTCAAGAGAAAAAAAGATAATGGAAGAGAGAAAATTATCGCACCTTCAGGAGCTCGAGGCCGAGAGCATACACATTATCCGCGAGGTCGCGGCGGAGTTCGAGAATCCCGTGATGCTCTACAGCATAGGCAAGGACAGCTCGGTGATGGTGCGCTTGGCCGAGAAGGCCTTCGCCCCGGGAAAAGTGCCTTTTCCCCTGATGCACATCGACAGCAAATGGAAGTTCAAGGAGATGATCCAGTTTCGTGACACCTACGCCAAGGAGCACGACTGGAACCTCATCGTGGAGAGCAACATGGAAGGCTTCAGGGCCGGCGTCGGGCCCTTCACGCATGGCAGCAAAGTCCACACGGATCTGATGAAAACCAAGGCGCTGCTCGACGCTTTGGCTAAGTATAAGTTCGACGCCGCCTTTGGAGGGGCCCGCCGCGACGAGGAAAAAAGCCGCGCGAAAGAGAGGATTTTCTCCTTTCGCGACAAGTTCAACCAGTGGGACCCGAAGAACCAGCGCCCGGAGCTCTGGGATATTTACAACGCGCGCATTAACAAAGGCGAGTCGATCCGTGTCTTTCCCATCAGCAACTGGACGGAACTCGACGTTTGGCAGTATATTCGCCTCGAGAAAATCCCTATCGTCCCGCTCTATTTCGCCAAGATGCGACCCTGCATCGAGCTGGACGGCAACCTGATTATGCCTGACGACGACCGCCTGCCCAAGGAGTACATCCCCCGCATACGGCAGAGAATGATCAGATTCCGCACGCTCGGTTGTTGGCCTCTCACGGGGGCGGTGGAGAGTAACGCGCAGACAATAGAGGAAATAGTCGAGGAAATGATGACAACAACCAAGAGCGAGCGCACCACAAGAGTGATAGATTTTGACCAGGAAGCCTCGATGGAACAGAAAAAACGCGAGGGTTATTTCTAAAAAGCTTAGGAACGATGGACGAGAACAAGATAGACATTAAGGCATTTCTCGATGCCGACGAACAAAAAGACCTGCTTCGCCTGCTCACGGCCGGCTCGGTGGACGACGGAAAAAGCACGCTAATAGGCCGCCTCCTCTTTGACAGCAAGAAGATTTACGAGGACCAGCTTGCGACTCTCGAGAAGGATTCGAAGCGCGTCGGTAACGCCGGAGCCGGAAAGATTGACTACGCGCTGCTGCTCGACGGACTAAAGGCGGAACGCGAGGAGGGAATCACGATAGACGTCGCTTATCGTTACTTCTCAACCAACAAGCGCAAATTCATAATCGCTGACACTCCGGGACATGAGCAGTATACCCGCAACATGATTACCGGGGGCTCCACGGCAAATCTCGCAATCATTCTGGTGGACGCCCGCTTGGGAGTGATAACACAGACACGGCGTCACACATTTCTTGTCAGCCTTCTCGGCATAAAACACATAGCCCTCGCGGTGAACAAAATGGACCTCGTGGACTACAGCCGTGACGTTTTCGAGAAAATCTCACAGGAATATCTGCAACTCACCGAGAGCCTCGGCATAGAAGACGTGACGTGCTTCCCCTTGAGCGCAACGGAGGGCGACAACGTGGTGGAGAAAAGCGACAAGACACCGTGGTACGATGGCACAACGCTGCTGGACTTCCTGGAGACTGTCCCCATACATTTAGACAGAAATATGCGGGATTTTCGCTTCCCCGTGCAGTATGTCCTGCGGCCGAACCTTAACTTCCGCGGCTTCAGCGGCAAGATTTCTTCCGGAACCGTAAGCAAAGGCGACGAAATCCTCGCCCTGCCGAGCATGAAGCGCAGCCGCGTGAAAGGAATACACACGTACGACGGTGAGCTCGCCGAGGCTTTCTGCCCGCAATGCGTGACGTTGACCCTCGAAGATGAGATAGATATCTCGCGCGGCGAGATGATTGTGCGCCCTGACAACGTGCCTTTCATCGGAAGAAACTTCGAGACAATGCTCGTTTGGATGGACGAACAGCCGATGGACCAAGGGAAACAATTTTTCCTTAAGCATAATACCAACACGACACGCTCTACCGTGGAGAGCATACAATACAGGGTGGACGTGAACACAATGGAGCATCTGGAGGGAAAGCCCATGAGGCTGAACGAGATTGCCTGCGCAAGAATCACCACAGCCAAGAACCTTTTCTTCGACCCCTACAGCCAAAACCGCGCGACCGGGGCGTTCATCCTCATCGACCCGATAACTAACTTCACCTCAGCCGTGGGAATGATCGTCAGGCCGCTGGAGGAAAGCGAGACACTGCAGGAGGACGTGCCGACACTCGACCTGAAAAAACTTGGCATTCCCCCCGAACACCGCGAGAGCATCCTTAAGGCCGTGAAGGAACTCTCCCGACAAGGACTTGAAATACATCTGACAAACTAAAGCATAACCCTATGGGCTTACTGGAATTCAGCAAACTCCCCGTCAATACCCTCGTGGGCGCCGACTGGCACACCTTTAAGGAACTGACAAAGGGTCAGAGAATCGCGCCGGAGAAAAGAGGAAAATTCATACTAACCAAAGCAATTTGCCGACTCCTCAGCACGATGGTGCCGCTGCAGGAGAGGAAATACAGAAAACTCCTGGCTAACCAGCGCCCGGCCCACGACCCTCTGTTCATTCTCGGGCACTGGCGCTCCGGCACCACCTATGTTCACAACATTTTCGCCCAGGACCCGCACTTCGCCTTCACGACAACTTACCAGACAGTCTTTCCTCACTACGTGATGGCCCTGCAAAAAATGTTCAAACCCACGATGGCTTGGCTCATGCCCGACCACCGTCCGACGGACAATATGGAGCTCGCGCCCGACCTGCCGCAGGAAGAGGAGTTCGCAATCCAGAACATGTCGCCCAACAGCTACTACGATTTCTGGTTTTTCCCCGAGCGTATGCAGGAATACTGCGACCGTTACCTCACTCTGAAGACGGCCACGCGTGAGGAGATCGAGGACTTCAAGCGGGTCTTCGACAAGCTTGTGCGCATCTCCATCTGGAACACTCGCCGTGACATTATTAATGACGCGCAATATCTCAGCAAGAATCCGCCACACACTGGGAGGGTTAAGGCTCTCGTCGAGATGTATCCCGACGCGAAGTTCGTGTATCTCATGCGAAATCCCTACACAGTCTTCGAGAGCAGCCGAAACTTTTTCTCCAACACCATAGCGCCGCTCGAGCTTCACAGCATCTCTCAGGAGGAAATGGAAAGGAATATTCTCAGAAACTACGTGGAATTGTACAATGCCTTTAAGGAACAGAAGAAATTCATCAAGGCGGGCAACCTCTACGAGGTGAAGTTTGAGGACATCGAAAGGGACGCGCTGCGGATTGTCGAGGAGATCTACCGGAAACTCCAAATACCCGGCTGGAACGCCGCACACTCCGCGATTGAAGCCTACATCGCAAGCAAAAAAGTCTACAAGAAAAACAAATACGACTACGACCCGCGCACCATTTCCCTCGTGAACGAGGCGTGGGGCCCCATACTCGACGAGTGGGGCTACGAGCGTCATTGACCCACAACCCTAAAGAAATAACGAGAAGAGTGCCACTTGAAGGCGCTCTTCTTTTTGCTTTCCGCAAAAATGCCCGATCTTTCCGCCAGAAAGCTTAGGCTTTCCCGACCATATCCAGCGTTCTTCGATCCCGCTTCCCCTCGTAAAACGCATCGAGCACCTCGGCAAAGACATCCGCGGGGGCAAGAATATCGAAAAGTGTCATACAGGATCTCACCTTGCGAGCGTCGATAGAGCCGAGAATATCCACAGCGTTTTCTCCCTTATGCCCAAGGAGAGCCTCTGTTATCTCACGAAGTCGCACGCCAAGCGTCTCGTCTTTGAGGTAGGCTTCCGCCTCGCTTAAGCCCGAAATGCCGTAGTAATCACAATAATAGCTGTGGCCCAGGCCCTTCAGCTGCGGGAAAATATACCAAATCCAGTGGGACACCTTCCTCCCTGCCCTGATCTCCCGCAGCGCAGTCTCGTACCCTTCATAGCCGTAAGCCTGAGCTTCCTTGAAACGCTCCAAGTCAAATTCTTCCATAACCCACGCGAATTATCGCCACACCAGCGGCGTGTGTCATTCTTTGTAACCAGTGCCGCCGCAACTGCCGCAGGCCACTTTGCCCGAGCCCCCGCAGGAGAAGCACTGCATATACGAGAAACCCAGATACCACCCGCCCGCGCCGGCGCATGAGCCGCAGAGAAGCAGGCCATTCCCGTTGCAAACGGGGCATTTCCCTCCTTGCGTGACGAGGATGGCCCACTGCACGTTGTCCTCGTGCACCGTGATTTGCCCGCTGCGGTAGCTGCCTTCGTTCGGGCCGCTCCTGACGCTCAGCTCGTCGTCCTCCTTCGAGACGCTCAGCCACTTGGGGTAACTGGCTTGCCACTCGCAGCCGTCAGTCTCGACAGTCACTACCTCAGAGCCGCCGTCCTTGCTGAAACTGACCGACGACTCGGAGGCTCTGATGGAGGTGGCCACGGCATTCTGCCTGATTGTAAGGGTCTCGTGCAGTTTTCCGCTTTTCACCGTCACGCTTCCCTCCCTTATCTCGCCCGTTTCGTTCGGGCCGACGGTGATTTCCATCTGGTCGTCGTTCTCTTTTATGGCGACCCAGTCGGGTTTATGACTGACCTCCCACACATATCCGTCGTAGTCAACAGCCACTGTGCCCGTGCCTCCGCCCTTTGAGGCAACGAGCGAGTCGGTCTCAAGCCTAAGGTATGTGGCCGCATTCATAATATAGTACAAGAAACACCCGAGGCATACGGCCGCAATCGCCAGGGCAACGAGCAGTTTCTTCAGGCAGCCCGTCTTTTTTGTCCCAGCTTTTGGCTCGATGCCGCCAGCGTCCGGGGCGGAATCCTCGGGCTCAGGGATGGCGACAAGCGGCTCTCCGCAACGTGTGCAGAACCTTAGAGAGTCGTCGGCAAAGACATGCCCGTTCTTGCACCGCTTCATTTAGGTGTATTTCCGCTTGATGTCCTTCACCTCGTCGAGGCCCATGTTGAAAAGCACCATAACAAAAACCCAGACAAGCACCACCAAAATCACATACTTCACGTAGCCTTCGCTCATGAAAGGTGCGTCCCACAAGCCATGAAGCACGACGGGAATGAGGAATATCTTCCAGAAACGGCCGCAAGAGAAGACGGAAGTGGAGAGGCGCCCCTTGCCTTTCGCCAATATCAGTGCGGCTCCGCTTATGGCGGCCCACGCCACGTGACCGCCGGGGGCGAGGAGTCCGCGCAGATATATTATGTTCGTGACGCTGTCCATCATTTGTTCCGCGGGGATGCTCACGCCATAAGCACTGAAATAGCTGACCATCGAGAGCATCAGCCGCATAGCGTAGCCCGCCGACTCGAAGGCCGCGAAGCCGGCCCCCACGCAAGCGCCCACGAGAAGTGCGCAAAGCAAGTGATCGCACGAGGGAAGGCTCTTTATGAGCAAGTACACGACTACCAGTTTGCCCAGTTCTTCAGTCACTCCAACCATCATCGCTCCCCACGTTGACGACGGGTCGGTGTCCACAATGTCGAGGCTGAAGAGGAAAAGAGTCACGACAAGCGAGGCCCCGCCCCCTATCAGGAAGAACTTCATCACGTTGTAAACGCTGATGTTCCTGAAGACATTCATCTCGAGGAACAGGACGAGTGTGGTGAAAGGCACGGCGAATGCGCCGATGACTATAAGGCCGGGGTAAGCGTTGGCGTTGTTGAAGGTGACGCTGCACACGTAAAGCAGCACGTACGTCACGAGGAAGCAGAGGAAGACTCGGCTGTAGAGCCACGGTTTCGGCCAGGTGTCGGATATTTCGTTCAGGGGCGGCGTTGTCCTCGTCGTGCCGCAGATGAAGATGTCCTCGGCCTCTTCCCGCGTGTGCCTTTTGAAAACGTCCGCGAACAACACCTTCCAGTTCAGCTGCACCGAGCCTTTGCTGCCCACGTAGTCGCTTATCCCCCCGACTATCGGGGAGCGTGAGCCCCCGCCCTCTGCCTTCTCGCTTTTTCCCTTGGGAGAATTGTCAGAAGACTGGGGAGCGGGAGCGCCGCAATAACCGCAGAAAGTGGCATCGTCGCTGATCTGTCTGCCGCAATTGCCGCAGTATCTCATCTCTCGCCTTTGTCTCTGGGCCGTTTACACCCCGTAGAACAGCGGGATAAGGAAGACGCTGAGCAGGAAGACAATGATGTTCAGCGGCAGGCCCACCTTCACGAAGTCGGTGAACTTGTAGCCTCCGACGCCCTGCACAATGAGGTTCGTCTGATAACCTATGGGCGTGCTGAACGAGGCGCTGGCGGCGAAGCAGATACAGATGAAGAAAGGAGTGGGGTCCACGCCGAGAGTGTTGGAAATGCTCAGGGCGAGGGGGAACGCGAGTGCGGCCGCCGCGTTGTTTGTTATGAGTTCCGTGAAGATATTAGTGATGAGATAGAGCGCGGCCAGCATAATGTAGATGCCGTTCTGGCTGTTGCGCGCGCTTTCGGCCAAGGCTATGATGTATTTTCCCACGCAGTCCGCCAGTCCACTGTTAATCATTCCCTGGCTTATGGCGAAGGCGCAGGCGATGGTGATAAGGACGTCCCAGGAGATAAACTTCGTGTAGCGGCGCGAGGAGTACATACCTGTCCACGCCATTATCACGGTTGTCACCGCGGCGAAGAAGAACATGTCGAGCTTGACGTTGGGGGTGAGGACCTCTATGCCCACGCTCTCGCCCAGTGTTGCCCCGACAATCATCAGCACTACCAGCAGCAAGGCTATCCAGCGCTTGCGGATGCCCATCGGTTTCTCTATTTCTCCCAGGCGGTTTATCATCAAGAAAACTCGGCTGTCCTTCCAGGCTTTGATGAAGCTCTCGTCGCCGTCTACCAGCAAGGTATCGTCTTTCGTCATCTTGACGCTCATGTAGTCTCCCTTCACAATCCTGCCTCTGCGCCTGATGGCCTTGACGTTCACGCCGTAATGCCGGAAGAAGTCGAACTCGCGTATGGTCTTTCCCAGCCCGGGGAAGCGGGTGCTGAGCATTACCTCCATGCGTGTCATCCCGTCGGGCGTGTCTTTCGTCTCGCCTTCATAGGAGTCCGGCCGCCTGTCTGGCAGCAAATAGCGCGAGATGAGGATAAGATATATCAGACCCGTCACGCAAATGAAGATGCCGGCCTTGCCAAGCTCGAACATTCCTAAGTTGTGCACGCTCGGATTGTCACGGAAAAGCCCCGAAGACATCCCGTCCGAGATGAGACCGTCCACGACGATATTCGTGCTTGTCCCTATCAATGTGCAGATTCCTCCGAGGATGGTGGCGTAGCTCAGCGGGATGAGGAACTTGGTCGGCGGAAGGTTCGTCTTCTTCGCCCAGTTCTTTATCATCGGAGCAAAGATGACGACGACGGGAGTGTTGTTGAGAAATGCCGAGATGGCGGAGACGACGGGCAGGAAGCGCAGGTTGCTGCGCGTCACGCTCAGGTTCTTCCTTGGCAGGAGCCTGTAGATGATGCGCTGAAGTATGCCGCTGTTCCTCACTCCCTCGCTGACGAGGTAGAGGAGGGCCACGGTTATCATCCCTTTGTTCGAGAAGCCTTTCACGGCCTCGTCGGCGGTTATCACGCGGCCGCACAGCAAAAGCACGACTGCCGAGAAGAGAATGATGCCGGGCCTCAGCTTGTCTGTTATCAAAGCCACGAGCATTAGTATCACAACTCCGAGGGTGAATAAGATGCTAAAGGTCATTATTGTATGTTTTTGTTAAGGTTTTATTTTGTTTTCAGTGGCTCGCTGCGTCAGTTGCCGTCAGGTTTCAGGAGATCTGTCGTGTGGCTCTCCACCCAAACGAAGGCGTCCGCGTCGTCAGGCCGAAGGGGTGAGAAATCTTTCGGGAACTCCGGGCGCAAATACTTCGTGAAAGGTACGCCTTCCTCCAGCAAACCCGTCACCACGCACTTGGCTATCTCGTAAGCGCCGTAGGGGTTGAAGTGAGTGTTGTCGGCAAGCGCGGTCTCCTGCCCTGGGAAGGTGTTCGCTGGATAGTGGACAAACGCGCGTTTTGTCCCGTCCACGCCCATTGTCTCGAACAGCTCGCGCGTCATTTCGTGCAGGTCAACGAGCCGGCAGCCCTCACGCTCCGCCACCCAACGCATTGCCTCGGGGTAGTCGCCGTGCGACTCCTGGATGCGGCCCTCCTTGTCAAACGTCCTGCGCTGCGTGGGTGTTATGAGGATAGGCTCAGCCTCGCGCGCGCGCGATTCATCTATATATGTCTTCAGAGCCGTGGCGAAGTTGTAGTAAGCCCCGCTGCCGGGGAAGTTTTGCTTCTGGTCGTTGTGCCCGAACTCGATGATAATGTAGTCGCCCGCCTTCATCATCGAGAGGGCTTTATCGAGCCTTCCCGCCTGGATGAACGTGCTTGCCGTCTCGCCGCTCTCGGCCATGTTGCAAAAGCAAAGGCTGTCGGCGAACCAGCGTGTGATCATCTGGCCCCAACTCGCCCAAGGCTCGTCGTCTTGGTCGACGACTGTGGAGTTTCCGCAAAGGAAAACTGTCGGCGCCACCGTGTCCCGCTCAATCGTCACACGGGTCACGGCCTGGCGCTCGCCTGTTATCTCCAGCGTGAGATACTGGTCCCAGTCGAGCTTGCCCCGCTCTCTGTCCTTGATCCTCACGGGCTGCTTGCCGGGAATCTCGGGCGTGCGCTTGTTCACAAGGAAGGATATTGACTTCTTCTCGCCCTTCCGCGTCTGCTCGTTCTCGATGAACAGCCTGCGGCTCTCGGCCCTCACGGTGGTGCTCCCCGCGAATTTCTTGCAACCCAAGTCAACGGTGACCCGGTAGTTGCCGTCCGGCACCTCGACGTTCACGTAGTAGTACTCTTTTCCAAGGCTGTCCGTGAGATTTATCTCGGCCACTTGTCCGGCCGCTGCGGTGAGGCTCAGGCATGTCAGGACTGCGGCGGATATGTGCTTAAACATAAATTAGCATAGCTTGGCGCGAAGTTAAGATATGTGGTTGACAATTCAAAAAAAGCAAGGGGAAATTTGGCTTGTTCGCCCGTTTGTAGTACTTTTGCATTCGCTTTCTGCCGATATGGCTCAGTTGGTAGAGCAACGCATTCGTAATGCGTGGGTCAGGGGTTCGAGTCCCCTTATCGGCTCTCTCGGAGGAAAACGCGCGGCGTGCCCTTGGGCGCGCCCTCTTTTTAGCGGAAAATCTATGTCAAGGCTTGGAGTTCCGGCGGTTTTTCTCTATATTTGTTGCAGGTTTCTTGGGGCTTGTCCCCCAAGAGATTAGGGCGGCCGCAAAGTTCTCATGTAGAAATTTCAAGTTCTCATGTACATTTCCGCATGTTCACATGTACATTCGGCGCGAATCCTTCGGGAAAAATAATTTTTTCCCCGAGAAAAATTATTTTTTCCCCGAGGAATCGGCGCGAAAGCCACGGGGAATTTGAGAAAAGCTTAGGGGAGTCTGAGAAAAGCTTTGGGGAGTCCGTGAAAAGCCTAAGGCAGTTTGAGAAAAGTCCCGACAATTCCGCCCCTCGCCCATTGGCGTATGTAAAACCCCGGAGGGGTTTCAGAGGGATAGCCGTGGGTTTGCGGAAGCAAACCCACGGCTACTCGTATTGAACCCCCTTTGGGGGTTCGCCTTATCCCATACATTTTAGCCCCTCGCCCTTGACGGATGCGCCCATCGCCCCCGGCCGCCGCCATATAGCCCTAAACAAATTGGCGCGAAGGTTAGGAGTTCCGCGATTTTTTCGCTACCTTTGCAAAAAGCTTCGGGAGACTTTCGTGTAGCTCTCCGAAGCTTTTTCCGCAAAGATCAGGGGGCCGCAAAATCCACACGTGGTTTTCATCAAGTCCACGTGTGGTTTTGGGCAAGTCCACGTGTGGTTTGGGCGCGAATCCTTAGGGAAAAATTATTTTTTCCACGGGAAAAAGAAAAAAAGCCCCGAGGAATCGGCGCAAAAGCCACGGGAAATCTGAGAAAAGCTTCGGAGTGTCTGGGGAAAGCTCGGGGGAGTTTGAGAAAAGCCCCGACGAATGCGCCCCTCGCCATCGACGAATGCGCCTCTCGCCCCCGACGAATGCGCCCCTCGCCCCCGAAGGTTTCGCCGCGAAAGTGTGCCGAAGCCCCTTCCCGCTATACGTGCCGTGAGCGTGTTCGCCTGAGAAAAAACGGAAAAAGCCCAAGGGCGCGCGGCGGCGGCCCACGGAAATCGCGGTAAATGCTCCGGGACGCAGGCAAGGCATCCTCCCCTCGTGGGGGAAAATGCCTTGCCCGCTTGTCAGCTCCCAAGGGGAGCGAATTCTCTACTTCACAGCTGCGGTCAGCTCAGAGCCTGCCTTAGCCTTCACAACCTTCTTGGCCGGGATGGTGATGGTCTGGCCGTTGGCGGGATTCTTGCCGGTGCGCTCGGGGCGGGAGGCGACTGTCAGCGTGATGACGCCGGGGATCTGCACCTTCTCGCCGTTTGCCAAAGCTTCCTTAACGCAAGCTACAGCGGCCTCGATAGCCTTCTTCGTGTCCGCTTTGCTAAGCCCTGCGCTCTCTGCAGCCTTAGCGATGATTTCTGTTTTGTTCATAGATAAACGCCTTTATATAAGAGATTTAACATTGTTGTCGGGGCAAAGATATGAATTAATTGAAATAACCGCCAAATATCTTAGGGAAAAAATGCTTTTCCAAGGCTTTTTGCCCGAAACACAGCGGCAAAGCAGCGGAAACGGGCGTGAAAAGCCTATCTTTGCCCAAGGAACGAGCCGAATCTTCGGTGAACACATTTGTATATGTTATGGGATGCCAAATGAAAAACAAAGGAACGAGCATTTTTCTTCTCGCCCTCGCGCTGACCGTCTCCCTGAACGCGGGCGCGAAGCCGAGGCGCGTCAAGTCGGTAGAGCCGGTCTCAGTGCTATGCCCCGAGGGCTCCGCGCCCCGTCTGCCTTGGCAGGTGCTGGTGACGTACAGCGACGGCGCGCGAGAGTGGCGGCAAACGCGCTGGACGAACTCGGCCCTGGCCACGGAACTCCGTGAGTGCGAGATGCCGGCGGGCAGCGAATACACCGTTAGCGGCTACATAATAGGCGACAACAGCACGGACCAGGGCTTCCCTCTCACGGCCTCCGTCAGGGTGACCAACGGGGAGGAGGCGGACGAGCCCAAGGTCGTGGCAGAGCCGCTGCCGCTCGCTGATGTGAGGCTAACGGGCCGTAACCGCCTCACCTCCAACCGCGACCGCGACGTCAGGCTGCTTCTCTCGCTCGACCTCTCGCAACAATTGTACAATTATCGTGACACTTACGGGCTTTCCACCGACGGTTACACCGAAAGCGACGGCTGGGACAGCCCCACCACCAAGCTTAAGGGCCACGGCACGGGGCATTACATGTCGGCTCTCGCTTTCGCTCTGGCCGGAGAGACGGACGAGACGCTGCGCGACAGCCTGAGAGAGCGCATACGCACCCTTGTCTTCCAGCTCAGAGAATGCCAGGAAAGGACGTTCGTCTGGTGCGATTCTCTCGGACGCTTCTGGGAGGCGCGCGACCTTGCACCCGAGGAGGAGCTGCGCAAGCTCGGGGGTACGTGGCAGGACTTCGATGAGTATAAAAAAGATTGGCAAAGGTACGGCTACGGTTACCTTAACGCCATCCCCGCGCAGCACGCTGTTCTCGTGGAAATGTATAGGGCTTACAACAACGAGGACTGGGTGTGGGCGCCGTATTACACGATACATAAGCAGCTGGCCGGGCTGATTGACATCTGTGAGAACGTGGACGACGAGCAGATCTGTTCGACTGCCCTGCTCACGGCCAAGGACATGGGCCTCTGGGTGTGGAATCGTTTGCACTACCGCACCTATGTGAAGACGGACGGGACCCGTGAGGAACGGCAGGAAAGCCCCGGCAACCGCTACGAAATGTGGAACATGTACATCGCGGGCGAGGTGGGAGGAATGGAAGAATCCTTGGCACGGCTGGCGGCGATGGTGAGCGATTCCACAGAAAGCTCGAGGCTTCTGGAGGCAGCCTCTTACTTTGACGCTCCGGCCTTCTTCTCTCCGCTCGAAAAGAACGTGGACGAGATACGGACCCGCCACGCTAACCAGCACATCCCTATGGTTACGGGCGCGTTGCGCAACTATCGCGCGAGCGGACTCGGGGCTTACTACCGGATTGCACGGAACTTCTGGGATTTTGTCCAGGGCCGCTACGTCTACGCAATGGGCGGCGTGGGCAACGGCGAGATGTTCCGGCAGCCTTACAGCCAGATGCTGAGCATGAACACTAACCTTATGAGCGACCGCCACAGGGATATGTACCCAAACCCCGAAATAAACGAGACATGCTGCGCATATAATCTGGCGAAACTCACGAAGGATCTGAATTGTTTCACGCCCGACGATGCCGCGCTCATGGACTATTACGAGCGCGTGCTCTACAATCAGATTGTCGGCTCGCTGAGCCCCGCGGAGTGGGCCGTGACCTATCAGTACGCGGTCGGGATGGACGCGGAGAAACCCTTCGGCAACGAGACCCCGCAGTCGAGCTGCTGCGGCGGCACGGGCGTGGAGAACCACGTGAAATATCAGGAGGCCGCCTACTTCGCCAACGACTCGTGCCTCTGGGTCTGCCTGTATCTGCCGACGGAAGCCCGATGGAACGGAATAAAAGTGACACAGACTTGCGCTTGGCCCGCCGAGAAGAGCCGCATTGAGTTCGGCGGCGAGGGAGAGTTTGCCCTGAAGCTGCGCGTGCCGGGCTGGGCTACGCGGGTTTTTTCCGTGACGCTTAACGGCAAACGCCTGGACAATGGCGACGCGCGCCCTTGCAGTTACTTCGAAATCCCAAGCCGCCGGTGGCAGAGCGGCGATGTCGTGGAAATTGAGATGCCGTTCGTGGCGCACATCTCCTACGGTCCCGACAAGATGGACTTGGCAGCGACGGGAAAGAACGAGACGCGCACGCCGTTCTCCCCGATGTGGGCGGGCGTTCTTATGCTGGGCCCGCTCGCGATGTCGAGCCCCGACATCCACACGTGGCGGGACGCGGAGTTTAACCTTAAGGCCGACCTCAGCGACATTAGGCTCGACGGCCCGACGGCGGACGACGGCACGGGCGGACCCTTATATAATATGGAGTTAGGCGGCAGGAAATTCGTGCCGGACTACTACGCGACGGGCCGCTCCACGCATTATCTGCGCCTGAACGTCGGGGAAAACGCGGCGAAGAAAACGTCGAAACGCTCTGACATGGCGGGCTTGCGGCAGACTATCGCTTTGGCCAGCGAGCGAGCCTCCGAGAAAGACGCGTGGGCTCCCTATGGCTTCGCCCGCCTTCTCGCACAGCTCGACAGCGCGGAGCGGGTCTCCAGCCAGCCTCTTAAGCGGCTTAGCCAGGAAAACATCAGCGCCGCTGCCTCCGCCCTCAATATGGCGCTGAACACGATGCGCCCGTCGGGCCTCGCCGAGCCCGAGGATTTGGCGGAATTGCTCCCGCTTCTCTCCTCAGCTAAGGAGATTCCCAACAAGACAACCCCCTTGCGCGAGGCCATAGACTACGCCGACATGGTGGTAGAGTACGTGAACAACGGCAGCGGCACCCCCGACCTTATCCAGAAAGCCCTAAGCCGCCTCCAGGAAGCCTTAGACGAATTGCCCTGAAACCGAAGGAAACCGCGCTGAAATCATAAGGAAACAGCGCTGAAATCATAAGGGCTTTTTCATACGCCCTTGGGGAGTGGGGTCAGTCTTCCCCCAGGATGGTGGCGACGAGGCGGCGGCTTCCTCCGTAGTCGCGGAACTCGCAGAGGTAGATGCCCTGCCACGTGCCGAGGTTGAGCCTGCCGTCGGTGATGGGGATGGTTAGGGAGGGGCCGATGAGACTGCTCTTGGCGTGCGCCGGCATGTCGTCGTCTCCTTCGAGCGTGTGCTGGTAGAAGGGCTCGCGCTCCCTGACGAGGCGGTTGAAGATGCTTTCCATATCGACGCGCACGTCGGGGTCTGCGTTCTCGTTAACGGTGAGGGCGGCTGACGTGTGCTTGATGAAGAGGTGCAGCAAGCCCGTGCGTGGCAGCGGGGGCAGGTGGCTTAGCACCTCACCCGTCACGAGATGAAACCCTCGCCTCCGCTCCTTAAGCCTGAACTCCACTTGCTTCCACATACCTTTACTTAATATAAGGGTTGTACATCCGCTCGTATCCTATCTCCGTCGTTGGGCCGTGGCCAGGGTACACGAGGGTCTCAGGGGGCAGCGTGAAGAGCTTCTCCCTGACGCTCTGCTTCTCCTGCCTCCAGCTGCCAAGAGGCACGTCCGTTCGCCCAAGGCTTCCTTGGAAAAGCGTGTCGCCGCTGAACAGAATGCCCTCGCTTTCACAGTAGAAGCACAGTCCCCCAGGCGTGTGCCCGGGGGTGTGTATCACCTTAAACCGAAGCTCGCCGCAGGCTATCTCCTGCCCATCCGTTAGGGTACAGTCGAGCCCCACCCTTGGCAACGGGAGCCGTGTGCCGCAGAGCTCGAGGGCGAGGTCTGGGTTGCTTTGATAAATCTGTTCCTCAAGGGCGTGGCACTCCGCCTTGAGCCCGTACGTTTCATACACAAAGTCGAGGCCGAACACGTGGTCGAAGTGGGCGTGCGTCAGCAAGGCGTGGCTTAGCCTTATGCCTTCCCCTTCGACGTATTGCCTTATCTCGGAGAACTCCTCCCGCGAGCAAGCGCCTGGGTCGATAATCACCCCCGTTCCCTTCGCGTCGCTCACAACGTAGCAGTTCACGCCCACGGGGTTGAGGACGAACCGCTTAACAGTAATATTCATAAGTTTATGTACACTATCTTTTTTCCCTTGAAGTACTCCTCCTCGAAGTAGTCGCTCACCTCCATCACCTCCGCCGCCTGCCCAAGAGGTCTCGTCTCAGCCTGCAAGTCTCCGCCCTTAAGGCATATCACACCGTTTGGCGTCGCGTTACGGCTCTTGGGGGAGATGTTCTTCCTGACCAGCCTCACGAGGTCAGGAATAGGCATCACGGCGCGGCACACCACGAAGTCGAACCGCCTCTTCACCACCTCCGCCCGCGCCCATTCTGTGGAGACGTTCTGGAGCCCCAATGCCTTGGCTATCTCGCTGCACACGAGTATCTTCTTCTTCGTGCTGTCAACGAGGTGGAAGCTGCACTGCGGGAACATAATCGCCAAGGGTATGCCCGGGAAGCCCCCTCCAGTGCCAAGGTCCATGACGGAGGTCTCGGGGCGGAAGTCGATGATCTCGGCTATGGCGAGCGAGTGCAGCACGTGATGCTCGTAGAGCGAGCCTATATCCTTGCGGGAGATGACGTTGATCTTCTGGTTCCAGTCCTCGTAGAGAGGCTTGAGCAAGGCGAACTGCCTAAGCTGCTCGTCCGTCAGGTTTGGGAAGTATTTGCGTATAATGTCCATCGTGTCGTTAATTCTTTGTTCGTTTGCCCAATAGGATAGAGAGCAGCGCCGCCACGCCCAGCACCATAGGGTAGTAGAGGTAAGGTATGATCTGTAGCGGGTTCAAGCCTGCCAGTCCGCTTGCTATGAGCAGTTGCGCGCCGTAGGGGATGATGCCTTGCGCGAAGCACGAGAAGGTGTCAAGCAGGCTTGCCGTGCGCCGTGGGTCGAGGCGGAACTTCAGGGTTATTTCCTTCGCCAGCGAGCCTACAGTGAGGATGGCGATGGTGTTGTTGGCGGTGCAGAAGTCAGTGAACACAGCCAGTGCCGCCACAGTAAGCTCCGCCCCTCTCCGTCCCCGTATCCTTCGGGTAAGCCTCGAGAGCAGGAAGTCGATGCCCCCAAGGTGACGTATCACACCGGTCATCCCAGCCGCCAGCAGCGTCACTATAATCAGCTCGCTCATGCCCATTATACCCTCGCCCATCGCGCCCATCCACCGGAAGAACTGGAAGCCGCCGTCGAGGCATCCCACGAGGCACGTGCTCCCGATGCCAAGCACAAGCACTGTCAAGACATTTACCCCACAGAGAGCCGTCACAAGCACCAGCAGGTACGGGGCGACAAGCATCCAGTTGACCTGCCGCGCCTCCCCGCCCACGCTCATCTTGCAGCCCATCGCGACGTAGAGCAGAAGCACAACGATGGCTGCCGGCAGGGCTACCCGCAGGTTGGTGCGGAACTTGTCCCTCATTCGGCATCCCTGCGTGCGGGTGGCTACGATGGTGGTGTCCGAGATGAAGCTCAGGTTGTCCCCGAAGAACGCCCCTCCCACCACCGTTGCGACCATCAAGGGCAGCTCCGTCCCCGACGCCTGCGCCAAGCCGAGGGAGACGGGCGTGAGTGCCGCTATGGTGCCCACGCTGGTGCCAACGGAGAGCGAGACGAGGCACGAGGCGAGGAAGACGCTGGCCAGTATGAGGCGCGGGGGCAGAAGTATAAGGCAAAGGTCGACGGTGGCCTCGACGGAGCCGATGTGCTTGGCTGTGGAGGCGAACGCTCCCGCAAGGATGAATATCCATATCATCAGCAGCAGGTCGCCCTGCGCCGCCCCCTTGGAGAACACGCGCGCCCGCTCGTCAAGCCCTTTGCCACGCACGAGGCACACGGAGTAGACGGAGCTCAGGAGGAAGGCCACGGTGATAGGCACGGCGTAGAAGTCCCTTGCCAAGAGGCTCAGCGCGAGGTAAAGCCCGAGGAAGACCATCAGTGGCGATAGGGCCAGAAGGCCCCGCTTAGTGCTTATCCGTTCCAACTCAAACAGCCTTAACGCCTGCGAAGTTAGCAAAAAAGCGCAAAAGGGGTGTAGACCCCTTTCACTAAAGAGGTGTAGACCCCTTTCACCGAAGAGGTGTAGACCCCTTTCGCCGAAGAGGTGTAGACCCCTTTCCCTAAAGAGGTAATACCCCCTTGACCAAAGAGGTAATACCCCCTTGACCAAAGAGGTAATACCCCTTTCGCGGCAGAGGTAATACCCCTTTTGCGGCCGCTGTAAGGTGGTTGTGGGGGCTGGAAACGGAGGGAAATCGCGCCAAAGAGCTGTTTTATGCTAAAAAACATATTTATTTGTTTCCATTGTTCCTCTAAAAGCCATAGCTTTGCAACGCTAATAAGACAAAACAATCTTTTTACCTTAGAAAAACTAATACCTATTCGGAGGGCTTGAGTCGCGAGACTGGGGCTCTTTTTTTTGCGGGTCACGGTGCAAATATATGGCTTTTCGCTTGCTTCTGACGCGCCCCCCCGCTATATTTGCGCCCGAAACCTCCTTAACCTCCAGACAGACGACAAGCCGTATGTCACGCGACCTCTCCATACTCATCCCCTGCTACAACGGGCTGTGCCTGCCCCTTGTGGATGACCTTAGCCGCCAAGCCCAGGCCTTAGAGCGGGAGAGCGGCGGGGCTTTCAGATACGAGATACTCGTGGGCGACGACGGGTCCACCGACCGGCAGGTCATCGCCAGCAACCGCTCGATAGACGAGCTGCCGCACTGCACGTACCTCCTCGGCCGCCCAAACAGGGGGAGAGCCGCCATCCGTAACTACTTGGCACGCGAGGCGCGGTATGAGACCCTGCTCTTCATCGACTGCGACATGAGGGTCCGCGCCGACGGCTTCCTCGGGCGCTACCTGCAAGTGGCAGGGCACTGCGACGCGGCATACGGCGGCTACGTGCTCAACGGCGACCCCCGCCGGCTCGCGCATAACCTCCGCTATCTCTACGAGCGGCGCGGCGACAGCAACGCCCTTGCCCAGAAGCGCCTGCGGCAGCCTTACAGGGACATCCACACCTCCAACCTGCTCCTCAGGCGAAGCACGTTGCTCGAGCATCCACTGGACGAGCGATTCAGGAGATACGGCTACGAGGACGTGCTGCTGGGCAAGACGCTGTGCGAGTGCGGAGCCACAGTGACGCACGTGGACAACCCTGTTAGCTTCGAGAAGTTCGAGAGCAACGAGGCCTTCGTCGCCAAGACTATAGAAGGGCTGCAAACGCTGGCCTCGTTCGAGCAGGAGCTGGCCGAATATTCCCGCCTCGCCATCGCCTTGCGCAGGCTCGAGGCCTTGCGCCTTTTGCCGCTCCTGAGGACCTTCAACCGGCTCGCCGGCGGAGCGCTTAGGCGAAACCTCGAGGGTGGCAGACCCTGCGTCAGGCTGTTCTCCCTTTTCAAGCTCTGCAAGTACTGTGAGATTAGAGGCAAGGCCAGCCGTTAGTCTTCGCCCCCTCTCGTGGGAAACTTGCCATGCGGATTGCCGCGATTGCCAATTTTCCCTATCTTTGCCCCGCGTATGAGACCCTTAGCAGAACGGATGCGACCCGACACGCTCGACGACTACATCGGGCAAAGCCACCTGGTGGGCAAGGGGGCGGTGCTGCGCCGTATGCTTGAGCAGGGAAGGGTGGGCAGCTTCATCCTTTGGGGACCGCCGGGCGTGGGCAAGACCACCCTCGCCTCCATTATAGCGCGGCAGCTGGACGTGCCCTTCTACACCCTGAGCGCCGTGACAAGCGGCGTGAAGGACGTGAGGGATGTGATAGCGAAGGCACGGGCTAACCGCTTCTTCGACCGCCAAAGCCCCATCCTCTTCATCGACGAGATACATCGCTTCTCGAAGTCGCAGCAGGACTCCTTGCTTGCTGCCGTTGAGCAAGGCGACGTGACACTGATAGGGGCGACGACGGAGAACCCTTCCTTCGAGGTGATACGTCCCCTCTTGAGCCGCTGCCAGGTGTACGTGCTCGAAAGCCTCGGCGAGGAAGACTTGCTTGCACTGGCACGCAGGGCGATGGAGCGGGACCTCGTGTTGAGGGAGCTGCACTTCACCCTAAGCGAGACCGCCGCCCTGCTTCGCTTCAGCGCTGGAGACGCGCGTAAGCTGTATAACATCCTCGAGCTGCTTGCCGAGTGCGCTGACGCTGAGGGGAACGTTGAGGTGACGGATAAGCTCGTGACCGACTGCCTGCAGCAGAACGCCTTGGCTTACGACAAGGGAGGGGAGATGCACTACGACATCATCTCCGCCTTCATTAAGAGTATACGAGGCAGCGACCCCGATGCCGCCGTCTATTGGCTCGCCCGTATGATAGAGGGAGGCGAAGACCCTGCCTTCATAGCCCGACGGCTGGTGATTAGCGCGAGCGAGGACATAGGGCTGGCGAACCCGAACGCCCTTCTGCTTGCCAACGCTGCCTTCGACGCTGTCCTTAAGCTCGGTTGGCCTGAGGGACGCATACCGCTCGCTGAGGCGACTGTCTACCTTGCCGCAAGCCCGAAGAGCAACTCCTCGTACATGGCAGTCAACAGCGCCCTTCAGAGTGTGCGGGAGACAGGCAACAAGCCCGTGCCACTGCACCTGCGTAACGCTCCGACGAAGCTTATGGAGAGCCTCGGCTACGGCAAGGACTACAAGTACGCCCACGACTTCGAGGGGCACTTCGTCAACCAGCAGTACCTGCCCGACGGCTTGACGGACACCCGCTTCTGGCATCCCCAGCCCAACGCCCAAGAAGATAAGCTTAAGGAACGGATGAGGCGGCTGTGGAACGAACGCTACGACAACTGAACAACCAACCATACAACTCCTTTATTATTATGAAGACTGACATTGAGATAGCACGGGAGACCAAGCTGCTGCCCATCAAGCAGGTGGCGGAGAGCCTTGGCATCAAGGAAGACGACCTTGAGCTTTACGGCAAGTATATGGCGAAGGTGCCTGAGAGCCTTATAGACGTGAGGCGCATCCGTGAGCATAAGCTTATACTCGTCACAGCCATCACTCCCACCAAGGCTGGAATAGGCAAGACGACAGTTAGCGTGGGGCTTGCTCTTGGCTTATGCCGCATCGGCAAGAAGGCTGTAGTGGCACTGCGGGAGCCTTCCCTCGGTCCCTGCTTCGGCATGAAGGGAGGCGCGGCAGGTGGAGGCTATGCGCAGGTGCTGCCGATGGACAAGATTAACCTCCACTTCACGGGCGACTTCCACGCTGTCTCCTCTGCCCATAACATGATAGCCGCCCTGCTCGACAACTACATCTACCAGCACCGTGAGGAGGGCTTCGCCATGAAGGAGGTGCTGTGGAAGCGCGCGATGGACGTTAACGACCGCAACCTGCGATACATCGTCACGGGGCTGGGGGCGAAGACGAACGGCGTGACGATGGAGAGCGGCTTCGACATAACCCCCGCAAGCGAGGTAATGGCGATACTCTGCCTCGCTGAGAACATGGCTGACCTTCGCCGCAGGATTGATAATATCTTGCTCGGAACGATGACGGAAGGCAAGGCGTTTTACGTGCGGGATATGGGTGTCGCAGGCTCTATTTGTGCCTTGCTTAAGGACGCAATCCACCCGAACCTTGTGCAGACTACTGAGAACACGCCTGCCTTCGTGCACGGTGGTCCCTTCGCCAACATAGCCCACGGCTGCAACTCTATAATAGCGACGAGGCTGGCGCTGACGCTTGGCGACTATGTGGTGACAGAGGCTGGCTTCGGTGCTGACTTGGGGGCTGAGAAGTTCTACGACATCAAGTGCCGCAAGAGCGGGCTGCAACCCGCGCTCACCGTGCTTGTGGCTACCACGCAGGGACTGAAGATGCACGGCGGTGTGCCGCTCGACGAGCTTAAACGGGAGAACATGCCCGGGCTGAGGGAAGGGCTGAAGAACCTTGACCGCCACGTCTCCAACATCGAGGGCTTCGGGCAGACGGTCGTTGTGTGCTTCAACCGCTACGCCTCGGACATGGACGAGGAGATAGAGTGCTGCCGCCAGCATTGTGAGCGGCTGGGGGTTGGCTTCGCGGTTAACAATGCCTTCAACGAGGGAGGGCAGGGGGCTGTCGAGCTTGCCCGCCTTGTGGTGCGCTCCATCGAGGAGAAGCCCAGCAAGCCCTTGCAGCTTGCCTACACTGACGAGATGAGCATAGAGGAGAAGGCTGAGGCTGTGTGCCGCAAGATTTACGGGGCGGAGAGGGTCGTCTTCAGTCCGCTTGCAAAGAAGATGATGAAGAGGGCGGAGGACTTGGGCGTGGCGCACCTGCCCATCTGCATTGCCAAGACGCAATACTCCTTCTCAGCCGACGACAAGGCTTACGGCGTGCCTACTGGCTTCACGGTGAACATCCGTGACTTGGTCATCAACACCGGGGCGGAGATGCTGGTGCTGATTGCGGGAGATATTATGCGGATGCCGGGGCTGCCAAAGAGCCCGCAGGCGGAACGCATTGACGTGGTGGACGGAGAGATTGTGGGCTTGTCGTGACTTGCATGAAGTATAAGGCTGTCATCTTTGACCTCGACGGCACTCTCACCTATACTCTCGAGGACCTTTGGGCAAGCACGAACTATGCCCTGAGGCGGATGCGTTTGCCTGAGCGAACGTTGGACGAGGTGCGGATGTTCGTTGGGAATGGCGTGGGCAACCTGATACGCAAGGCTATGGGCAGTGCGGCTACTGAGGAGGCTTTCGGGCAGTGCCTTGCCGTCTTCCGGGAGCATTACGTGCGCCACTGCTTCGACCGCACAAGACTTTACGACGGGGTGGGAGACTTGCTCATTGAACTCCAACGACGGGGAGTGAGGATAGCCATCGCGAGCAACAAGCTTCAGGCTGGCGTTGACGAGATATACCGCCGCTGGTTCACCGAGACTGTGGACATCGCTATAGGCGAGCGGGAGGGCTTGCGGCGTAAGCCTGCCCCCGACATGGTGGACGAGGTGATACGTCGTTGGGGCATCCCGAAGGACGAGTGCCTTTATGTGGGCGACAGCGACGTTGACCTTGCGACCGCCCGCAACTCTGGGCTGCGCTGCGTCAGCGTGCTGTGGGGCTTCCGAGGTGAGGCAGACCTCCTTGCGGCAGGCGCTACCGACCTGATTAAAGCGCCAAGCGAGCTGCTGCGCTTTTTTGGCTCGTAGGTTCGGGTGGCATTCTCTCTAAAGGATGGCAAAACACGTCGTGCGGTCGAGGGAAAAAGGGCAGGTTTCCTATACAACCCCAGAGGGGTTGAAGAGGGATAGCCGTGGGTTGCAACCCACGGCTGTTTTCGCTTCGCTCAAGTCCTTCGCAACGCTCGCCACGAACAGAACCCCCAGAGGGGGTTCAATACGAGTAGCCGTGGGTTGAACAACCCACGGTAATGGGCATCGCACCTATTGAGTGCCGGAGGTACTCAACCTATTTGCTTGCGGTTGCGGATTTTGTTGAGTACCTCCGGCACTCAACTTGGCTAACGCCTTGTTCCGAGGGTATCGCTTCGCTTAACCCCCGGCTACTCTTCTGAAACCCCCTCTGGGGGTTTTACCGGCACTCAACTTGGCTTGCGCCTTGTTCCGGGGGTGTCGCCTTCGGCTCGACCCCCGGCTACCAAGTGTAGCCCCTTCGGGGCTTGCTTCGCCATCTACCCCTGGTTACGCATATGATGCCCCTTCGGGGCATTCTTCGGCGTGTTTTGCTTATTAATACTAAAAGCCGTAACTTCGCGAGGCGATAAAGGACAAGCGGATATGTATAGGACAAGAACTTGTGGCGAGCTTCGCATCGGTGATGCGGGCCAGGAGGTTACCCTTTGCGGTTGGGTGCAGCGTCTCAGGAAGATGGGGGGCATGACCTTCGTCGACTTGCGAGACAGGTACGGCCTGACGCAATTGGTGTTCAACGACGAGTATGACGCTAAGCTGACGGCAGAGGCGAACGCGCTCGGGCGTGAGTACGTCATTCAGGCCAAGGGCACGGTTAGCGAGAGGCAGAGCAAGAACCCCAACCTTCCCACTGGCGACATTGAGATTATTGTGAGGGAGCTCAGGGTACTCAACGAGAGCCTTGTGCCGCCCTTCACCATCGAGGACAACACCGACGGGGGCGACGACCTGCGCATGCGCTACCGCTACCTCGACCTCCGACGCTCATGCGTGAGGAAGAACCTCGAGCTTAGGCACAAGTTCGCCTTTGAGGTGAGGCGTTACCTCGACAGCAAGGGCTTCCTCGAAGTGGAGACCCCAGTGCTCGTCAACAGCACGCCAGAGGGAGCGAGGGACTTCGTCGTGCCCAGCCGTATGAACCCAGGGCAGTTCTACGCCCTTCCACAAAGCCCGCAGACGCTTAAGCAACTGCTTATGGTCAGTGGCTTCGACCGCTACTTCCAGATAGTGAAGTGCTTCCGCGACGAAGACCTACGAGCCGACCGCCAGCCCGAGTTCACGCAGATAGACTGCGAGATGTCCTTCGTGGAGCAGGAGGACATACTGCAGATGTTCGAGGGCATGGCGAGGCACCTCTTCAAGGCATTGCTTGGCATCGACATCCCCACGCTGCCCCGCATGACGTGGGCGGACGCTATGAAGTACTACGGCAGCGATAAGCCTGACACACGCTTCCAGATGCGCTTCGTGGAGCTTATGGACACGCTCCGGGGCACTGGCACGTTCCAGGTGTTCAACGAGGCGGCATACATCGGCGGGATATGCTGCAAGGGGCAGGCGGTGTACACGAGGAAGCAGCTCGACCAGCTCACCGACTTCGTCAAGCGCCCGCAGATAGGGGCGAAGGGCTTGGTCTACGCCCGTGTCTTGGAGGACGGGACGCTGAAGAGCAGCGTCGACAAGTTCTACACGCCCGACGTGATGGCACGTCTAAAGGAAGCTATGCAGGCAGAGGCGGGCGACCTTATCCTTATACTTAGTGGCGGCGACGCTATGCGGACGCGCAAGCAGCTCTCAGAGCTTCGCCTCGAGATGGGGCAGAGGATGGGACTGCGGCCGAAGGACAAGTTCTCCTGCCTCTGGGTCGTGGACTTCCCGATGTACGAGTGGAGCGACGAGGAGCAGCGCCTCATGGCAATGCACCACCCCTTCACCTCTCCCAAGCCAGAGGACATACCGCTGCTCGACACTGACCCCGCGAGCGTTCGTGCGAATGCCTACGATATGGTCATCAACGGCGTTGAGGTGGGAGGGGGCAGCATACGTATCCACGACGCCAAGCTTCAGGAGAAGACCTTCGAGATACTCGGCTTCACGCCCGAGGAGGCGCAGCGCAAGTTCGGCTTCCTCATGAACGCCTTCAAGTACGGCGCGCCACCTCACGGAGGCTTGGCTTACGGCCTCGACCGCTTCGTTAGCCTCTTCGCCCAGCTCGACTCCATCCGCGACTGCATAGCCTTCCCCAAGAACAACAGCGGGCGTGACACGATGCTCGACGCTCCCGGGCAGCTCGACCAGGGGCAGCTCGACGAGCTTCACCTCGCCGTACGTCAGGAGGATAGGGAGGTCAAGTAGCAATACGGAGCGACCCATAATAGAGGCAGCCCCCGCGAGACCTAATCTCGAGGGGGCTTCTTCTATGCTACCCTTCGTAACGCCTCTTATATAGGCTTCGTAACGCCCCTTATATAGGCTTCGTACACCTGCTAACAAGCACCTCCGTTGAGGTGCTAACAAGCAGGTGAATTGAGGTGCTAACAAGCAGGTGAATTGAGGTGCTAACAAGCAGGTAGATTGAGGTGCTAACAAGCAGGTGTATGAAAGGTGTTATACAGGGACCATGAAGCCTATATAACAGGCGTGACGGCGACCCTATTAGAGCCGCCGTCACGCCTTGGGTATAGCCGCAGCGCCGCTTAGCCGAGCTTGGAGATGCGCAGCAGCTCCTTCTCGTTGATGATCTTGATCTTGCGGCCGTCCGTGGCTATGAGCTTGTCGCTGGAGAAGGCGCTGAGGGTGCGTATGGCGTTGCTCGTGGTCATGTTGGAGAGGTTGGCGAGGTCCTCGCGGCTTATGTATATGCTCAGCGTGCAGCCGTCCTCCTCCAGCCCGTAGCTCTCCTTGAGGGAGATGAGCGCCTCGGCGAGGCGGCCGCAGATGTGCTTCTGCGTCAGGCTCACCGTGCGCTCGTCCGCCTTGCCGAGCTCCAAGGCGAGCTGCTGGATGAAGAACCAAGCCACGCGGCTGTTGCTCTGTATAAGGCTTACGAGATAAGGCAGGTGAAGCTGGGCAATCACAGACTCCTCGAGCGTCGCTGCGCTCATGATGCAGTATTGGTCGGTGAGGAAGGGGCGGTAGCCGAAGTACTCCACGGGCTTGATGAGCTTCATCGTCTGGTTCCTGCCGCCCGCACCCTGCTTGTACACCTTCACCTTGCCCTCCAGCAGGCAGAAGAGCTCGCTGGGCTGGTCGCCCTCCTGGTAGATGACCTGGTGCTTCTTGTACGTCTCTATGGTGATGACCTTCTCCAGCCGCTCCTGCTCCTCCTCGCTGAGGCAGCTGAAGAGGTTGCTCATGCTGTAACGGAGATAGTGAACCGTATCAAGCTCTTTACCCATACCTATTATATAAGGTCCGCCACGACCATGGCACAAAAGTACTCCAAATAACGCTATAGTTCAAAGCAAAGTGCCACTTTTCTTGCCTTTTCCCTTTGAGGGAATGATTTAATTAGTAAATTAGCCCTGCCAATACACAATACTTAACCTAACAGCTATGAGTTACTTACGCTTTGATAAGACCCTGATGACCAACCTGGAGGAGTCTTTGCCAAAGGAAATCCTGCGCTCCAACCGCTCGGGAGGCTACTCCTGCACCACGCTGGTGGACTGCAACACGAGGAAGTACCACGGCCTGCTCGTCGTGCCCATACCCGAGCTCGACGACGAGAACCACGTGCTGCTCTCCTCGCTCGACGCAACCGTCATACAGCACGGCGCGGAGTTCAACCTTGGCCTTCACCAGTACCAGGGAGGAGAGTTCTCCCCACGAGGTCATAAGTACATCCGCGAGTTCGACAGCCTGCAAGTGCCAACCACCACCTACCGCGTGGGAGGCGTGGTGCTACGCCGTGAGCAGGTGCTTCAGCACTTCGAGAACAGGCTGATAATACGCTATACGCTCGTCGACGCACACTCCGAGACGACCCTCCGCCTAAAGCCCTACCTCGCCTTCCGCAGCGTCAGGGAGTTCACCCACGAGAACGGCTTCGCCAACCGCAGCTACCAAGAGGTAGAGCGAGGCATCAAGACCTGTATGTACCCCGGCTACCCCGAGCTCTTTATGCAGGTGAACAAGGAGAACCAGTTCGTCTACCAGCCCGACTGGTACCGCAACGTGATGTACACCAAGGAGATAGAGCGGGGCTACGCTGGCACAGAGGATCTGTACGTTCCGGGCTACTTCGAGTTCAACATCAAGAAGGGGGAGAGCGTCATCTTCAGCGCCGGTCTCTCCGAGATAGACACCAAGACGCTGGCAAAGCTTGCCGAGTTCGAGGTGAACGTGCGCACCCCCCGGGACAACTTCTACAACAACCTCGTCAACAGCGCCCACCAGTTCATCATCTACAAGAATGGCGAGGCTTACGTCCTCGCCGGCTACCCCTGGTTCAAGTGCCGAGCCCGCGACCTCTTCATCGCCCTGCCCGGTCTCACCCTCACCAACAATGAGGTGGACAAGTACATGGCAGTGATGAAGACGGCTGAGAAGGCCATACGCAACTTCATGGCGGGCAAGCCCCTTGGCGTGGACATCTACGAGATGGAGCAGCCCGATGTCCTGCTGTGGGCTATGTGGTGCATACAGCAATACGGCAAGCTCACCGACGCCAAGAAGTGCCTCGAGACGTTCGGCTTCCTCGCCAAGGACATGATGGAGTGGATAATGGCAGGCAAGCACCCGGGGCTCGTGCTCGACGACAACGGCCTGCTCTATGCTCCAGGCGGCAGGGAGAAGGCAATCACGTGGATGAACAGCAGCAGCTACGGCTCGCCCATCGTGCCGCGCTCAGGCTTCATAGTGGAGATAAACGCCCTCTGGTACAACGCCCTCAAGTACGGCGCGGAGATGGTCAGGCAGATCAACGAGATGGAGCTTGCCCAGATGCTTGAGGACATGGCGGAGAAGGCAAAGAAGAGCTTCCTCGACGTCTTCCTCAACGAGTACGGCTACCTGCTCGACTACGTCGACGGCAAGATGATGTCGTGGGAGGTGCGCCCCAACATGGTGTTCACCTGCGCCTTCGACTACAGCCCCCTCTCGGCGGCTCAGAAGAAGACCGTGCTCGACTTCTGCACCAAGGAGCTGCTCACCCCCAAGGGACTCCGCTCACTCAGCCCTAAGAGCGGAGCATACAACCCCATGTACGTGGGACCGCAGAGCCAGCGGGACTACGCCTACCATCAGGGCACTGCCTGGCCTTGGCTTGCGGGCTTCTATATGGAGGCATACCTGCGAGTGTTCGGCCGCAGCCGTGTCAGCTTCGTCGAGCGGCAGCTTGTGGGCTACGAGGAGGAACTCTTCTACCACTGCATAGGCACCATCCCCGAGCTCTTCGACGGCAACCCGCCCTTCCACGGGCGTGGAGCCATCTCCTTCGCCATGAACGTGGCGGAGATAATGCGAGTGGTGAAGCTTCTGGACAAGTATAACGAATATTAAAGGAAGGAGGAACCAATGAAAGTATTAATGTTCGGATGGGAGTTCCCTCCAAAGATTTACGGCGGTCTCGCGGTCGCCTCTTACGGCATCACCAAGGGCCTCGCTGAGCAAGGCGACGTAGAGACAACCTTCTGCCTGCCCAAGCCAACGGGCGAGGAGGAGCGCCACCTCAAGATCATCAATATGGGGCAGGTGCCAGTGGCTTGGCGCAATGTCGACTACAACGCCATCCAGGGCCGCTTCGTCGGGCATACGGCAGAGGACTACTACCGCTTCCGCGACCACATCTACGCCGACTTCAACTATATGCAAGGGCTCGACGACCTGGGCTGCATACAGTTCGCAGGAGGCTACCCCCAAAACCTGCACGAGGAGATTAACAACTTCAGCATCATAGCCGGTGTGCTGGCGCGCAGCGAGGAGTTCGACCTCATCCACGCCCACGACTGGCTCACCTATCCCGCCGGCGTCCACGCCAAGCTGGTAAGCGGCAAGCCCCTCTGCATACACGTCCACGCCACCGACTTCGACCGCTCCCGCGGCAAGGTCAACCCCACCGTCTACGGCATCGAGAAGAACGGAATGGACCACGCCGATTGCATCATGTGCGTCAGCGAGCTAACCCGCCAGACGGTCATCAACCAGTATCACCAAGACCCCCGCAAGTGCGTCGCCATGCACAACGCCGTATACCCCCTCAACGAGGAGTACCGCAACATCATCCCGCACAAGAACCCCAAGGAGAAGGTCGTCACCTACCTTGGCCGCATAACAATGCAGAAAGGCCCCGAGTACTTCATCGAGGCAGCCCGCCGAGTGCTCACACGCTCTCAGAACATACGCTTCTGCTTCGCCGGCAGCGGAGACATGATGAACGCCATGATAGAGCTCGCGGCAGCATACGGCATAGCCGACCGCTGCCACTTCCCCGGCTTCCAGCGCGGCAAGCAGGTATACGAGTGCTACAAGAACTCCGACGTCTTCGTCATGCCCTCCGTCAGCGAGCCCTTCGGCATAGCGCCCCTCGAGGCAATGCAGTGCGGCTGTCCCAGCATCATCTCCAAGCAGTCAGGCTGCGGAGAGATATTGAAGAACGTCATCAAGGTGGACTACTGGGACGTTGACGCCATGTCCGACGCCATCTACTCCATCTGCGCCTACGAGTCTATGCACCAGTACCTCGCCGAGGAGGGACTTAAGGAGGTGGACGGCATAACGTGGGAGAAGGTCGGCCTGCGCATACGCGAGTGCTACAACCAGCTCGTGGGCCGCGGCTACTTCAACAACGACGAATACCTTAACGCTGTAAGAAACATTAAATAATAACGTAATAAACTTATAAGAAAGTCATGAAAACCATTTGCCTGTATTTTGAGATACACCAGCCCGTACGCCTGAAGCGCTACCGCTTCTTCGACATAGGCACCGACCACTACTACTACGACGACTACGAGAACGAGCGCGCCATCGCCGAGACAGCAGAGAAGAGCTACATACCCACTCTCACCGCCCTCCTGGAGATGGCAAGGGAGCACGGACAGTTCTTCAAGGTGGCCTTCTCCCTCTCAGGCGTAGCCATGGAACTGCTCGAGACCTACGCCCCCGAGGTAATCGACCTCCTTCAGCAGCTCAACGACACGGGCTGCGTGGAGTTCCTTGCCGAGCCATACAGCCACGGACTGAGCTCGCTCGCCAACGAGGAAGTGTTCATCGAGGAGACCAAGCGCCAGGCTGCCAAGATAAAGCAGGTGTTCGGTAAAGCCCCCAAGGTGCTGCGCAACTCCAGCCTCATCTACAACGACGACATCGGAGCCCTCGCGGGACGCATGGGCTTCAAGGGAATGATAGCCGAGGGAGCCAAGCACATCCTGGGATGGAAGAGCCCCCACTTCGTCTACAGCTGCCCCCTCGACCCCAGCGTCAAGCTCCTGCTCAGAGACTATGTCCTCAGCGACGACATATCGCTGCGCTTCAACGACAGCAGCTGGAACGAGTACCCCCTCTTCGCCGACCGCTACATCGGCAAGATAGCCAGCCTGCCCGACGACCAGCAGATAGTCAACATCTTCATGGAGCTCTGCGCCATAGGCATCTTCCAGCCACTCTCCAGCAACATCCTCGACTTCCTCAAGGCACTGCCCGCACAGGCAAAGGCGCAGAACGTCGTCTTCGCCACCCCCTCCGAGATCATCAGCAAGACAAAGTCCGTGGGACCGATGGAGATAGTGCACCCCGTCAGCTGGAACGACGAGGAGCGCGACACGAGCTGCTGGCTGGGCAACGGCATGCAGCGCGAGGCCTTCGGCAAGCTCTACAACGAATGGCTCGCGGGGCGCATACTCGCCTGCCAAGACCGACGCCTGAAGCAGGACTGGGACCGCATACAAGCCTCCAACAACTTCCGCTTCATGACCACCAAGCCCGCCAGCGTCGCCATGTTCCGCAGCTTCTACGAGAGCCCCTACGACGCATTCACCAACTACATGAACATCCTGGGCGACTTCATCAAGCGGGTGCAGAACCTCTTCCCCATCGAGGTGGAGAACGACGAGCTCAACGCCCTCTACACCACCATACAGAACCAGGGAGTGGAGCTCAACGTCAAGGACAACGAGATAAGCCGCCTCAAGGCCCGCCTCGAGAAGTACGAGCCAACGGTCACCGAACAGACGAAGGAGGAGCAGAAGCCCGCGCCCAAAGCTAAGGCAGCCCCGAAGAAAGCCACCAAGGCAGCCCCCAAGAAGGCAGCCAAGACGACAACAAAGAAGAAGCAATAACCCTTGACGCTTATACAGAAGACCCCCACGAGCCCCTTAAGCTTGCGGGGGTCTTCTCGTGTATGCCTACCTCACCAGCCTTGCTATCTGCTCCTCGGGCGTGTCGGGCAGGATGCGCTGAAGCTGCCTGAGGATGCGCTGCCTCGACTCCTCGGGCTTGCGCTCTGTGTGGCACTGCGCAGAGCCGAAGAGGCGCTCGGGCGTTGTGAGCAGCGACCAGCCCCAGCCGTACCGCCTCCCGTGCCTGTCCTCAGGGTAGACAAAGTCCTCCGTCACGACGCGGCAGCCCATCTCGAGGCTTGCCACGTAGCCGTCGAAGCGGCTGCGCATCCTAGCTCCCGTGAAGCCGCACGCCCTGCGCAGCTCTCTTGTCGTGAGGCTGCCGCGCTCGCTGAGGCAATAGAGAATGCTCTCCTCTATGCTACCCTCCCGTGGGGCTGGGAACACGCTCCGACGGAGGTTGCAGAAGTCCGCCCACCACTCACGGCTCACGAAGGCTGCCTTCTTGTCGAAGAACTTGCCGTAGGCGCAGCCGCTCTCCCTTATTATCTCCCCCTTCCATTCCCACAAAGGCCACTCGAAGCCCCCGTCGGGCAGGGGAGAGTAACGGCACTCCTCGCCCACCACCTGCTCAGCAGACCAGCCCCGCACCCCCATGCTCAGCAAAGGCAGGAAGCCAACCTCGTCGATGTAGTCTATCAACTCAGCGCAGGAATGAATGAAGCCGGAAAGCATCTCTTTCTCTCTCTTACCCGCGAAGGTAAGCAATAAAGCAAAGCGGGCAAAGCCTCGATAGGAGGCTTTGGAATCGCTTCGTCGGACCGATTCCAATCACTCCGTCGGACCGATTCCAGTCCCTCCGTCGGACCGATTCCAATCACCTCGTCGGACCGATCGCGACACCTGCCTTGGGGGCACAAAAAAGGCCGCGGGGCAACTTGCCCCGCGGCTTGTAGAAGGGTTAGGTTAGGTTTTACCTGACGGGTATCTTCTCTATCCTGCGTTGGTGTCTGCCTCCCTCGAAGTCGGTGCTGAGGAACTCGTCCATGACTGCCGCGGCAGTCTCCTCCGAGATGAAGCGCCCCGGCATGACGAGTACGTTGGCGTCGTTGTGCTGGCGCGAGAGATGTGCTATCTCGGGTATCCAGCAGAGGCCAGCGCGGATGCCCTGGTGCTTGTTGAGGGTCATGGATATGCCCTCGCCGCTGCCGCAGACGGCTATGCCGAGCTGGCACTGCCCCGCCTCGACTGCGAGTGCGAGAGGATGACCGAAGTCGGCGTAGTCGCACGAAGCCTCGCTGTCTGTGCCGAAGTCCTTCCACTGGATGCCCCGCTTGTCGAGGTAGTTCTTGACGAACTCTTTCAGGGGGTAGCCCGCATGGTCGCTGGCAAGTCCTATGAGCGTTGGCTTCTCCATCACGCGAGGATTGCCTTAACCTGTTGGTAGACGTTCTGGGCTGTGTAGCCGAGCTTCTCGTCGAGCACCTTGTAGGGTGCTGAGAATCCGAAGCTCTCGAGGCCCCACACTCGGCTCTTGGGGTCTGCCCCGATGAGGAAGCCTTGCAGGTTGACGGGCAGCCCGGCTGTCATGCCGAACACCTTCGCTCCTGTGGGTACGACGCTCTGCTGGTAGTCGGCAGTCTGGCTGCGGAACAGTCCCTCGCTTGGGACGCTGACTATGCGCACCTTGACGCCGTCCTTCCTGAGCAGCTCAGCTCCACTGACCAGCGTAGCCACCTCAGAGCCTGTTGCGACGAGCACCACGTCGGGCTCTGCGTCGCTGCCGCTGACCACGTAGCCTCCCTTGCGTGCCAGCTCGTAGTCGTTGCCCTCGGGCAGGTTGTTGATGTTCTGGCGGCTGAGTATGAGGGCGGAGGGGGTGCAGGTGTTCTCCATAGCCATAGCCCAGGCGACGGTTGTCTCCCGTGCGTCTGCGGGCCTTAGCACGAGCATGGAGTTCCGCCCGTGGTGGTTCTTGAGCTTCTCCATGAGGCGTATCTGCGCCTCCTGCTCCACGGGTTCGTGGGTGGGTCCGTCCTCTCCCACGCGGAAGGCGTCGTGTGTCCAGATGAACTTGACGGGCAGCTCCATGAGGGCAGCCATGCGCACGGCGGGCTTCATATAGTCGCTGAACACGAAGAACGTGCCGCAGGCGGGTATAACGCCCCCGTGGAGTGCCATGCCTATGCAGCAGCAAGCCATCGTGAGTTCCGCCACGCCTGCCTGCAGGAAGGCTCCGCTGAAGTCGCCCGCCTTGAGGGCGTGGGTCTGCTTGAGGAAGCCGTCGGTCTTGTCGCTGTTGGAGAGGTCGGCGCTTGCGCATATCATGTTGGGCACTTGCTGTGCGAGCTGCGCGAGGCAGGCGGAGCTTGCGTTGCGTGTGGCGTCGTTGTCCTTCTGCGCGCACCGGCTCCAGTCTATCTTGGGGGCGTTGCCGCTGAACCACTCGTCCTGAGCCTTTGCCTGCTCAGGGTTCTGCTTGGCCCACTGCTGCTCCTCCGCGTGACGTTGTGCAGTGATCTGCCGCAGCTCACCCAGGCGGTTGTTGTACATCTGCTGCACCTCAGGGAAGATCTGGAAGGGGTTCTCGGGGTCGCCTCCAAGGTTCTTGACGGTGTTGACGTAAGCGTCGCCTCCGAGGGGAGCGCCGTGCGTCTTGCAGTTGCGCTCGTAGCTTGTGCCGTCGGCCTTGAGCGCGCCCTTGCCCATCACGCACTTGCCTATGATGAGGGTGGGCTTGCTGGTGACCTGCTTGGCCTTGTCGAGGGCGCAGCGTATCTCGGCAGCGTCGTTGCCGTTGATCTCTATGACTTCCCAGCCCAGAGCGCGGTACTTGTCGCCTGTGTTCTCCGTCATCACCTCGGCAGTCTCGGTGGAGAGCTGTATGTCGTTGCTGTCGTAGAACATGATGAGGTTGTCCAGTCCAAGGGTGGCGGCTATGCGGGCCGCTCCCTGCGAGATCTCCTCCTGCACTCCTCCGTCGGAGATGTAGGCGTAGATGGTCTCCTTCTGGAAGGTGGGGTTGCCAGTGTGCGCCGCGAGGAACTTGGCAGCGATGGCTGCCCCGACGGCGAAGCAGTGCCCTTGTCCGAGCGGACCGGAGGTGTTCTCTATGCCACGTGCCACCTCGAACTCAGGATGCCCCGTGGTGGGAGAGCCCCACTGTCGGAGGTTGGCAAGCTCATCAAGTGAGTACTTGCCGATGAGGCAGAGTTGGCTGTAGAGCATTGGAGCCATGTGCCCGGGGTCGAGGAAGAAGCGGTCGCGCCCCACCCAAGCGGGTTGGTCGGGGTCGAACTGGAGGTACTCGCTGTAGAGCACGTTGATGAAGTCAGCGCCGCCCATAGCGCCGCCGGGGTGGCCGCTCTTAGCCTTCTCCACCGCGCTTGCGGCGAGGATGCGGATGTTGTTGGCGGCTTTGTTAAGTGTCTCAATAGAATTAGCCATGACGCGTTCCTCCTTACTTCTTAGCCTTCACGGCAGCCTTCTCGATGGTCAGGCCGCGCTTGTAGTTCTCCAGATACTTGTCGAAGCCAGCCACGTCCTCTGGCGTTGGGATGACCTCCTTGCCGGCGTTGCCTGCGAAGACCATCTTGTCCAGCCAGTCGGCGAGGTTGCGCTTGTCGGGGTTGTTCACCACGTAGGAGGCGAGCAGGGCAATGCCCCACGCTCCGCCCTCTCCGGCTGTCTCCATGACGGAGATGGGTGAGTTGAGCGCGGCAGCCAGCATGCGCTGCCCCACGCCTGGTGTGGTGAAGTAGCCTCCGTGGCCAGTGATGCGGTCCACCTTGATCTTCTCCTCCTTGAGCAGGATGTCGTTGCCCACCTTCAGCACGCCGATGGCTCCGTAGAGGTGTGTGCGCATGAAGTTGGCGAGGTTGAACTTGTCGTTGGCGGAGCGTATGAAGAGGGGGCGACCGTCGTCAAGACCTGTGACAGGCTCGCCGCTGACGTAGTTGTAGGAGATGAGGCCGCCGCAGTCGGGGTCGCCCTTCATCGCGACGTTGAAGAGGTCGGCATAGAGCTTAGGCATGCTTACCTCCTGCCCCGTCAGTTCCATGAACTCCTTGAAGATCTTCACCCAGGCGTTGATGTCGGACGTGCAGTTGTTGCAGTGCACCATAGCCACCAGCGAGCCGTCGGGGGTGGTCACCATGTCGATGGTCTCGTAGGGCTTGCTCAGTTCCTTCTCCAGCACAATCATGGAGAACGAGGAAGTGCCGGCGGAGACGTTGCCAGTGCGCTGCTTGACGGAGTTGGTGGCAGCCATGCCTGTGCCTGCGTCGCCCTCAGGCGGGCAGACTGGTATGCCAGCCTTCAGGTGGCCCGATATGTCGAGCTTCGTTGCTCCGTCGGGGGTGAGGAAGCCCGCGTTCTCGCCTGCGTTGAGCGACTTGGGCAGTATGTCGAGCAGCTTCCAGGGATATTTCTTGGGTGCTACCAGCTTGTCGAACTTGTCAACCATCGTCGCGTCGTAGGTCTTGGTGGCGGGGTCGACGGGGATGATGCCGGATGCGTCGCCCACGCCGATCACCTTCTCTCCCGTTATCTGCCAATGCACGTAGCCCGCGAGTGTGGTGAGGAAGTCGATGTCCTTGACGTGCTCCTCGTTGTCGAGTATGCACTGGTAGAGGTGCGAGATGCTCCAGCGCAGGGGTATGTTGTAGTTGAAGAGCTTGGAGAGCTCGGCAGCCGCCTTGCCGGTGTTGGTGTTGCGCCAGGTGCGGAAGGGCACGAGTATCCTCTGCTCCTTGTTGAACGCCATGTAGCCGTGCATCATCGCGCTGATGCCGATGGCAGCGAGTGTCTCGATCTCCACCTCATACTTCTCGAGCACGTTCTTGCGCAGGTCGGCGTAGCAGTCTTGCAGTCCGAACCAGATGGCGGGGATGCTGTAGGTCCAGAGTCCGTCCACCAGCTGGTTCTCCCACGTGTGGCTGCCCTGTGCGATGGGTTTGTTCTCCTGGTCGATGAGGACCGCCTTAATCCTGGTAGAGCCGAACTCGATGCCGAGTATGGCTTTGCCTGATGTTATGGTTGTCTTGGGGTCCATGGCTTACATCAGAACGGAGCGGTTCAACATATAGTATACCTCGCCCACGCGCAGGTCGTGCTTGATGCCGCTGACGGTGGTGTCCTTGTTGATGTGCACCATCTCTATGCCGGCTATCTCGGCGTAGTCTTCCCAGAACTCGGGGCTGATGTCGTAGGACAGGGCGCTGTGGTGAGTGCCGCCGCAGAGTATCCAGGCCTCGGTGCCTACCTCGAAGTTAGGCTGCGGTATCCAGAGGGCGTTTGCGACAGGAAGCTTAGGCAGTGGCTTCGGTGCGATGCACTTCACGTCGTTCACGATGAGGCGGAAGCGGTTGCCGAGGTCGATGACAGTGGCTGTCACGCCGTCGCCTGTCTTGCTGTCGAACACGAGGCGGGCAGTCTGGCTCTTGCGTATGCCGATGCCGAGGAAGTGAACCTCAAGGCGCGGCTTGTTGGCTGCTATGAGCGGGCATACCTCCAGCATGTGCGACTGAAGGATGGCGCTCTGGTCGCCGTCGAAGTTAAGGGTGTAGTCCTCGAGGAAGGAGCAGCCCTTGCCCATTCCCTGCGTCATGAACCACACGGTGCGGTAGAGAGCGGCAGTCTTCCAGTCGCCCTCAGCACCGAAGCCGTAGCCCTCTGCCATCAGACGCTGCGAGGCAAGTCCCGGTATCTGGTCGAAGCCGAGGAACTTGGGGTCGTCGATGTCAGCTCCGCCAAGGTCGTCGAAGTTGGTGGTGAAGCCCTTCGCTCCCTCGTCCTTCAGCACGCGGCGCAGGGCTATCTCCGCCTTGGCGCTGTTCCTGACCTTCTCCCAGTAGACCTGCTCGCCCGACTCGTCTATCTTGATGGTGTAGAGCTTCTTGTACTCAGCCACCAGCTCGTCTATCTCCTGGTCGGTCACCTTCTTGTAGTACTCCATCAGCGAGCTCACGGGGTAGTAGTCCACGTGGTAGCCCAGGCGCACCTCAGCCTCCACCTTGTCGCCGTCGGTCACAGCCACGTTGTTCATCTGGTCTCCGAAGCGCAGGATGCGCATGTCGTGAGCGTCAGCCCAAGCGGCTGCTACCCTTGCCCACACGGCGATGGCTTTCTGTGGCTTCTCCTCCTTCCAGTAGCCGCTCACCACCTTGCGTGGCTTGCGCAGGTGGGCGCAGATGTGTCCGAACTCACGGTCGCCGTGTGCGCTCTGGTTGAGGTTCATGAAGTCCATGTCCATCGTGTCCCAGGGTATCTCCTTGTTGTACTGGGTGTGGAAGTGCAGAAGGGGCTTCTGCAGGGCCTGCAAGCCCTTTATCCACATCTTGGCTGGCGAGAAGGTGTGCATCCAGGTGATGATGCCGATGCATTTCTCGTCGTTGTTGGCAGCCTTCATGACGGTCTCCACTTCCTTGGAGCTGTTGGCTGTGCCTTTGTAGACAATCTTGACTGGGATGTTGCCGCTTGCGTTAAGTCCGGCTACCATCTCCTGCGAGTGTCCGTCCACGATCTTCACTGTCTCACCACCGTAGAGCAACTGTGCGCCAGTCACCCACCAGATTTCAAAGTTCTCGTACATAGTAATTAAATTTAATTGGTTGGTAATGTTTGTATATTGATCTCTGTGTTTGTTTGTGTTTCAGGCGGCTAAAGATAGCCGCGAAAGAGGTCTACACCCCTTTTGGGAAAGAGGTCTACACCCCTTTGGGGAAGAGGGTCTACACCCCTTTTGGGAAAGAGGTCTACACCCCTTTGGGGAAGAGGGTCTAC
>JAJPYQ010000043.1:12330-17120 GCA_021204865.1 Prevotellaceae bacterium | reverse complement strand
ACCCCTTTCGCGAAGGGGGTCTACACCCCTTTTGCGAAGGGGGTAATACCTCCGCCCGGGAAGGAAGCCACGAAGGGGTTCTTTCTTTGCTCGCCCCCCGCATGCTTAATGCTGCTGCCCTTTCTGCCCGTAGTAGGCGTTGGGCCCGTGCTTGCGCATGTAGTGCTTCTCGATGAGCAGGGGGTTCATAGTCAGGTCGGGGTTGACCGAGAGTGCGATGAACGCCATCTTGGCGCACTGCTCCATCACCTTGGCGTTGTAGACCGCGTTGGCTGGGCTTGTGCCCCAGCTGAAGGGGCCGTGGTTCTTCACCAGGACGGCTGGCGTGTGGTCGGGGTTGATCTTGCGGATGTTGAGTATCTCGTCCACGATGACGTTGCCCGTCTCCAGCTCATACTGCCCCTTTACCTCTGTCTCTGTCATGTCGCGGGTGCAGGGTATGTTCTGGTAGAAGTAGTCGGCGTGGGTGGTGCCGATGTTGGGTATGTCCACTCCCGCCTGCGCGAACGCCGTGGCGTAGGTGCTGTGCGTGTGCACCACGCCTTTGATGTTCGGGAACGCCTTGTAGAGGACGAGGTGCGTTGGCGTGTCGCTGGAGGGGTTCAATACGCCCTCCACCACGCCTCCCGACTGTAGGTCGACCACCACCATGTCCTCGGGGCGCATGACGTCGTAGTCCACTCCGCTTGGCTTAATCACCATTAGCCCCTTCTCGCGGTCGATGCCGCTGACGTTGCCCCAGGTGAAGATGACCAAGCCCTGCTTCACCAGGTCGAGGTTGGCTTTGAACACTTTCTTTTTCAGGTCTTCTAACATAATGCTTATACTTTGAATTTGTTTATCAGTTTGAATCTGTCCTCGTTGTACATATAGTACACCGCTCCTCTCTTGCTGTGCTTCTTGTCGATGAGCATTGTCTTCTCAATGAAGGGCATGTCGGCGATGCGCTTGCGGAAGTTGCGCTTGTCGAGCTTCTCGCCCAGCACCGCCTCGTACACCTTCTGCATCTGCGTAAGGGTGAAGAGCGGGGGCAGGAGATGGAAGCAAACGGGTTTTCTGCCCATGTTGCCCCTGAGCTGCGAGAGAGCCTGGCGCACCATCTCGCCGTGCCCGAAGTGAAGGGGCGGGAGGGCGTCTATGTCAGCCCACTGCCCGTGGTGCTGCTCGACCACCTCCTCGTCGCACATATTGCTGTCTATCAGGCAGGTGTATGCTATGGAGATGACGCGCGCCCCGGGGTCTCTGTCCACCTCGCCGAAGGCTCCTACCTGCGTTATGCCCACTTGCCTGATGCCAGTGCGCTCGCAAAGCACCCGCAGAGCTGCCTCGTCGATGTCCTCGCCCTCCTGCACAAAGCCTCCCTGCACGCTCATCTCGCCGGAGAAGGGCTCGAAGTCGCGCTTCTGGAGCAGCACCTTCAGGTGTCCGTCGAAGTAGCCGAAGATGATGCAGTCCACAGCCACGTAGAAGCGGGGGTTGCTTGTGTAGTACAGGCTCTCTTGCCTTGGCAGCTCGCTGGCTTTAGGCAGGTTGCTCAGGTTAAGTCTCTCTTGTCCTTTGTAGTTCTTCATTCCTTATATATTATAATGTATGCTGTGCTCAGCAAAGAGGGTAGGGGTCTACCAGAAGTACCAGTAGAAGGCGGCGCAGAGGCCTACGACGACGAGCGTGCCTACGATGTCCCAGACACCGAAGCTCTCGCGTATTGTCTTCTTGTAGTCCTTCGTGAACGTGATGGCCTCTATCTGCGCCTGCGACGGCTTAGCGGTGAACGCGGAGACCACGAACATCATGACAATGATGAACACCAGCAGCCAGCACTCGAACACCAGCCAGTTGGTGTGCCAGAACCAGCGTGTGCAGTCCCAGAAAGCGCCGCTCATCGGGGCTTTGCCAGTGTCGGTTATCACGTTTGTTATCAGTCGGAGCATGCCGATTATGAAGCCGCCGACCATGCCCCATTCGCCTGCCTTCGGGGTAATGCGCTTGCTGAAGATGCCGAGGGCGAACACAGAGACCATAGCCGGCGCGAGCAGCGACTGTATGCCTTGCAGGTAGTCGTAGAGGCTGCCGAGGCTCATCATCACTGGTATCCAAAGGAAGCCAAGCACCACGACAACCACGGTGGCGATACGTCCTACCAGCACGTAGTGCGCCTCGCTCTTTCCTTTCTTCAGGGGCTTGTAGAAGTCCTCGGTGAACAGTGTGGCGCAGCTGTTGAAGAAGGCTGCCAGTGAGGCTACCAGTGCGCAGACGAAGCCGATGGTGACGATGCCCTTAACGCCTGCCGGCAGTATGTGCTTCACCATTATGGCGAAGGCGGCGTCGGTGTTCTCAAGCTGCACGTCGCCTCTCGAGGCAAGCGCGGCGCAAACCATGCCGGGGATGAGGAACATGAAGCAGGGCAGTATCTTGAAGAAGCCGGCTGCGATGGTGCCTCTGCGGGCGCGTGCCATCACCACCTTGTTCTCCTCACGCCCTATCTGCTGCCCCAGCACACGTTGCACGATATGCTGGTCGGTGCACCAGTACCAGAAGCCTATGATCGAAGCTCCTATGAACACCACGAAGCCCGGGTATTCCTGATACATCGAGTCGCCCGGGTCCCAGTGGAACATATGCGTGGTGCCGTAGCCGTTGTTCAGCTTGCCGCAGTAGTCCATCATCGTTGTCCAGCCGCTGCCCACGTTGCCGCCTCCGAGGGCAGCAAGTCCGAGGAAGAGCACGAGGAACGAGCCGATGATGAGTATCGGGGTCTGCACAGAGGAGAGCGTCATCACGCCCTTCATACCGCCGAAGACGGTGAAGATGCAGGTGATTACAATAAGTCCCACAGCGCCGTACCAGAAGGGTATGCCCAGCAGGAACTCGAAGAAGATGCCGCCCGTGTAAGCCGTCACGCTCACCTTGGTCAGTATGTAAGCCACAAGGGTGATGATTGACAGCCACGAGCCTGTAGCCTTGGTGTAGCGGAACTTAAGGAAGTCGGGCATGGTTATTATCTTTCCCATCTTGTTGATGAGCAGCTGATAGAAGGGGACGAAGAGCCAGCCCAGTATCAGTATCATCCAGCCCTGCATCTCCCAGTGTGCCATTCCCACGCCGCTCTTTGCCCCAGTGCCAGCCAAGCCGACGAGGTGCTCTGAGCCTATGTTTGCGGCGAAGATAGCCATGCCGATGACGTACCAAGGCTCGCCCTTGCCGAAGAGGTAGGCAGAAGAGTCAGCGCCCTTCTGCGCCCGCTTGTCCTTCTCGATTGCGTGCCAGACCGCCCATACCACGCCTATGATGCCAAGGGCAAGTATCACCCAGTCCAGCCAAACGAATTCATTTGATGTCCAGTTCATTGTGTTTATCTGTGTTATGGTTAGTAGTCTAAGGTTATCAGTCTTCGTGGATGGAGAACTTGAACACGCAGTGGCTCAGGTACTTCTCTCCGGGGTTCAGCTGGCACGATGGCCAGTCGGGCTTGTTAGGCGTGTCGGGGAACTTCTGCGACTCGAGGCAGAAGGCTGCGTTCTTGGGGTACGCTATGCCTTTCTTGCCCACAACCGTGCCGTTCTGGAAGTTGCCCGTGTAGAACTGTATGCCAGGCTCGTTGGTGTAGACATCCAGCTGGATGCCTGTCACGGGGCTGTAGACCGTTGCGCACGGCTGCGTGTCGTCTCCCTTGCCGTCCTGGTAAGTGTTAAGCACCCAGTTGTGGTCGTAGCCCGTGTGGTCTTCCCCGTCCTCTATAGCCACCAGCTCGGGAGCAGGCGTGTCGCAGATGAAGTCCGTGCCTATCTCCTTAGGCTGGCGGAAGTCGAATGGAGTGCCTTCCACGTCGGCTATCTCGCCTGTCGTCATATAGGTGCTGTCCGTCGGGGTGTAGCGGTCTGCGTTTATCTGTGCAATGCAGTTGGTGATGGGCTGCGTGGGGTCGCCGTTGAGGTTGAAGTAGCTGTGGTTGGTCATGTTCAGCACTGTTGGCGCGTCCGTCTCTCCCTCGTAGGTTATGTCGAGGGCGTTCTCTTCCGTCACCTTCATCGTAACCGTCACCTTAACGGTGCCTGGGAAGTTGTTCTCGCCGTCGGGGGCGGTGAGGGAGAGCTTGAGCGTGCTGTCGTCCAGCTGCTCAGCGTCGTACACCTGGTACATCCAGCCGTGCAGCCCGCCGTGCAGGCAGTGCCCGTAGTTGTTCTGCGCCAGTTGGATGGTGTCTCCGTTCAGCGGCAGTATGCCGTTCTGGATGCGGTTGGCGTAACGGCCTACCGACGAGCCGAAGTCGCTCTGGTGAACCTCGGGGAAGTAGTCAGCCGCCGTGGGGTAGCCCAGCACCACGTCCGTCGGGTTGCCGTCCTTGTCGGGCACTACGATGGACACCACGCGTCCGCCGAAGTTAGTGACGCACACCTCCATCCCCTGCGAGTTCGTGAGGGTGTAGAGTGCCACGGTCTTCTCCCCTTGGATGTCGTCGACGTAGGTGGTGTCGAAGTCCTGAGGGTCCAGCCCCGACTGTGTGAGCTGGCTTGTTGTCTGTTGCTGCCCTGAGCAAGCCGCGAGCGTGGCGGCTACTGCCGTGCAGAGTGAGATGCGTTTAATGAAACGTTCCATAATATTAGAGTAGTTAGTGTAGTTAAGCATTGTTTCACATCACAAATATAGCCAAATATGCTTATCGTTGTGTCACAGCTACACTTTTTTTTCGTCAGCCGCTCCTCTTCGCGGCAACCAGCCGCTCCTCTTCGCGGTGACCAGCCGCTCCTCTTCGCGGTGACCAGCCGCTCCTCTTCGCGGTGACCAGCCGC
>JAJPYQ010000043.1:0-12230 GCA_021204865.1 Prevotellaceae bacterium | reverse complement strand
TCCCTTTTGTGAAAAGTAACCGTACCCTTCTCGGCACAGATACGACAGAAGGGACACCGCCAATGGCATCCCTTCTGTCGTAATGAGTTATCTTTCAGGTTGCTTGCTTAGCAGAGCTTGCGCGAGCCGTCGCCCACCACCACGTCGATGACGATAGGCTCCTTGCCGTACTTCTCGGCGAAGCGCTTCTTCACCACCTCCTTGAAGTGGTCGTAAAGCTCGTCCGCCACGAGGTTGATGGTGCAGCCGCCGAAGCCTCCGCCCATTATGCGTGAGCCGGTCACGCCCTCCTCCTTGGCCACGTCGTTGAGGAAGTCGAGCTCCTCGCAGCTTACCTCGTACTCCTTGCTGAGGCCGTAGTGCGTCTCGTACATCATCTTGCCCACTGTCTCGTAGTCGCCTGCCTCGAGGGCGTCGCAGACCGTCAGCACCCTCTGCACCTCGCCGATGACGTAGCGCGCGCGGCGGTACTCCTCGTCGGTTATCTCAGTCTTCACCTCGTCGAGCATCTTCATGTCAGCGTCCCTGAGGGACTTGACCTCGGGATGGCTCTTGCCGATGATGGCTGCCACCTTCTCGCAGGACAGGCGGCGCTCGTTGTAGGGAGAGCCTGCCAGCTCGTGCTTCACGCAGCTGTTCACGAGCATCAGCTTGTAGCCCTTCGGGTTCCAGGGGAAGTAGGCATACTCGCCGCTGCGGCAGTCGAGGCGCATGAGCGAGCCCTTCTTGCCGAAGACGCTTGCGAACTGGTCCATGATGCCGCAGTTGCAGCCCACGTACTTATGCTCGGTGCGCTGCCCGACGAGGGCGAGCTCCATCTTCTCTATCTTGTTGCCGCCGAACATGTCGTTGAGGGCGAACGCGTAGGTGCTCTCAAGGGCTGCCGACGAGGACATGCCCGCCCCGAGGGGAACGTCGCCTGCGAACGCCGTGTTGAAGCCCTCTACGGGAACGCCCAGAGCCATCATCTCGCGGCATACGCCGAAGATGTAGCGAGCCCACGTGGCGGAGGGTCCCTTCTCGTCGTCGAGGGAGAACTCTGTGCGGTCTTTGAGGTCGATGGAGTAGGCTTGCACGGTGCGTGTGCCGTTGGGCTTAAGCTCTGCGATGATGCCCTGCTCCACTGCCCCGGGGAACACGTAGCCGTTGTTGTAGTCGGTGTGCTCTCCGATGAGGTTGATACGCCCGGGCGAGGCGTAGACGCTGCCTGTTGTGCCGTCGAAGTGCTTGATGAAGCGGCTTCTGACGTCTTCGATTGTCAGTTTCATACTTATGCTTTGATTAATGGGTTAATACACGGGTATGTCCTTGTTCACGTTCTTGCAGCCTATCAGGCTATAATATAGTATGTAGGCAAGCATAGCCACGATGAGCCAGTAAGAGCCGAGGTAGCCAAGCACGGGGCGCAGGGCGAGGTCTTGGATGAAGGGCATTACGCCACCGCCGACAACCATCGTCATGAACAGACCCGAAGCCTTGGCGGTGTACTTGCCCAGCCCCTCGGTGGAGAGGTTGAAGATGCCGCCCCACATGATGCTGGTGCAGATGCCTGTTAGGAAGATGAACACGCAGGAGAGAGGCACTTCGGCATTCTCTATCTTGATGAAGCCAAGGTTGATGTTCAGGGTCGTGGTAACCTCGCCAGTGCAGATGGCAGCCACGATAAGGCAAATGCCTACAGCAGAGACCACTATCATTTGTGTCCGTGTGGATACAACCCCTGAGATGAAGGTGCTGACGAAGCGCCCCACGAGCATCAGCAGCCAGTATATTGCTGCAAGCGAGCCTGCCACTGTGGCGGCTCCCACGAAGCTCTCGCGGCTTATCCACTGGTTCATCATGCTTGGGATGGCTTGCTCCACGCCCACGTAGAAGAAGATGGCTATCACGCCAAGCAGGCAGTGGCGGAAGGCGAGCGGGGAGTACTCGTAGGTGACCTTGGATATGTCGCCCTGCGGCTCTTCTATCCTGATGAAGCATATAATGACGAAGGCTGCGAGGAAGATGCAGATGCCCGTGATGATGAGTGGTGCTACGTCGGGGAAGGAGTCCTTCGTCAGCGTGCCAACGAGCCAGCCTGCGAGGAACGGGGTGGCTGTCGCTGAGAGCGAGTTGAGCGTGCCGCCTGCCTGTATCAGCTGGTTGCCCGTGTTGCCGCCACCGCCAAGGAGGTTAAGCATAGGGTTGACCACGGTGTTGAGCATGCATACGCAGAAGCCGCAGATGAGCGCCCCGAGCAGGTAGATGAAAAGGTTAAGGCAGGTGACTACACCTCCGATGGTGCATATCGCCACACCGCCGCCCACGATGCCCGAGAGCAGCTGCACTCCCAGTCCCACCGCCCCCACGAGCAGCGCTATGAGAGCGGTCTTCTTGTAGCCGTATTTGATGAGCATGTTGCCTGCGGGTATGCCCATGAAGAGGTAAGCGATGAAGTTCATCAGCATGCCGGCGGTGCTTGCCCAGTCGTAGGTGAAGCCCCAGATGTTGCCGAAGGGGGCTGCCATGTTGGTGACAAAGGATATCATCGCAAAGATGAAGAACATCGTGATGATGGCTATCCAGTTGCGTTTTGGTTTGTTCTGGCTCATTGTCTTAGTCTTGTAGGTTATGTAAGTTAAGGGTTAAGGCTTGCTTTAGTCAGAGACACCGAACTTGTATATGGTCTTCTGCTTGTAGATGCTGTCGGGCTTAAGCACCACGGGCGGGAAGTAGGGGCGGTTGGGCGAGTCGGGGAAGTGCTGCGCCTCGAAGCAGAGGGCGCTCCTTCTGGGGAACGTGGCTCCGTTCTGCCCTGGGTATCCGTCTGCCCAGTTGTCGCTGTAGAACTGCACGCCCGGCTCGGTGGTGTACACCTCCATCGTCCTGCCGCTCACTGGCTCCACCATGCTTGCCGCGAGGGTTATCTCGTTAGGCTCTCGCTTGTTGAGCACGAAGCAATGGTCGTAGCCCGCCCCGTTGCGTATCTGCTCGCAGTCGGCGTTGATGTCCTGCCCGACGGGCTTGGGGGTGCGGAAGTCGAAGGGTGTGCCGTCCACCTTGAGTATCTCGCCCGTCGGGATTGAGGTGTCGTCGATGGGGATGTAGAAGTCTGCGTTGATGTGCAGTATCACGTTCTCGGCTGAGGGAGTGGGGTTGGCGATGCCAGCGAGGGAGAAGAAGCCGTGGCTGGTCATATTGACGATGGTCTTCTTGTTCGTCGTGCCGCGGTAGTCTATCACCAGCTCGTTGTCGTCGGAGAGGAAGTAGCGCACTGCCATCTTAAGCTCGCCAGGGTAGCCTTCCTCGTAGTAGGCGAAGGTGTAGCGCAGTATCAGCTCGTTGTTGTTCACCGCCTCAGCGTCCCACACGCGGGCGTGGCAGCCCGTAGGGCCTCCGTGCAGGTGGTTGGGGCCGTTGTTGATGGCGAGGTGGTATTCCTTTCCGTTCATCGTGTACGTACCCTTGCAGATGCGGTTGCCGTAGCGCCCGATGAGGGTGGAGAGGAAAGGCTCAGGCGAGTTGATCACCCCTTGGATGGTGTCGTGTCCCTGCACCACGTTGGTGTACTGCCCGTTGCGGTCGGGCACCATGATGGAGACCAGGGCTCCACCGTAGTTAGTGATGTCCACCTGCATGCCGTTCTCGTTGCGGAGAGTGTAGAGGTCGGTCTGTTTGCCTTGCACTGTGGCTTGGAAGTTCTCGCGCTTCAAGCCCGAAAGATTTTCTGTTTCCATATAAGATTATTCGGATTTAAGGATTGGTTCTCTCTTGCACATCATACTGCAAACTTAGGGAAACTTTCTCAAGCGAGCAAAATAACGCGGAAAAAATTGGTTGCGTGGCAGGAGTGAAGGGTGGGATAGCTATACCCTTTATTATATATGTGGCATAACTTTTTTGTGCCTTGCCGCCCACTCTTTGGCGGATAATGCGTAAATTTGCGTGAACGATAAATGAACCAACTCAAGATACTATGGCAAAGATTGTGACTATGGGCGAGATTATGCTCCGCCTCTCAACCCCGGGGCAGTCGAGGTTCGTGCAGAGTGACACTCTGTGCGTGAACTACGGCGGAGGCGAGGCCAACGTGGCTGTAAGCTGCGCCAACTACGGGCACGACGCATATTTCGTTTCTAAGCTGCCCCAGCACGAGATAGGCCAGGCTGCCCTTAACAGCCTGCGCAAGTTCGGAGTGCACACCGACTTCATCGCGCGTGGCGGCAACCGCCTGGGCATCTACTATCTGGAGACGGGCGCCTCAATGCGACCCTCGAAGGTCATCTACGACCGCGCGGGCAGCAGCATAGCAGAGGCCAAGCCCGAGGACTTCGACTTCGATAAGATTTTCGCAGGAGCGGACTGGTTCCACTGGAGCGGCATAACGCCCGCCATCAGCGATGCCTCTGCCGAGTGTCTGCGGCAGGCTTGCATAGCCGCCAAGAAGGCTGGTGTGACGGTGAGCTGCGACCTGAACTTCCGCAAGAAGCTTTGGACGAGCGAGAAGGCTCAGAGCGTGATGAAGCCCCTGATGCAGTACGTTGACGTGTGCATTGGCAACGAGGAGGACGCGGAGCTTTGCCTCGGCTTCAAGCCCGACAGCGACGTGGAGGCAGGCAGCACAGACGCAGAGGGCTACAAGGGCATCTTCAGGGGGATGGCAGAGACGTTCGGCTTCAAGTATGTCATCAGCACCCTGAGGGAGAGCTTCTCCGCCACGCACAACGGCTGGAAGGCGATGATATACGACGGCAAGGAGTTCTACGTGAGCAAGCGCTACGACATCAACCCCATCATAGACCGTGTGGGAGGAGGCGACAGCTTCTCGGGTGGCATTATCCACGGCTTGCTGACTAAGCCGACACAGGCTGAGGCATTGGAGTTTGCCGTGGCTGCAAGTGCACTGAAGCATACTATACCGGGCGACGTGAACATGGTGTCGGCTGCCGAGGTGGAGGCACTGGCTGGCGGTGCTGCCAACGGAAGGGTTCAACGTTAACTAAAGAATTAGAATATGGCTAAGTTTGACAAGATTGCTGTGATGCAGAAGATAGGGGAGACGGGCATGGTGCCAGTCTTCTACCACAAGGACAGCGAGGTGGCAAAGGCTGTGATACGGGCGTGCTACGAGGGCGGTGTGAGAGCTTTCGAGTTCACCAACCGCGGGGACTTTGCCCACGAGGTGTTTGCCGACTGCGTGAAGTTCGCCCAGACCGAGTGCCCCGAGCTCGCCATGGGCGTGGGCAGTGTGGTAGACGCCCCGACGGCAGCCCTTTACATACAGCTTGGCGCATGCTTCGTGGTGGGTCCGCTCTTCAATCCCGACGTGTCCGTTGTGTGCAACCGCAGGCTCATTCCCTACTGCCCTGGCTGCGGCAGTGTGAGCGAGATAGGCAAGGCGCAGGAGACGGGGTGTGACCTGACGAAGGTGTTCCCCGGCGATGTGTACGGTCCTGCCTTCGTGAAGGGGATGATGGCGCCTTGCCCTTGGAGCAAGATCATGGTGACGGGTGGAGTGTCGCCTACCGAGGAGAACTTGACAGCATGGGTGAACGCAGGCGTTTACTGCGTGGGTATGGGCTCAAAGCTGTTCCCCAAGGACAAGGTGAAGGCGGGCGACTGGCAGTATGTCACCGACAAGTGCAAGGAGGCTCTTGGCTACATTGCCAAAGCCCGTTCCGCACGCAAGAAATAACTCCCAAACATAGTCGTGCGCTTAAGGAAGCCTACGTGGATTGTGCCTGAAGGGCAGCCCTTGACGGAGATGGACAGGCGTATACTGGCTATTCAGGAGAGAGGGAAGCAGGTGCCGAGCCGTGACTTGATAAAGACCCCCGCACAGATAGCGGGCATACGCAAGGCAGGCGAGCTGAACACCGCTGTGTTGGACTGTGTGGAGGAGAGAATACGGGCAGGGATGTCCACGCTTGAGATAGACAAACTGGTGTACGACTACACCACCAAGCACGGGGGCACGCCCGCTCCGCTTGGCTATGAGGGCTTCCCGAACAGCTGCTGCACAAGCGTCAACGATGTGGTTTGCCACGGTGTGCCTTCCGCCTTCGATGTATTGCAGGAGGGAGACATAATCAATGTGGACTGCACCACCATCCTCGGAGGCTACTATGCTGACGCGAGCCGTATGTTCGTGATTGGCGGAGAGACGGAGCCGAGGTGGCAGGAGCTTGTCGACGTGGCGTGGCAGTGCCTTAAGGCTGGTGAGGAGGTGTGCCGAGAGCCTTACGTCTTCGTGGGCGATGTGGGCAACGCAATTGCGAAGCTCGCCCATAAGCACCATTTCTCTGTGGTCAGAGACCTCTGCGGGCACGGTGTGGGCTTGCAGTTCCACGAGCCGCCTGACGTGGAGCATTACGGGCACAGAGGCACTGGCATGCTGCTTGTCCCCGGAATGACGTTCACCATCGAGCCGATGATTAACATGGGGCATTGGGAGGTGTGCATCGACGCTGACGACCCCACGGGCTGGACAGTGCTGACTGCCGACGACGAGCCAAGTGCGCAGTGGGAGCACACCTACCTGATGACGGAGAACGGGGTGGAGATAATCACCCACTGATTAAGGCAGGAACGGATGCGGAAAGACGTTGTTATCCTGGGCATTGAGAGCAGCTGCGACGACACGAGTGCGGCGGTGATAAGGGACGGCATACTGCTGAGCAACGTGACGGCCTCGCAGGAGGTGCACAGGGCTTACGGCGGTGTGGTGCCTGAGCTTGCCTCGAGGGCTCACCAGCAGAACATCGTGCCCGTGGTTGACCAGGCATTGAAGAGGGCAGGCGTTGGGCTTGAGGGGCTCAAGGCAGTGGCGTTCACCCGTGGGCCTGGGCTTATGGGTTCGTTGCTCGTTGGCGTGTCGTTCGCCAAGGGCTTGTCGGTGTCGCTGGGCATTCCGCTTGTGGACGTCAACCACCTGCACGGGCACATCCTCGCCCACTTCATAAGGACTGAAGGCGACGACACCGAGCAGCCCACGTTCCCCTTCCTCTGCCTCTTGGTGAGCGGCGGCAACTCGCAGATAGTGCTCGTGAGGGCGTACAACGACATGGAGATAGTGGGGCAGACCATCGACGACGCGGCGGGGGAGGCTATAGACAAGTGCTCGAAGGTGATGGGCTTGGGCTACCCGGGCGGACCGATTATTGACCGCCTCGCACGTGAGGGCAACCCCGAAGCCTTCCACTTCTCGAAGCCCAACATCGGGGGCTACGACTACAGCTTCTCGGGCCTTAAGACCTCCTTCCTCTACAGCCTGAGGGAGTGGGTGAGGCAGGACGCAGACTTCATCGAGCGCCACAAGTGCGACCTTGCCGCCTCGCTGGAGAGGACGGTGGTGGAGATACTGATGAAGAAGCTGCGCCTCGCCGCCAAGGATTTAGGCATAAGGCAGGTGGCGGTGGCTGGAGGCGTGAGCGCCAACACGGGCTTGCGGCAGGCCTTCCTTGAGCACGCCGAGCGGTACGGGTGGAAGACGTTCATCCCCCGGTTCAGCTACACCACCGACAACGCAGCGATGATAGCCATAGCAGGCTACTACAAGTACCTCGACGGCAAGCTCTGCCCGCTCGACTGTCAGGCTTACAGCCGCGTCAGCGTGGGCTGAAGGATAAAAAAGCCCTCAAAGTCTTTGGAGGCAAAGGGGAAAAGCCCTACCTTTGCGCCCGTCACTGACATAAAGCCAAGGAAAAGAACTAAGATAAGGATAAGAGAGATGCCACGTATTTGTCAAATCACAGGGAAGAAGCCCGGCAGAGGTAACTGGGTCTCCCACTCGAAGCACCGCACGAAGCGCCGCTTCGACATTAATCTGTTCACGAAGAAGTTCTACTACGTAGAGGAGGACTGCTGGATAAGCCTCAAGCTCACTGCCAACGGCCTGCGCCTCATCAACAAGATAGGCCTGGACGCCGCCCTGACGAAGGCCGTCGAGAAGGGCTACTGCAAGTGGAACGAGATAAAGGTAATAGGATAAAAGGAGCTTAGCCATGGCAAAGAAGACAAAGGGAAACAGGGTGCAGGTGATACTCGAGTGCACCGAGATGAAGCAGAGCGGGCTGCCGGGCACCTCGCGCTACATCACCACGAAGAACCGCAAGAACACGCCCGAGCGCCTCGAGCTGAAGAAGTACAACCCAATACTCAGGCGCGTGACCGTTCACAAGGAAATAAAGTAAGCAAAGGATAGAGCGATATGGCAAAGAAAACAGTGGCCACCCTGCACACCGGCAAGACGGACGGGCGTGGCTTCACCAGAGTGATCAAGATGGAGAGAAGCCCGAAGACGGGGGCTTACGTCTTCAACACGAAGATGGTGCCCAACGAGGAGGTGAAGGGCTTCTTCAAGAACTAATCCGAGACAGGCAAGGCATAAGAGGGAGGCGCAGCCCACAGCGGGCGGCGCCTCCCTCTTCTTCGTGCCTTGCGTTGAAGCTCAGAGGCAGTCGCCGTTAAGCCTAAGCGTAGGTGTCATGCACCTGCTTGTTAGCACCTCCGTACACCTGCTTGTTAGCACCTAAACGGAGGTGCTTGTTAGCACCTCAACCGAGGTGCTTGTTAGCACCTCAATGGAGGTGCTTGTTAGCAGGTGTACGGCACCCTCGCCGAGTGGACCACGGCGCCGGTATCGGAGGGACCACGGCGCTGGTATCGGAGGGACCACGGCTTCTGTATAACAGGCGCAACGGCGACGCTTTGCGCGTGCCACTTTATTCACTACCTTTGTCCCCGTGACCGCTACCTTACGCCTTAAGCTGACGCTTCTGCTCTGCTGCCTCGCGGCTCTCCCCGCCTTCGCGGAAGCCCAGGAAGACACGCTGTCCTCCCCGCCCGACACGGTGGCGAGGGCGAGGAAAGGCGTGTTGCCGGCGGTGCTCAACTACTTCCGCAACAGCAACAAGGAGAGCGACAAGCGCTTCGACTGCAGCGTGGTGGGCGGCCCCTACTACGGCACCACAACCTCCTTCGGCATCGGAGGCGGCGTATCGGGGCTCTACTCGTGGGATCCCTCGGACAGCCTGCTGCGCCGCAGCTCGCTCTCGGTGATGGCAATGGTGAGCGTGAAGGCGATCATAGCAGTCGAGGTGAGGGGGACGAACTATATGAAGCGAGACCGAAGCCGCTGGAACTACCGCCTGAAGGTCTCCAACACGCCGATGGACTTCTGGGGCATAGGCTACGACCACGGCATCAACGACGTGACGAAGGGGAGGTATAAGCAGATTAAGCTGCAGTTCAAGCCCGACTACCTCTTCCGCATCGCCAAGGACCTCTACCTCGGCTTCCTCCTGAACGTGGACTACACGCATACCTACGAGTTCACGAACCCCGAGCTCATCGGGGGGCAGAGGGAGAGCGTGGCGGCAGTGGGGGCAGGCGTTGCCCTGAACTACGACTCGCGTGACGTCAGCACGAACGCCTACCGTGGGCAGTACCTAAGGGCAGAGCAGCTCTTCTACCCCAAGTTCGCCAACAAGTACTACTTCAACGCCACCGACGTGACCTTCTCAACGTACCACCCCTTGTGGCGGTCGGCAGTCTTCGCCGCCGAGTACCACAGCCTCTTCAACTTCGGAGACAACGTGCCTTGGACTATGCTCGCCCTCGTGGCAGAGACGACGAACCGCATGCGGGGCTACTACGAGGGGCGCTACCGCGACCGCAACATCATCGAGGCGCAGGTGGAGATAAGGCAACGGCTACCACACCGCTTAGGGGTAGTCGCCTTCGCCGGGGCTGCCAACGTGTTCCCCGCCTTCGACGAGATAAACATGCGCCACACCTTGCCCAACTACGGCGTTGGGGCGAGGTGGGAGTTCAAGCAGAGGGTGAACATACGCCTCGACTTCGGCTTCACCAAGAACAAGCCGGGCGTGGTGTTCAACATTAACGAGGCATTCTGACAACAAACACTGATAAAGACATGAAGAAACTACTTATCATCGCCCTGCTCGCAGCCGCTGGCTTAAGCGCGCAGGCGCAGGAGCAACTGCTCAACTTCGGAGACTTCGAGAACTGGGTGGAGCGCACCGTCAAGGAGAGCGTCCTTGTGGGCGGCAAGTCCGTGCTGCTCTACGAGGTGGGACCCACGCAGGTGTGGCCGCAGAACACTCCCTACACTAACCAGGGCGGCAGCCCTTGGGCGACGAGCAACGTCTACGCCAAGGTGGCAGGCGTGGTGAAGAGCAACGTGAGCGTCTACCCCGAGGTTAGGGGCAGCGGCAAGTGCGTCAAGCTGCTCACGCACGAGGTGACGTGCAAGGCTGTGGGCATAGTCAACATCTCCGTCATCGCGGCTGGCAGCCTGTTCCTCGGGCAGATGGAAGAGCCTATCACAAGCAGCTCGAACCCGATGAGCAAGATGGACGCAGGCATCCCCTTCACCAAACGCCCGAAAGCCATCATGTTCGACTACAAGGTGAAGCTAAGCGACGCGGAGCAGCGCATACGTGAGACGGGCTTCAGCAAGAACAAGCCCATCCCGGGCAAGGACTACTGCGAGGCGCTCGTACTGCTTCAGAAACGCTGGGAGGACAGCAGCGGCAACATCCACGCCACACGTGTAGGCACGATGTGGAAGCGCTTCACGCAGGACACGGACTGGACTAACGGTGCGACCTTCGACATCCACTACGGCAACATCATAGGCACTTCCGCCTACCGCAGCTATATGGAGCTGGAGAACGAGTACAGCGAGCGGGTCTACTACGCCAAGAACAGCAAGGGCAAGATGGTGATGGTGACAGAGGACGGATGGGCTGACGAGGACGAGACGCCGACGCACATCATCGTCTTCTTCAACAGCAGCCACGGGGGAGCGTACATAGGCAGCCCGGGCAACACGATGTGGGTGGACAACGTGAAGCTGGTGTATTGATGCCGCTGAGGACGCCCTGCTACATCGTGGAGGAGAAGCTGCTCAGGCGCAACCTCTCGCTCATCAGGGAGGTTGCCCGTGAGAGCGGCGCTGAGATTATCGTCTCGTTCAAGGCGTTTGCCCTGTGGCGGGTGTTCCCCATCCTTCGTGAGTACGGCTTCGGGGCAAGCGCAAGCAGCCCTTACGAGGCTCGCCTTGCCCTCGAGGAGCTTGGCAGTCCAGCCCACACTTACTCGCCTGCCTACACGGAGGACACGTTCCCCTCAGTCCTTGAATGCAGCCAGTCGGTCACGTTCAACAGCCTTTCGCAGTACGAGCGCTTCTACCCCTTGCTCAGGCAAAGCAAGCGCCCAGTCTCTTGCGGCTTGCGCATTAACCCCGAGTACAGCGAGATAGAGACTGAGCTTTACAACCCCTGCGCCCCGGGCAGCCGCTTTGGCATCCTTGCCGACCAGCTCCCTGATAAGCTCCCTGAGGGCGTGGAAGGACTGCATTGCCACTGCCATTGCGAAAGCTCTGCCGAAGCCCTTCAGCGCACCCTTGCGCACATCGAGGCGAAGTTCTCCCGCTACTTCAGGGACATTAAGTGGCTCAACCTTGGCGGCGGACACCTGATGACCCGAAAGGACTATAACGTCGGCTTGCTTATATATATAATAAAAGGTATACGCTCCCGCTACCCTTGGCTGCACGTCGTGCTTGAGCCTGGCTCGGCTTTCGCTTGGCAGACGGGCACGCTGGTCGCCTCGGTCGTGGACATAGTGGAGAACAAAGGCATACGCACCGCCATCCTCGACGTAAGCTTCACCTGCCACATGCCCGACTGCCTTGAGATGCCTTACCAGCCTGCCGTGCGGGGGGCTGAGACACTTAGCCCCAGTTACTGCTCGGAGCATCCCCTCGAGCCTTGCGTCTACCGCCTTGGGGGCAACAGCTGCCTTAGCGGCGACTTCCTTGGCTGCTGGCGCTTCCCCAAGCCTCTCAGCATAGGCGACCACGTCGTCTTCGAGGACATGATACACTACACTACTGTGAAGACCACTATGTTCAACGGCATACACCACCCCTCGCTCGCCATCCTCCGCCTTGACGGCACGCTTGACACCCTCCGCCAGTTCACCTACGAGGACTACCGAAGCCGTATGTGCTGAAAAGCTTTGCCCCCGCTTAAGCATTTTCCCTCTTAATTCTTTGGAGGTAAGGCTAAATATGCTAACTTTGCGCTCGCAACTCAGGGGAGTTGCCCCGCTTTGTGCGGGAAGGCTCAGCCCGAGGGCTGGGATTGAATGCCTTTAATAAAGCGTTGCCCAGGTGGCGGAATGGTAGACGCGCTCGTTTCAGGTGCGAGTGTTGAGAGACG
>JAJPYQ010000017.1 GCA_021204865.1 Prevotellaceae bacterium | reverse complement strand
AGCCAAATGAGCAAAGGGAACACAGTTCACTTTGCCATGGCGGGAGAAACCTCGCTGAAAGCCACGTTTCGGTTAAGCCAAATGAGCTAAGGGAACACAGTTCACTTTGCCATGGCGGGAGAAACCTCGCTGAAAGCCAACCCCTCGGTTTGGTCAGATGAGGTACTGGCTGGAGATGCTCTCGTTGTCGAGCAGGCAGCGTATGGTGCGTGCTATGAGGGGCGCTATGGAGAGCTGCTTCACCTTTGGGCAGCCTCCGTTGTAAGGGATTGAGTTGGTGAAGACTATCTCTGTCAAGGCGCTGTTCTGCACTCGCTCGGAGGCGTTGGCGCTCATCACCCCGTGGCTGGCGACGGCCCGCACGCTGCGCGCCCCGCGCTGCATCATCAGGTCGGCGGCGAGGGTTATCGTTCCCGCCGTGTCCACCATGTCGTCCACGATGACGATGTTAGCGTCCCTCACGTCGCCTATTATCTGCATCTCGGCTATCTCGTTGGGGCGCTTGCGGGCCTTGTTGCACAGCACGAGGGGGCATCTGAGGTACTTGCTATAAGTGTTGGCACGCTTCGAGCCACCCACGTCGGGGGCGGCTATCACGAGGTTCTCCACCCCGAGGCTCTCGATGTAGGGCAGCATCACGCTGCTTGCGTAGAGGTGGTCAACGGGCACGTTGAAGAAGCCCTGCTCCTGGTCGGCGTGAAGATCCATCGTTATCAGGCGTGTGATGCCGGCGACGGAGAGCATGTCCGCCACCAGCTTGGCGGCGATGCTCACGCGGGGCTTGCTCTTGCGGTCCTGCCGAGCCCAGCCGAAGTAAGGCACAACGGCGTTCACCGTGCGGGCTGAGGCACGCTTGGCGGCGTCAATCATCAGCAGGAGTTCCATCAGGTTGTCGGCGTTGGGGAAGGTACTCTGCACGAGGAACACGTCCTTCCCTCGGATAGACTCGTCGAAGCAGACCTCGAACTCGCCGTCCGAGAAGTGCGTGACCGACATATTACCCAAAGAGCAGTCGAGCTTCTGGCATATCTGCTCCGCCAGATAGCGTGTCACTGTGCCGGAGAAGACCCTGAAGTTGTCTTTGTTTTCCATTATAGTGTATGATGCTTGTTCCTTTGAATATCATCAGTCGAGGGCGTGCCTAAGCTTGCGGAAGTGGGCTATGAGGTCCTTGTAGTCGCAGCCGTAGTGTATGTTGAACCGTTTCCAGATGTCGCCCCTTATCACCACTCCGCCGAAGCCCAGCTCTCTCACCCTCTCGATGTTCTCGAGGCTGATGCCCCCTTGCGCCATCACCCGGTGGTCCACAGTCCCGTCCTTGGCGGCCCCCAGCAGCTCCTGCTCGGTGAAGCGGCTCACGTAGCGAGGCTCTGAGATGCTGTCGAACACGTTCTTCAGCACCACGTACTTGCTCGCGGGCTTCAGCTCCCTCACCTCGGAGAGCGTGTAGCAGGTGCGGGAGACGATGTCTCGGTAGTCGTCGGGCGGCGCTGGGTTGTGGTGGCTCAGGTGGATGCCCAGAAGGGAGAACTCCTCCTTCAGGTAGAAGTGGTCTTGCACCACTATGCGTCGGTGGAACTCCTCTGGTATCAGTGTGAGCAGCCTCTCGCAGAAGATAGGCTCGCTCTTTGGCTTGCGAAGGTGGAGGATGTCAAGCCCTTCCTCGAACAGCGTTGTCAGGACTTGGTCTTCCTCTACGAAGAAGTCGGGGCGTGAGAGCAGTATCAATCTCATCTCGAAGCGTTAACCAGCCGCGAAGGTACGTAAAATATAAGTATCTGAGCTGTCAGGCGGAAGTGTTTTTTCCATAACTTCGCGGTCGCTATGAGGAAAGCTTCCTTGTTATTCTTGTCCTTGATGCTTGTGCTTCACAGCTCTGCCGCCGATGTTGTTCATCTGCGTTGGGGCAAGGGCGGGGTCTCTGTGAAGCCCAAGCGTGTGGAGGGGCTGACCATCACCAGTGATGGCGGCTATGTTACCGTTGAGAACAGCGACACCCTGAGGGAGCTTCGCCTCGTGCTGAGCGGAGAGAGCCACGACGGCGGGCTTGTCTACGTGGGCAGCCACAAGGTCAGCTTCCTTCTCTCGGGGCTAAGGCTGGAGAGCGGGCATGGCAGCCCGTTGGACATTCGCTGCGGCAAGCGTGTAGCCCTCAGGCTTAAGGAGGGGAGCGAGAACGTGCTCTGCGACTCTCCCGACACGCTCAGGAGGGGAGTTATCCGCACGAAGGGGCATCTTGAGCTCTCGGGCGGAGGCTCTCTTACCATCAACGCCCGCGGCGGTCACGGCATAAGGGCGAAGGAGTACGTCCTGCTGAAGCGAAGCCTTGGCTCTCTCATCATCAACGCCACGGGCGACGGCTGCAAGGGCATCCGCACGAAGGGGGACTTCTTTATGCGCGGCGGGCAGGTGAGTATACGCACCTCGGGCAGCTACCTCGAGGAGGACACCACGCAGCAGTTCCCGCCAATGCCCTTTGATATGATGGACGAGGATGAGTGGTACGATGATTACGACGAGGAGTTCATCGACGAGGAGGATATGCCAATGGGACCGCCCTTCCCTATGCCTATGCCTATGCCCGACAGTGCCTTCATAGGGAGGCTTAAGGCTTTCCTTGGCGAGGACAGCACCCTTGTGGACAACTCCTTCCAGATGGGGGCAGGGATGCCTATGCCTGACGAGAGGCTTATGCAGAGGCTTGGGGAGTTCTTCGAGGCGGAGGGCTTTATGCCGGGCGGACCGATGGGCGGGGGTCCTATGCGCCCTCAGTACAACGGCACTGCCAAGGGCATCAAGGCTCAGGGCAAGATACTCGTGGAGGACGGCACGCTCGAGGTGAGCACCGCCACGCCCGGGGCTGAGGGGCTGGAGGGCAAGCAGGGAGTGGAGCTAAGGGGAGGCACAGTTTGGGTGAGCGCCTACGACGACGCCGTCAACTCCAACGGGCAGATACTCTTCTCGGGGGCGGACGTGACGGCTATCAGCCAGCGCAATGACGCTGTGGACTGCAACGCCCGTGGGGACGGCAGCATCACCTTCACGGCAGGGCACGTGGAGGCGTTCAGCGGCGCGGGTCCGCCCGAGGAGGGCTTCGACAGCGACGAGTGGGCTATAGAGATAGACGGGGGAGAGGCGTTCAGCGTGGGCAGCGGTATGGGTCCAGCGCCCTCGTTGCCAAGCGGGCGCACCGCAAGGCAGCCTTACCTTCTCTTCCAGAGCCTGAGCGTGCAGGAGGGCGACACGCTCTGCGTCCGCGGGGAGGACGGAGAGGAAGTCCTGACGGTGAGGACACCTGTGTCGAACCCCGTCAACCACTCCCTCGTCACCAGCCCGAGCCTGAGGGCAGGAGCAGTATATCTTATGCTCATCAACGGCGTGGAGGCGCAGCGCAGGACGGCCCAGCCTTAAATATAATCACGGAAAGCCTTGCCCGCTAACGTTTAATTGCTAACTTCGCGGTCGCTGTCACGAGTTGGCGGCACATTGTTTAACTATTCATATCATATATGGCAACAAAGATCAGACTACAGCGCCACGGGCGGAAGGGGTACGCCTTCTACCGCATCGTCGTCGCTGACTCGAGAGCTCCACGAGATGGACGGTTCATCGAGAGAATCGGGACTTACAACCCCAACACCAACCCCTCAACCATTGACCTCAAGTTCGACCGCGCCCTCTACTGGGTGGAGGTAGGAGCACAGCCTACGGAGACGGTTCACAGCATCCTCTCCCATCAGGGAGTCTACCTGATGAAGCACCTGAAAGGGGGCGTGAAGAAGGGAGCCTTCGACGAGGCTACCGCACAGACACGCTTCGACGCCTGGAAGGCGGACCGCCAGCGCGGCATTGAGATGGCAAAGGCTAAGGAGGCGCAGGCCAAGAAGGCAGCGCAGGACGCTGAGCTCGCCCAGGAGAGGCAGATAAACGAGGACATCGCCAAGAAGGTGGCGGAGAAGAAGGCTGCGCAAGCCGCCGCCAAGGCTGCCGCAGAGGCTGAGCTCCTCGCTCAGGCAAGCGCCCCGCAGGAAGAGGCGACAGTCTCCGACCCTGCCCCCGCCGAGGCTTAGGAGCTGCACAGCATTCCCATCCATACAAGGGCGACCCTCAGTCAAAGTGTGGGTCGCCCTTTTTGTGTCTGTTCCGACTGAGGATAGGGCGGTTTTCTTTTCCTTGGGCAGCAAGAGGGAAGAATCCCAGAGTCCCAAGCCCTATGCGCATAAGTGTTGGTACTCTGGTACTGTCTCCTCTGTGGTTATCCAGCTGACAGCCACAGGGAGACATATTAATATACATACTAGATAATGCTCTCATTGATATATATGAAATGAGAGATAGTACCAGAATCCCATACATACATTTATATATGTATGGTACTCTGGTACTCTGCAGTTCAGTAGGGCAGATAGTCATCGCCGCAAGGGTTTTGGTGGTCGTTGCTCATCCGCGCTTTCTTCTGTTAGCTTGCAGGTGGCTAAGGCAAGCCCCTTCGGGGTTTATTTGTGGCGAGCGT
>JAJPYQ010000009.1 GCA_021204865.1 Prevotellaceae bacterium | reverse complement strand
CATTTTCTCGTGATGTCTTTGCCAAGTTATCGTGAGAACCTCGCCATCTTTTCGTGCGGTTAAGGAGAACCCCCAACGGGGGTTCAATACGAGTAGCCGTGGGTTGAAAACCCACGGTAAGGTGCATCGCACCTATTGAGTGCCGGAGGTACTCAACATCTTCCACCAACGTTGGCAAAAGGGTTGCCTTCGGCGAGGCTCGGCTGCGCTCGGTAAATCGAAAGAGTTCGTTTGCTCTCGCTTCCTCGAGCGTTGAGTACCTCTGGCACTCAACTTGGCTAACGCCGAATCCGAGGGTATCGCTTCGCTTAACCCACGGCTACTCTTCTGAAACCCCCTCTGGGGGTTTTGAAGGCAAATAGTGCGGGTATGAGGAAAAGACTATGTGGTCGCTTGTCATTGTCTCATGGCATCTTTGCCATTGACCATCCACGACAAATCAATCCCCCGCCCGAGACGATTTCAAATATCCGTGAAAACCTAATCGAATCTCCGCCGCTAATGCGCCTCCAGCCAGTTGCCGCCCCACCCGCAATCCGCAACCAGCGGAACGCTCAGCTTGCACACCCCCTGCATCTCCTCTATGACGAGCCGCTCCATCGCCTCCTTCTCCTCGGGCGGCACACTGAAGTTCAACTCGTCGTGCACTTGCAGGATCATCTTGCTCCTCAGCCCCTCTTTCCGCATCCGCTGGCTGATATTTATCATAGCAATCTTGATAATATCCGCTGCCGTGCCTTGTATCGGGGCGTTGATTGCGTTGCGCTCAGCCATCCCCCGCACGGTAGCGTTGCGACTGTTTATATTAGGTTGCGCCAAACGTCGGTGGAACAGCGTCTCCGTGAAGCCAGTCCGGCGGGTACGTTCTATGCTGTCGTCCATATATTTCCGCACGCCCGGATAAGTCTCGAAGTAATCTTCAATCAACAGTTTCGCCTCTTTTCTACCGCATCCAAGCCGTTCGGCAAGTCCGAACGCACTGATGCCATAGATAATTCCGAAGTTGGCTGTCTTCGCCGACCGCCTTTCCTCCTTGGTCACCTCAGCGAGAGGTTTGTGGAATATCTTCGAGGCGGTGGCGGCGTGTATGTCGTGCCCTGCGCAAAAGTCTTCGATGAGATTGCGGTCGCCACTAAGGTGCGCCATCAACCGCAACTCTATCTGACTGTAGTCCGCCGAGAAGAAAAGCTCGCCAGGCTCAGGGATGAACGCCTTGCGCACTTCCTTTCCCTCGTCGTTTCTCACTGGGATATTCTGAAGATTAGGGTTGCTGCTCGACAGTCGCCCCGTCTGCGCTACCGTTTGATTGAAGGAAGTGTGGATGTGGCCCGTTGCTGGATTGATCAGTTCCGGCAAGGCGTCGACGTAAGTGCCCAGCAGTTTTTTCAGCCCCCTAAACTCGAGAATCATCTCCACGATGGGATGTCGGTGGCGCAGAGCCTCCAGTATTTCCTCCCCCGTCTCGTATTGTCCGCGCTTCGTCCTGCGTGCGTTTTCCACTATCTTAAGGCGGTCGAAGAGCAGTTCCCCCACCTGTTTTGGCGAGTTTATGTTGAACGGCATCCCCGCTTGGCGGTGAATTTCCTGCTCAATCTGCTGCATTCTGCGGGTGAACATCAGGCTCGACTCCTTCAAGCCCTCGGTGTCTATGCGCACGCCATTGCGCTCCATCTGCGCGAGCACGGGCATCAGGGGCATCTCCACTTGCCAGAAAAGCCCGTCGACTCCCTTCTCTTTCATCTCCTTCTCCAATAAATATTTCAGTTGCAGCGTGATGTCCGCGTCCTCGCAAGCGTATTCGTAAACCCTCTCTGGCAAGAGATCCGCCATCGACCTCTGCTTCTTTCCCCTCGCACCTATCAGTTCCTCGATGTGGATTGTCTTATAGTTTAGGTAATTCTCCGCCATGTCGTCCATCGAGTGCCGCAGCTCGGGGCTGACAAGATAGTGAGCAATCATCGTGTCGAACATAGGCCCGCAGAGGTGGATGCCGCAGTTCTCCAGCACCAGCAAGTCGTACTTCAGGTTCTGTCCCACCTTAAGTATCGAGGGGTTCTCGTATAGCGGACGAAACTCCTCCGCTATTCTCACGTCGCGGGCAGGCACATACCACGCCTCGCCCTTGCTTACCGAGAAGCTCAGGCCCACGAGCTTCGCTCGGATTGCCTCCTTGCTTGTAGTCTCTGTGTCGAGGCATACCACAGGAGAGTGGAGTAGGGTAGAGAGCAGTTCTTTTCGCCCCTCGGGGGTGTTTACCAAGTGATATTTGTGGGGAACGTCTGCGAACGTGAGCCGTGTCGGCACGTTTTCCGGTCCCACTGCAAGGCTTATTGGCATCCCAGCTGCGGAGAAGAGGTCACCGGCATACTGCTTGTCGGGTGGCATCGCGGGGGGTTCCGCTTGCGCCAGCCTTTTCAGTTGGTTCTTGAATTCCAGTTCTTCGTAGATTTTCCGCAGCCTCTCGGTGTCGGGCTCGCAGATTTTCAGCTTTTCCTCGTCCAAGTCGAGCGGCACGTCCGTTTTGATTGTGGCGAGCCACTTGCTCATCATTATTTGTTTACGGCAGTTCTCCACCCGAATTCTTAGGCCCATTTTCAGCTCCTCTCTGTGCTCGAGCAAATTCTCCACGCTGCCGAATTCCTTTATCAGCATAGTCGCAGTCTTCTGCCCCACGCCTGTGCAGCCCGGAATATTGTCGGATGCGTCGCCCATCAGTGCGAGCAGGTCTATCATCTGCAAGGGATCGTTGATGTCGTACTTGGCTTTGACCTCCTCTACCCCAAGCACTTCCGCCTCCTGCTTGCGGAGGCTTGGGCGATAGATGCTGACGTGCGGGCGGACGAGCTGCGCGTAATCCTTGTCGGACGTCATCATAAATATCTCCGTCTCGCCGTCGTTTAGCCTCACGCTTGCGGTGCCTATCACGTCGTCCGCCTCGTATCCGTCCATTTCCAGTATGGGAAAGCGGAACGCCTCCAAGATTTCCTTTATCACCGGCACTGAGATTTTGATATCCTCTGGTGTCTTTTCCCTCTGAGCCTTGTAGGCGGGGTAGGCTTTATGGCGGAACGTTGGCTTCCCCGGGTCGAAAGCCACAGCAATATGTGTGGGCTTCTCCTTGTTGAGCACCTCCTCCAGTGTGTTCACGAAGCCGAGAACAGCGGATGTGTTAACGCCTTTCGAGCTGATGCGTGGGTTCTTGATGAATGCGTAATAGGAACGGAAGATGAGCGCGTAAGCGTCAAGCAGGAAGAGTTTCTTCATCTCGTAGGTGTTTATACCGCCAAATTTAACGAAAAAAGCGGTAGAGCTGTTTGATTTTGCTTAAATTTGCAACTTAAACGTTCTGCGGTGAAGGATTATCTTGCAAGCATCAGCCTACCGATTAATGAGGAGTTGCAGCGTTATCAACGCTTGCTCTCTGCCACTCTTCAGCATGCCAATCCTCTGCTCCAAGCCGCTCTCCAGCATCTTCTTAAGCGAAAAGGGAAGGGTATGCGCCCTATCCTGGTGCTGCTCGCCGCCAAGTATGCGGGAGAGGTTAACGACAGGGTGCTCAACGCCGCGGTGGCTCTTGAACTGCTGCACACGGCGAGTCTGGTGCATGACGATGTGATTGACGAGAGCGACCAGCGGAGGGGGCAGCAATCTGTCAATGCTCTTTTCGGAAACAAAGTGGCTGTGCTGGTTGGTGACTTCTTGTTTTCCCGCTCTCTCACGCATACCTGCCTCTCTGGCTGCCCAGAGTTTTTCGACTGGCTCGCTTGTCTTGGACAGACTCTCTCCGACGGGGAGCTTCGGCAGCTGGCGAGAACTGAGTCGACTGACTTTAGCGAGGAGGCTTACTATGAGGTGATAGAGAAGAAGACCGCCTCGCTTTTCTCGCTTTGCTCCAAGGCAGGGGCGCATCTTGCGGGCGGCTCCGTGGAGGATGTCCACACGATGGAGCTTTTCGGCAGGTATGTCGGCATTTGCTTCCAGCTTAAGGATGACATTTTTGATTACGACATTGCCAACTCGACTGGCAAGCCGACGGGCAACGATATGAAGGAAGGGAAGCTAACTCTGCCTGTCATCCACTCTCTTCTCACTGAAGGGACGCCCGAACTATGCAGTCTCGCGCTGAAAGTCAGACAGAGAATTGCCGGCGACTCGGAAGTCTCCCGCCTCGTCTCCTTCACGAAAGAGAGTGGGGGATTGCAGTATGCTGCCTCTGCCATAGCTGACTTTAGCCAAAAAGCCGCCCAGCTTCTTTCGCCCGACAAGGATTCTTCTGTCCTCGCCTCGCTTAGGCAATACGTGGACTTCGTGGCTCAGCGCTCGATGTGAGGCTGAAAGCAACTCTAATCTCTGCGGTCTTCGCCTCGATTCCGCACAGCCTTCGCTTCCTTTCCGCTCTGTCTTTGCCTCGATTTCGCCCGGTCTTCTCCTCGATTTCGCGCTGTCTTCTCCCCGATTCCGCACGGCCTTCTCCCCAATTTCGCACGGTCTTCTCCTCGATTTTGCACTGTCTTCGCTTCCATTCCGCACGGCTTAGGCGAAACTTCTTCTATGTCTCCGGGTTTCAGACCCCCTCAATGCATACTAAAATAAGCGTCGAGCATAACTGCCCGATGCTTTCTTTTTCCTATGTTCTCGCTTGTCAGTTGCCCCCTTTGCTGCTGTTATAATGCTATTTTCTTACTCTTTCTTAGTGCTTTTTCACTGATATTATCTACCTTTTTCACAAACTTAAACCAATATTACCCTGCCTATGTAGCATAGCCATCGAAGGACATCGGAATAAAAAAGCGTTAGCTTTATGTTCTTACCGTTAGAAATCGCCAATTTCACGAAGTACAAAGACAAAAAGTTAATGCTCGCGCGTGTTAGCGTGGGCTTTACTTGTTTATGGTACACGGTGTTTGGCGATACCTTAACGGCGTAGACGAAGTAATCAGTCCACGTTCTTTTATTGTCCACCCGCCGACCTTTTAGGACTGAACAAAAGAGTATAAACATATTTTAAATTAGAATTTATGGCTTTGATTAAATGTGAAGAATGCGGGCAAATGGTTTCCGAACAAGCGAGTACTTGCCCTCACTGCGGGGCATCGCTTAAAACGGATTCCACATCACCAGCGCAACAAGCGCAACAAACTATTTATGTTAACACAGAACATCGCTCTAACGGTCTCGGCATAGCGGGAATGGTATTGGCGATATTAGCGTTTTTCCTCGGTTGGGTACCTGTTCTTGGGTGGATTCTGTGGGCTCTTGGCGCGATTTTTAGCTTCATCGGCCTCTTTAAATCCCCACGTGGTACAGCTATAGCAGGGTTCATTATTTCATTTATTGGGCTAATTCTCATCATCGCAGTTGGCTCTGCTATTGCTGCCTTGATAGGTCTCAGCCTTTGATTTATTAGACTCCCTCTATATAATAAGCGTCGAGCATAACTGCTCGACGCTTATATTCTTATGCCTTCCCTTTTTTCAGTTGCTTTGCAGCAGCTCGTAGAGCTGGTCGAGCTTCGGGGCGATGATGATTTCTGTGCGGCGGTTTCTCGCCCTTCCCTCGGGTGTCGAGTTAGTGTCAACGGGTTTGAACTCGCCTCGTCCGCAGGGCTGTATCTGCAACGGGCTTACCCCGTAGGTCTCAGTAAGGATGCGAACCACACTCGTAGAGCGGATGACGCTCAGATCCCAGTTGTCTTGATAGACTGCTGTATGGATGGGGACGCTGTCGGTATGCCCCTCGATGTAGATGTCAATGTCGGTCTGCGTGTTCAGCACTTCGGAGAGTTTGCCGAGAGCTTCCTTGCCTTTGTCATTAACTATCGCGCTTCCCGACTCGAACAATAGCTTGTCGCTCATTGCGACATACACCTTTCCGCCTTCCTCTCGCACAGTCAACTCGCTGCTGCTGAAGCCATTCAGGGCGTTCTTCACGTTGTCGAGAATTGATTTCACACGAGCGTTCTGCTCGTTAATCATATTCTGCAGTTGGGCGATGGTCTGCTCGCGGTCGCCAAGTTCGGTGTTCAGCTTCTGGTTCTCCGTGTTGCTGTTCGCGAGCATAGCCTGATAACTTCTGATGCTCTTGCCCATCTCTGTCGTGTCGCCCATAAGCGAGGCGCATTGAGCGGTAAGGTCTTCGCAGTCTTGCCGTGAGCCGGCGAGGAGTGTCGACAAGCTATCGCGGCTGTACAAGGCGGCCAGTCTGCCGCTCTCTGCGATCTCATACTTCTTCTTCGACACGACGCACGAGCTGCACAACAGTGCCAAAGAGGCAATCATTAGGTACTTAAATGCTTTCATTTCTCTATTTTGCTTGAAATCTCATACATAAATTTCGGCTCTAACTTGCTGTATATCTGAGAATTATCCCCGATTTTGCCCTCTGAGAATCGATTATTTTCGAGCGCCTTGCCCATTGGTCGTAAATAAACGAGTTTCAGAGCGTTAGAAATAGTCCACTTGCCTCCCTTCAAGCTCATTAATCAACAGATTCGCCAGCCTGCTGGTGCCGAGGCGGAACCATTCGTTCGTCAGCCACTTTCTCCCCAGCACTTCTTTGGCTATCGTGTAGTAAATGAGAGCGTCAGCCACAGAGTTCAGCCCGCCTGCCGCCTTGAAGCCGACCTGCCTCCCCGTTTTCTCGTAATATTCTCTTATGGCTTGGCACATAACGTAAGCGGACTCGGGCGTGGCGGCCGGCTTTTCCTTGCCCGTGCTCGTCTTGATATAGTCTGCACCTGCGTACATTGCGAGCAGCGAAGCCTTCTTAACGTTAGAGCTGCCGCCTAAGAGACCGCTCTCAAGTATCACTTTCATTTTCCTCTCGCCGCACACTTCTTTCAATTCGTCTATCTCGTCGCAGACCGTTTCGTAGTCGCCAATGAGGAACTTTCCCACGCTCATCACGATGTCAATCTCCGTGGCTCCGTCCTTAAGCGCCAAGGCCGTCTCCGCCACCTTCACTTCTATCAAGGCCTGCGACGACGGGAAGTTGCCGCTCACACACGCTACTTCCACTCCGTCGACCTCAAGACTTTGGCTGATTATCTGTGCGAAACAAGGGTACACACATATAGAGGCAGGGTGGGGGAGATGCGGGAAATCGTTGGCGAAACGGTTTACTTTCTCTGTGAGAGCAAGCACACTTTCCTCGGTGTCCGTGGGCTTCAGGGTGGTCAGCTCCACGCTTCCGAGCAGAAACCTAAGCACTTCCTTCGTGTTGTTCTGCGGAAGCTTCTCCTCTATTATCCTTCTCACCTCGGCGCTGACCGCCTTGTCGTCAAGTTGAGTATTGTATACCGCAAGTGCCTGGTCGTATTTGCTTCGCTGCTCTTCCATAATATATTTACGTTCGTTCCGCCCGTCTTATTCCTTATTCTTAGTGTTCATGCAGATGGTAACTGGTCCGTCGTTGAGCAATTCCACCTTCATGTCCGCCCCGAACTCTCCTGTTCCTACTGGCTTTCCAAGCAGTGTGGAGAGCTGGTCGCAGAAGAGATTATAAAGAGGTATCGCTTCCTCGTGCCCCGCAGCTCGCAGGTAACTGGGGCGGTTTCCCTTTTTGTAGCTCGCCATCAATGTGAATTGGCTTATCACGATAGCCTCGCCGCCGATGTCCTTAATGCTTAGGTTCATCACTCCGTCCTTGTCGTCGAAGATGCGCAAGCCCGCAGTCTTTTGGCTGAGCCATTGCGCTTCCGCCTCAGTGTCTCCGCTCTCGATGCCCAAAAGAATTAGCAGTCCCACGCCAATCTCCGCCTTCTTCTTCCCGTTGATCGTCACGGAAGCCCACTTGGTTCTCTGTACTACTGCCCTCACCTTCTGCCTGCTTTGAGCTTGCAATGTTAGGCATTTTCAACCTCATTACCAAGACTTTCCCGTATAATTTTAGCTTTCTTCTTGCCAATCACTGCTGCGAGTGCCTCCTCGTTCGCACTGCGTATCCGCTTCACGCTGCCGAAGCGTTTCAGCAAAGCCGCCTTACTTTTCTTCCCGATTCCCTTAATCTCGTCCAGTTCCGACGCTAATTGATGCCTACTTCTCTTGGCTCGGTGGAATGTGATTGCGAACCTGTGTACCTCGTCCTGCACTCTCGTCAGGAAAAAGAATAGCGGGCTGTCGGTCTTCATCCCTATGACTTTTGGCGGAAAGCCGTAGAGAAGTTCGTTGGTTCTGTGCTTGTCGTTCTTCGCAAGCCCTGCTATCGGGATGCTCAGTCCAAGCTCGTCTTCCACAATTTCCCTAATAGATTCCATCTGCCCTCGCCCACCGTCGGCGATAATCAGGTCGGGTAGGCGTGTCCCCTCCGCTTTCATTCGGCTGTATCTCCGCCTGACCACCTCCCTCATCGAGGCGTAATCGTCCGCACCCTCCACGGTCTTTATTGTGTATTTCCGATAGTCTTTCTTGCTCGGCTTGCCCATCAGGAAGACAACGCAAGCGGCAACCGCGTCCGTTCCCTGCATATTCGAGTTGTCGAAGCACTCTATCTGCGCGGGAATCTCTCCCATTCCCAGCGCCTTTTGCAGCTCTTTCATCAGCCGCACGCCCTTTTGTTCTGGGTTAAGCTTATCGCTCTGACTGATGCGGTCCTTGCGGTATTGCAGCACGTTCAGCTTTGAAAGCTCAAGCAGCTTACGCTTCTCTCCTCTCTGAGGCACGCTGTAAACCACTCCCTCCAATTGCAGTTCCACGTGAAACGGCAGTATAATCTCCTTGCTTTTACTGCCGTAACGTTTCCTCATCTCGCCTATGCCAAGCGTAAGGAGTTCCTCGTCTGTCTCCTCGAGCCGCTTCTTCAACTCGAACGTGAAGGCTTGTGTTATGCAACCGTTCGTGACGTGCAGGTAGTTGACATAGCCGATTTTCTCGTCGCTTACGATATTAAACACGTCAACGTTACTTATCTGATAGCTCACGACCTCGCTCTTGCTTCGGTAGTTCTCCAGCATAAGATAGCGACGCTTCACTGCTTCCGCCTCCTCGAACCGCAGCTCTTCCGCCAATCTCTTCATGCTGCTCACCATTTCTCCCTCAATCGCTCTCGTGTTTCCTTTAAGTATTTCCTTCGCTTCCCCAATCCATCTCAGGTATTCCTCCCTGGAAGTCTTGCCGATGCAAGCGCCTCCGCACTTATGGATATAGTAGTCTAAGCATTCTCTATACTTGCCGCTCTCTATTCCCTCTGCGGTTATCGCTCCCTTGCACGTTCGTATCGGGTAAAGGTTAGCTATCAACTCGAGCAAAGTATGCATGGTCGGGACGTGGCTATACGGACCGAAATAGGTTCCGCTCCTCTTGTTTATCTTGCGAGTCTGGAAGATTCGGGGAAAATACTCGTTGGTCACGAGAATGGACGGGTATGTCTTTCCGTCTTTCAATAGGATGTTGTACTTCGGGTTCCACTGCTTTATGAGATTATTCTCGAGCAAAAGGGCGTCCTCCTCGGTGTTCACCACCACATACTTAATGTCTCGTATGCTCTGTACAAGGTGTCGGGTCTTGCGGTTCTCGTGTTCTTTCTGGAAATAACTTGCTACGCGTCGCTTCAGTTTCTTCGCCTTGCCCACATATATTATCCTGCCTGTCTCGTCGAGAAACTGGTAGCATCCTGGACAATCAGGCAGGTTGTCCACGATGTTCTTCAAGTGTTCCGCTACGTTCTCCGCCAACTTTATATCTCCAACAAACGGGTTATCTCCGCCACTCCCTCGAACTGTTCCCTGCCTATCAAGCCCTCAATCCGCAATTCTATTAAGAAATTGATGTAGATCTTCCTTGGCCGGAACTCCTTCACAAGGTTCATCGCTGCCTTCATACTGCCGCCTGTCGCCAACAAGTCGTCATGAAGCAGCACCACGTCCTGCGAGTTAATCGCATCCGAGTGTATTTCTATCGAGTCCTCCCCATACTCTTTCATATAAGTGCAACGCCTTGTCTCTGCGGGCAGCTTGCCCGGCTTCCTGCACATAACAAAGCCTGCCCCGAGCTTATAGGCAAGCGCTCCGCCCACCACGAAGCCGCGACTTTCTATCCCGACTACCTTGGTGATTCCCTTATCTTTGTAGATTTCGTACAGCTCGTCCACCATCATTTTCAGGCAGACTGGGCTTTTGAACAGTGTGCTTACGTCTTTAAACTGTATACCTTTCACAGGAAAGTCCGGGACGTTCCGCAGATTTTTCAATAAAAGCTCTTTGTTTATCATAGCAATACTTACTGGTTAACGTTTCACGTGCAACTATCTTCCCATCAAAACAAGCAGAACATTGATGTCGCTTGGCGAGACACCTGGGATTCTGCTCGCTTGTCCTATGGTCTCAGGATCTATTCTTTCGAGCTTTTGCCTGCCTTCGGTCGAGATGCTTTGCAGCTCTTCGTAGCGAAATCTTCCCTTGATGTGCAGCTCCTCCAGCCTTTTCATCTTGTCCGCAAGCTCTATCTCCCGTTGAATGTATCCTTTATATTTGATGCGTATCTCCGCTGCCTCCACTATTTCTTCCTTACGGTTTGGCAACGAATCTATCAGTTCGTGCAACTTGTCGATATGCGCTGAAAGCATAGGAATATTAATCTCGGGGCGTGACAGCAAGCTTATCATTTTGCATCCCTTTGCTAAGCGTGTGCTGCCGACTGCCTCAAGCATCGGATTAATTCTCGCAGCTTTCACCGAGAAGTCTTCGCAGAAAGCGATGATTTTCTCGATGGCTTCTTTCTTTTCCTTCCAATGGTCGTAGCGTTCTCTCGTGGCCAAACCGAGAGCGTAACTCCTTTCCGTCAGACGCTCGTCCGCATTGTCCTGACGCAAAAGTATTCTGTACTCAGCTCTCGAAGTAAACATCCTGTAAGGCTCGTCAACGCCTTTCGTAACCAAGTCGTCTATGAGAACTCCTATGTAACTTTCGTCTCTTCGCATCGTGAACGGCGAGCTTCCTCCGCATTTCATCGCGGCATTCACCCCAGCCACCACACCTTGTCCCGCTGCTTCCTCGTAGCCTGTCGTGCCGTTCACTTGGCCCGCAAGGAAAAGTCCGTCCACTTTCTTCGATTCCAACGTATGATAGAGTAGGGTAGGGTCGAAGAAATCGTACTCTATTGCGTAGCCCGGTCGGTAAATCCTTGCGTCTCTCAGGGCGGGAATCTTATGGATAGCGTCGAGTTGCACGTCTATCGGCAGCGAGGAAGAGAAGCCGTTGAGGTAATATTCATTAGTGTTCTCGCCTTCTGGCTCGAGGAAAAGCTGGTGACGGTCTTTGTCTGCGAAGGTCACGAGCTTAGTCTCGATGCTTGGGCAGTAGCGCGGACCAATGCTTTTGATTTGCCCGTTGTACAGCGGAGAGTCTGCGAGGCCTTGCCGCAAACGTGCGTGGACATCGGGATTTGTATAAGTGATCCAGCAAGGAAGCTGCGGCAAGGGGCGATATTCTCCCATATAACTGAACTTATGAAAGTCGGTTTCGCCTGGTTGTTCCGCCATTTCATCGAAATGAACGCTGCGTCCGTCAATGCGGACAGGCGTGCCGGTCTTCATTCTCCCCTTGGTTATCCCCTGCGCCTCCAAGCTTTCCGACAAATATAAGGAAGGAGGCTCGGCACAACGACCGCCAGGCAGTTTAGTTCTCCCTATGTGCATCAATCCATTAAGGAAGGTTCCTGCCGTAATCACCACGCAACGAGCAAGAAAAGTAACGTCGAGATACGTTTTTACCCCTTGAACCCGACCTTTTTCCACGCAGAGTTCCTTGACTTGATCCTGCCAAATCGAGAGATTTTCTGCCTTGTCGAGCGTCTCACGCCACGTCCAAATGAACTTCCCTCTGTCGCATTGCCCGCGAGGGCTCCACATGGCTGGGCCCTTCGAGCGGTTGAGCATGCGGAACTGAATAGCGGTCTTGTCAGTCACTTCCCCCGTGTGTCCGCCCATAGCATCTATCTCCCTGACTATCTGCCCCTTAGCTATTCCTCCGATAGCTGGGTTGCAACTCATCTGCGCCACCTTGTTCATGTCCATGGTGATAAGCAGAGTCCTCGCCCCAAGTCGGGCGCTTGCCGAGGCGGCCTCGCAGCCCGCGTGCCCGGCACCCACGACGATAACATCGAATTTCTGTTGCATCCTTAGAGAAAAGCCACTACAAAAGTACACATTTCTTGCGAAAGTCTTGGTTTATCCTTTGGGTTACTGAACAAAAACCCTTAAATTTGCCCGCAACAATACTCATTAATAATTAAAAACGCAGTCGATTCATTATGTGGTTAACTAATTCTTCTATTGGCAGAAAAGTGGTGATGTCGATCACAGGCACAGCCCTGGTCCTTTTCATCACGTTTCACGGCCTAATGAATGTTGTGGCTCTCATCAGTGCTAAAGGCTACAACATGATATGTGAGTTCCTTGGTGCGAACTGGTATGCCGTGGCGGCGTCGGTAGTTCTGGCGGTCTTAATGCTGCTTCACTTCGTGTTTGCCATCTTGCTTACCGTGCAAAACCGCCGCGCCCGTGGGAGCAATCGCTACGACATCACTCGGAAACCCGAGAAAGTTGAGTGGGCGAGCCAGAACATGTTTGTGCTCGGCATCATCATTTGCTTGGGTTTGCTGCTACACCTCTGGAACTTCTGGTACAACATGCAGTTTGCCGAGCTGGCAGGCGTTGAGGGTCCCATCTCACCCACCGACGGTGTGGCGTTTATAGCAAGGACATTCTCCTGCCCCCTCTTCACTATTATTTATATCATTTGGCTCGCGGCGATTTGGTTCCATCTTAATCACGGATTCTGGAGCGCTATGCAGACATTAGGCTGGAGCGGCAAGGTTTGGTTCCAGCGTTGGCGGGTCATTGGCTGCGTTTACACGACGATCGTGCTTCTGCTTTTTGCGGCTGTGCCCGTCGCTTACTGCTGTGGTTATCGGCCTGCCGACTTCAATGCCGCCCAAGGCTCGTGTCAATGTCCGAAGGAAATGATGGCAAGCCCAGCTCCTCAGCACGGAGCCCCAGCCTGCATGGGCAAAGGCTGCGACAAATGTCCCGCTTGCCAAGCGGGAGCTTGCTGCCCCGAGTGCCCTAAGTGCTGCGCTGAGGGAGGTTGCGAGACCTGCCCCGTTTGCGCCAAGGCGAAAGCCAGATGCTTCTGCCCGGCAGGCTGTGCTTGCGAGACCTGCGCCGCCTGCTCAGCCAAGCAGCCCCGTTGCAAAAAAGGCGGAGCCCCAAGGAAAGGGCATCACCAGCCTAAAAGTTGCCCGATTAACAAACCAAGAAAATAAATAAGCGTTATGGCAAAGACTATAGATTCAAGGATTCCCGAGGGACCGATTTCGGAGAAATGGACCAACTACAAGGCGCATCAGCGTCTCGTCAACCCGAAGAATAAGCTGAAGCTCGACGTGATAGTCGTCGGCACCGGCTTGGCCGGGGCAAGCGCGGCCGCATCTTTGGCCGAGATGGGCTTCAATGTTTACAACTTCTGCATTCAGGACAGCCCCCGCAGAGCGCACTCTATCGCCGCGCAAGGCGGTATCAATGCGGCCAAGAACTACCAGAACGACGGCGATTCTGTCTATCGTTTGTTCTACGACACGGTGAAAGGTGGCGACTATCGTGCGAGAGAGGCCAATGTTTACCGCTTGGCCGAGGTTAGCAACGCCATAATCGACCAGTGTGTTGCCCAAGGAGTTCCCTTCGCGCGTGAGTACGGCGGGATGCTCGCCAACCGATCTTTCGGCGGAGCGCAGGTAAGTCGCACGTTCTACGCCAAGGGTCAGACGGGCCAGCAGTTGCTGCTTGGGGCTTACAGCTCGCTGTCCCGTCAGGTGCACGCAGGCAAGGTTAAGCTCTTCACCCGCTATGAAATGGAAGATGTCGTGCTGGTTGACGGCCGCGCGCGTGGCATCATCGCCAAGAACCTCGTTACGGGAAAGCTCGAGCGCTTCAGCGCTAACGCCGTTGTCATAGCGACGGGCGGCTACGGCAACACCTATTTCCTCAGCACCAACGCTATGGGTTGCAACTGCACAGCCGCAATCCAATGCTACCGCAAGGGCGCATATATGGCCAACCCGTCCTACGTGCAGATTCACCCGACCTGCATACCCGTGCACGGCGACAAGCAGAGTAAACTCACTTTGATGTCCGAGTCGCTGCGCAACGACGGAAGGATATGGGTGCCGAAGAAGCTGGAAGACGCCAAGGCTCTTCAGGAAGGCACCAAGCAAGGTTGGGAGATTCTTGAGCAAGACCGCGACTATTATTTGGAGCGCCGCTATCCCGCCTTCGGAAATCTCGTGCCGCGCGACGTGGCTTCCCGCGCCGCCAAGGAGCGTTGCGACAAGGGATTCGGCGTGAACAACACGGGTCTCGCTGTTTTCCTCGACTTCTCCGAGAGCATTCAGCGGCTCGGCATCGACGAGATCCGCCAGCGTTACGGCAATCTCTTCGATATGTACGAGGAGATAACCGACGTCAATCCGGGTCAGCTCGCCCTTACTGTGGACGGAGTAGATTACTACTATCCTATGATGATTTTCCCCGCGATTCACTACACGATGGGCGGCATTTGGGTAGATTATGAGCTGCAAACTTCAATTCCCGGCTTGTTTGCCATCGGAGAGTGCAACTTCTCCGACCACGGAGCCAATCGTCTTGGAGCGAGCGCCCTTATGCAAGGCTTGGCGGACGGCTACTTCGTGCTGCCTTACACCATACAAAACTACCTGGCCGACCAAGCTATCTGGCCGCGACTCAGCACCGATATGCCCGAGTTCGAGCAGGCCGAGAAGGCTGTCTCCTCGGAAATCGACCGTTTGATGAACATTAAGGGCAAACGCTCCGTTGACTCTATCCACAAAGAACTGGGCCACATCATGTGGGAACACGTGGGAATGGGTCGCACTAAGGAGGGACTGGAGGAAGGCCTTAAGCTTTTGGCGAAAATCCGCAAGGAATTCAACGAAAACCTCTTCATTCCCGGCTCGAAAGACGGGCTGAACGTGGAGCTCGACAAGGCGATACACCTCCGCGACTTCATAATAATGGGCGAATTGATAGCGTATGATGCACTGCACCGTGAGGAGTCCTGCGGCGGACACTTCCGAGAGGAGCACCAGACCGAGGAGGGCGAGGCGAAGCGCGACGACGAGAATTTCTTCTACGTCGGCTGCTGGGAGTACCAAGACAAGGACGAGAAAGCGCCCGAGCTTATAAAAGAGCCGCTCAACTACGAGATAATAAAGGTGCAGACCCGCAACTATAAGAACTAATCCCCTTAATCCTAACAACAATGGCTAAGAACATATCAGTAACTGTAAAGTTTTGGAAGCAGAATGGCCCTAAGGAAAAGGGGCATTTCGACACGCACGAGATGAAGAACATCCCAGACGACACGTCGTTTCTCGAGATGCTCGACATAATGAACGAGGAGCTTATCAGCGCGGGACGTGAGCCTTTCGTCTTCGACCACGACTGCCGCGAGGGAATCTGCGGTATGTGCTCGCTCTACATCAACGGCACGCCGCACGGAAAGACCGAGCGCGGAGCCACAACCTGCCAGCTTTACATGCGCAGGTTCAAGGACGGCGACACAATCACCATAGAACCGTGGCGATCGGCCGGCTTCCCCGTGATAAAAGACTGTATGGTTGACCGCAACGCCTTCGACAAAATCATGCAAGCCGGCGGCTACACCAGCATACGCACAGGGCAAGCGCAGGACGCCAACGCTATTCTCATCCCGAAAGAGGCGGCCGACGAGGCGATGGACTGCGCAAGTTGCATCGGATGCGGGGCGTGTGTGGCTGCCTGCAAGAACGGTTCGGCCATGCTCTTCGTTTCCTCCAAGGTGAGCCAGCTGGCTCTTCTGCCACAAGGCCGTGTGGAAGCGGCGCGAAGGGCGAAGGCTATGGTCAAAAAGATGGATGAACTTGGCTTCGGCAACTGCACAAATACCCGCGCATGCGAGGCTGTTTGCCCGAAAAACGAGAGCATCAGCAACATCGCCCGCCTGAACCGCGAGTTCATAAAGGCGAAGCTCGCCGATTAACATTAAGGAAGCCATCACTTGCGGCTCAGCTTTCATGCGGAAGCTGAGCCGTTTTCTTTGTGTCAATTTGGCATAAAACGCCGGAAACCCTAAGCTTTTGTCTTAAAAGCCTTGACTAAGGTCAATAAAGCCTTGGGCTCTGCGCTGGTAAGCCCTTATCGGCACTGGATTTGCTTAAGGTGTTAAGCGAAAGCCCCAAGGGTGGGGCAGAGACAAGTTAAATGAATATGGTAAAAAGATTGAAGATTATGAAGAAGACTATGATTTTGGCAACCGCTTTCACCGTGAGCCTTGCCGCAGCAGCAGAGACAAAGGGCGTGACACCCTTCGAGGAAGTTAGCGTCAACGTGCCGGCTCGCGTGCGTTTCGTGCAGGGCGACACCTACGCGCTCGATATCCAGGCAGCCGACAGCCTCGCCACCGCGGGCATACGCTGGAACATCGAGGACGGTGTACTCAGGATTAGCAGCGTGGACGGTGCGGAACAACAGGCCGAGAGCCTCTGCATCACGGTGGTAAGCCCCGAGGAGCCGACGCTGAAGGTGGGAAGGCACATGGAAGTGAAGCCGACAAACCGCGTCAAAAGCAATAGGACCGACAGCGAGAAGTAACAGCGAAGTAGCCGCTATTATAATGGAAAGGAGGGCGAACCTTTGAGGCTCGTCCTCCTTTCTTTAGGCTTTCGCCGGAATCACCGTGGCTTTCGCTCGGATTCCTCGGGGCTTTTTCATTTTTCTCGTGGAAAAAATAATTTTTCTCGAAGGGTTTGCGGCGAAACCACACGTGGAGTTGCTCAAAACCACACGTGGATTTGGCTAAAACCACACGTGGATTTTCAGATGTGCCTAACGGGTGATGAAAATAGCTTAGGGACGTTGCCTAAGCGTCTGCAAAGATAATGAATTTCCTCGGCAATCGCAAGCCGAAACATAAGGATTATGCGTAAGAATGCAAGCCGCCGAGCAGGTAGTTCACCCCGAAATAAGTCATCAAGAGTGCGGCGAGTGCGACGAGAGAATAGAGCCTGTAGTTGCGGTCGCTGCGGAACCACGGCAGAATTTCCTGATGAATTGGGACGGAATAAACGAGAAGCGTGACGAGCGCCCAAGCTTCCTTCGGGTCCCACTGCCAGTACGCGCCCCACGCCACGTTGGCCCAGACCGCGCCCAAGAAGATTCCAACCGCGAGCAGCGAGACAGCGTAGCGAAGCACCGTGCGGCGGAAGAAACTCACCACGAGCAGGGCGTAGCTAAGCATAACGCAACTGACATGCGCGCTCAGCCAAGGCGAGTTGAGCACTGGGACAAGCGGTGTGATTTGCGGGTTGCGTTCAATCAAAAGCCCCACGGCGAGGGTCGCGGCACTGCCGAGAGGAAGCCACGGAACGAGGCAAAGTGCGATGAAATGGAGGGTTTCGTTAGTATTTGCCAAGGGAATGTGCCCGCTGAGATACCAGAGCAGGCAGAAATGCCCAAGGAGATAGACGGCAAGCACGAGGCGCAGCGCAAGATACACCCGACGGCTGCGGAGAAGACTTGAGGCCGCCGCCAGAATGCTCAGGACGATGCCGATGAGCGTAAGGGGCAGGCGGTTGTAGAGCAGCTCGAGCGAGACGCGGGTCGTGGAGAGCGGCTCCGCGCCTTCGGGAAGCGGCTCAAAGAGCGTGCCGTTCCGCAGCATAAGCACAAGCGCGACCTTCTCGTCCGTGCGGCTGTCGCGGCCAACGCCCCGAAGTCTGGGCGGATTGCTTAAAGTGTCGATGAAATCGATGAAACTTCGGTAGTCGTGCCCCTTGACTTTTATCAGCGGAGCCCCGTCCCACTCGCTTGGATGCTCAGACCAACCGACCACGACCTGCGTGGCCGAGAGCCCGCGGTAGGAGCTCCGGCCATAAATCTTCCGAAGAAAAGCGGTGGACATCGTGGCGAAAGGGCACGCGCGGTTGTTCCAAACAATCTGCGTTCTGCCGATGGAATCGGCTTTTTCTTTGGAAATCGTGGGCAGTCCCTCGGCCTTTGCCGTCGCGCTCAGTAGCAAAAGCAGCACGAGAGCCGAGCCGCGACGTCTGCGCAAGAGGGGCCGCCACAGCGAGGCGAGGAATGTGAGCAGAAACCCGAGGTAACCCGTGTATGTTATCGCAGTGCCCCACGGATCGTAGTTGACGCTCAGCAGCGTGCCCCGCAGGTCGTCGTCGTAACTCGTCTGGTAAAGCCGGTAATGCCCGAGGCGCGCGACGCGGTTCACGCTGACCTTGAGCTGCCGCCCTTGGGCCGTGAGGTGACTGACATAGTCGCGCGGAGCCTCAGTGCCGGGGTAGTGGATGATTTCAAACGAGTCGAGCCTGACGAGGCAGGGGAGTTTTCCCTCTTTTCCTTCTACTGTGCTGAAGAAAGTGTCGGAGGGTATGCCCTCTCGCAGGTGGATGATGCCGCGCTTTGCCGAAATACTTGTGACAAAAGCCCCGACGAGAATGACCAAGAGACTAAGGTGCAGGCAGCAGACCAGCGGCTTGCTCCAGAGTCTCCTTAGGCAAATCAGCCAAATGCCCGAAAGAGCGAGCGCAAACCATAGGAGCGTGAACCACCAAGAGCCGTAAATCCTGTGATTTTCAGGGAGAAAAGTGGCGACAGCAACGACCGCCGCCAACACGATCATAAGCAAGAAGGGGACTTTTCTAAAGCGCACGGAAGGAAGGGTTCGACTGCGCCTTCACTGCGAGGCACTCTATCTCGATGAGCCAAGCGGGCCGGCAGACAGGAGCAAGAGTTATGACAGTGGGAATCTGGGGGAAATGATTGGTGAACAGTGAGTGCACGAGCTCGTAGTCGGCAGTGTCGCGCAGATATACCACGATTTGCGCCACATCGTCGTAGGTCGCGCCGCCCTCGGCAAGGAGAGCCTCCACGTTTTCCAACATCCTGTGCGTCTGTCCCACGATGTCGCCCTCGCACATCACCAGTCCTTTATTATTAATGCTTGCGGTGCCGGAAATAATTACGTGGCGCCGGTCGCCAAAGTCGAGGGTGCTGCCCCGTTCGAACGTGACTCCGTAGTCGCTGGTCGGGTTCAAATGCGACGGAGCTCTGAGGTAATTGAGCTGCTGCTTCGAGAAACCTGTCAGAGCGTAAGAGCCCATCTGCACAAGAGCCTTGACATCCGCGGGCTGTCCCCCGATGCCCGTACTTGCGATGAAATGGGTGTTTTTCGTTAGCCCGTGGCTTGCGAAGAATTCCCTGCGGACCCTGACCATCCCCTCGTATTGTGTGTCGACATCACGCACGAAGAACCACGTGCGAATGCAGTTGTCCGCCAGCGTAGCCCCGAAGTTTCCGAGCAACGCCTCGTATTCCTGGAGCAGAGCCTCCGTTTGTCGGGCAGAATCCCCCTCGGCGTGGCACTGACTCATCAGCCAGAGATGGCGGTAACCATTGTGCTCAGCGACGGTGAAACCGTGGTTTTCGCTCAAATTCATGCCGCTCGCGAGGTAGGCCCACACGGCAATCTTGCTGCCGTCGAGGGGTTGCTGCTGGATGACGCTGAGGCTCGACGGCTCTTCCTTGCGCATCAGTGGCGCTTGGTTGGCGCTGTCGGAGAGAAAGTAACGCTTGAAGATGTACCTCGCCCCGGCAAACTCGGGCAAAGTCGGCAGCAAATCCTCCGCTTGGTAGACCCTTTGGAGCTGGCCCCCGAAGAGATCTCCCTGCGGCTCCACGTGCAGCATGACGTGCCACTCGGTCACACCGCCATCTGCCGTGAAGACAGAGGCCTCGACCCGCACGCCTAATTCATGAAGAACGAACCTTTTGTACTGCATTTCCTGGCTTGCGGCTGCAAAGTTACTATATTTTTTCTCATAACAAACGGGGAACGTGCGCAAATGCTTAGGGATGCAAATAAACCCCAGAGGGGTTAGCCTCTCGCCCACGGAGTGAATAGAGAGTACCCTTCGGCACTCAATTGGTCGTGCCGCCCTATCGATGGTTACAACCCTCGGCTATCATAGTTGAACCCCTTCGGGGTTCGCCGCATCCCCCGAACGATTTCGCCTTCGCCCACGGGCGTTGGCAAAACCCCGAAGGGGTTTCAGAAGAGTAGCCGTGGGTTGCATAACCCACGGCTAAGCGGTACGACCAAATTGAGTGCTGAAGGTACTCAACGTCCGCCACAAAACGAGCCCAAAGGCGTTGAGTACCTCCGGCACTCACCTAACACACACACCGATTCCGAGGGTATCGCTTCGCTAAACCCTCGGCTACTCGTATTGAACCCCCTTTGGGGGTTCGCCTTATCCCCCGACGATTTCGCCCTTCGCCTACGGGCGTACGCCATAACCCCGAAGGGGATTCACATGGTAGCCGTGGGTTTAGCGTAGCGTTACCCACGGATTCGGGATGGAATTCCAATAATTCCCCCTTCCTGTCGGGGGAGGGGGTTAGGGGG
>JAJPYQ010000060.1:2366-20591 GCA_021204865.1 Prevotellaceae bacterium | reverse complement strand
CTCGACCGCGCATTCTTTTCCTCTCGACCGCACGAGACGATGACATTGAGACGGGGCGAACCCCGAGGGGGTTGCATATGCGTAACTGGGGGTTAAGCGTAGCGGAACCCCCGGATTCAGGGCGTTAGCCTTATTAGTGCCGAAGGTACTGCCCATATTCGCCACGACGACTTGCCCTTCACGCCACAACGCGCCTCGGAGAACCCCGAAGGGGTTCAACTATGATAGCCGCTTGCCTTTAGGCTGGCGGTTAAGGCGAAGAGGTCAAAGCTGTTGAGCGGCCCAACCATTATCTACAAGCAAACATCAAGAACCCTATAGATTTTCAGCAGAAATATTATAGGAGAGTGCTACATCTTCACCGAAAAACCATATATTTGCAAAAAATATGATTATGGAAGCAACAATAAACAGAAAGCGAACAGCCCTGCTTTTAAGAACTGATTTGGTTGAAGCTCTGCAAGAACGAGCAGAAAAAGAGAAGCGAAGCCTAAGCAACCTCATTGAGGATGCGCTTTTGAGTATCTTTGAATACGAGCCAAATGAGGAAACGAAAGAAGCTATCGAAGAGGTAAGAGCTGGACGATATGCTGGTACAATTGACGCAACAAGCTTCGAGTCATTTATGAAATCGATAAATGACATAGAGTGAAAGAGCTTCATTACAGTACAAAGGCAAAGAAAGACCTAAAGAAATTCAGGAATATCCCTTATAAAATGCAAGCGTTTTATGAGGTGATAGGGTTATTGTTAAGGGGAGAAGAAGTCCCAATGCGGTATTTACCACACAAACTGCTTGGCAAATACAGGGATTGTATGGAATGTCATATCGGAAGTGACTTCCTGCTCATTTGGGTAGACCGATACGATAAATCCATTTATATCGTTAGAATCGGCTCACACTCAGAGCTGTTTTAACGTATTGATCAAGTAAAGTAAAATAGAGATTCCCTACAGAGATGGGACTCTGCTATCGCTGAGCCTTTACAAGTCGTCGTCCAAGTCGCCCTCCATCTCCTCCACGGTCAGCTCCTTGATGTTGCTGAACTCGCTCCAGCCGGCAGCCGACTTGTACGTCTCCGACGCGCCTTCCGGAACCTCAAGAGTGCAGTTGCTCAGGTCGACATCACGGAAGGTTCTGGCCCAACAAGTAGGCGAGGAAGTGCCCTTGCTCACTATAGTCTTCAGCTTCGGGCAGTTGCGGAAAGCATAGTCACCTATCGAGATGACGCTCTCGGGCAAGGCTATCGAGTCGAGCTTTGCGCACGAGTTGTAGGCATAATTCCCTATATACTTCACGTTGTCCGGCAGCGAGACTTGCTTAAGGCTTGCACAGCTGCTGAACGCGAAGTCGCCTATTATGGCCAGTCCGTCTGGCATTCGCACGCTCTTAAGCCCCTTGCAACCGGAGAAAGCCTCAGCGCCAATCGAGGTGACATCATCGGGTATCTTCACCGCCTCCAGCTTGCTACACCCGCCGAACGTGTAGTCTCCGATGAAGTCGACATTGCCGGGAATGTTGATGGAAGTAAGGTGAGAACACTCCGAGAATGCAGCGTTGCCGATGGAAGTCACGCTAAGGGGAATGGAAAACGTGGTGAGAGACGAGCAACTGCTAAAGGAGCAAACGCCGATTGACTTCAGGGAACTCGGCAATTTTATGTGGGTCAAATTGCGGCACCACGCAAAGGCATAGTCGCCTATCTTCTGCAAGCTGTCGGGAAGAGCCACAGAGTCGAGCTTCGCGCATCCCATAAAGGCGAACTCGCCTATGGCGGTCACGGTGTAGGTCGTATCGTTGTACGTGACGTGTTTCGGAACGGAAATCAGCTCCAGCTCGTAGTTGCTCTCCGAGAGCTTAGAGCGGAATGTCACCTCAACCGTCTTCTTCTTCATCGAGGTTATGTTGTAATATAAGCCACCTGCCTCGAAGTCGTAGGCGAATCCCGCCAGCGAACTGAGCGCCAACAGCGTGAAAAGCAATGTTCTTAAAAGCATCTTCATGGCCTTTACTTAACGTATTCGCCTGCAAAGTTACAGAAATATCCCCAATTAAACACCTAACAATATCATTTAACCTTTGTTAATTGGCGAAATCTCTGCCTTTACCCTACCTTCGCATCGCAGTAACCAGCCAAAAACACTATGGACACACACTCGAGAACCTGCAAGAAAAAGCGTTTTTCCTTTAAGACTTTGGGCTTGGTTGCCGCAATGATTTTCTGTTTTTCTTGCACAGTCTCCGCCCAGACCTTAAGGTGGCTGAGCAGCAGCGAGGGGAATTTCTGGCAAAAAAGCAAGCTCCGCCTGAGCAAGACAGCGGCGAGGGGATGTGTTTCCGCAAAGGTTGGCGGTGAATGACTACCTGATACAAGACCCGCGATACCTGCAAGCGTACGCCGATTTCTTCTGCAAATTCGTGGAAGCCTACGCGGAAGAGGGCATAAACATACGACGTGTGATGTATCAGAACGAGGCGTGGAGCTACACTCCCTATCCGGGCTGCGCCTGGACGGCGCAGGGAATCATCCGCTTCAATGCGGAGTACCTGGGACCGACCATGCGGGAAAAGCATCCCGACGTTGATATCTTCCTCGGAACGATAAACACGAACCGCCTCGAAGTCATAGAGGAAGTGGTGGCGGACGAGCGGGTGCGGCAGACGATTAAAGGCATGGGCTTCCAGTGGGAAGGCAGACAAATCATCAAACAGCTGCAAGAGACGTACCCCGACTTCGCCTACGTGCAGACCGAAAACGAGTGTGGCAACGGCACATTCGACTGGGCTGCGGCCGAACATACCTTCGACATTATGAACATTTACCTTGGGCTCGGCTGTCGGGACTACACGTTCTGGAATGCGATCCTTGCGGACGACGGCTCAAGCCAGTGGGGATGGAGGCAGAATGCCTTAATACAAATTGATTCGGACAGCAAGTCTGTGAACTTCACACCCGAATACTTTGCCGTGAAACATTATGCGAACATCATCAAGGCAGGCAGCAAATTGCTTGGTTCGAAGGCGAGCGACGAGGACGGGCTGCCCGTGATAGTCTACCTGAGCCCGCAGGGTGAGTACGAGGTCGTTGCGGGAAACCTCTCCGACACTGCGCAAGACCTTTGCGTAAAGCTTGGCGGCCTTTACCTGAACGCCACATTGCCTGCCCACAGTTTCCACAGCTTCCGAGAGAAATAGCAGGCGGCAGTTTGCCTTTTCCCCTAAATTCCGTACTTTTGCGCTAACACGAATCAACTCAACAACAATACGACTATGGCAAAATCTATTAACGAACTTGAGCCCCAAGCCATTTGGCATAACTTTTATCTCCTTACACGTGTGCCGCACCCAAGCGGACATCTCGACAAAATCAGGCAGTTCCTGCTCTCCTGGGCCGCGGAGAAAGGTGTCGAGGCCTGTGCAGACAACGCCGGAAACGTGGTGATGCGCAAACCTGCGACCGCTGGGATGGAGGGAAGGAAGACCGCTGTCCTTCAGGCGCACATGGATATGGTTCCGCAAAAGACTGACGAGACGGAGCATAATTTCGAGACGGACCCTATCGAGACATACATTGACGGTGACTGGGTTCGTGCCAAGGGAACGACCCTCGGCAGCGACGACGGGATGGGGGTTGCCGCTATCATGGGCATAATGGAAAGCAAGGACCTGAGGCACGGACCGCTGGAGGCTCTCATCACAGCCGACGAGGAGACTTGCATGTATGGGGTGGAAAATCTCGCCTCTGACACATTGACCGGCGACATTCTCCTCAATATCGACAACGAGACTCTTGGCGAGTTCGTCATCGGCAGTGCAGGCGGAGTGAACATAAACTTGTCGCTTATATATAAAGAGGAAGCGACGGGAGACGACATTGCCGTCAGGGTGAGCCTCGCAAACCTGCGGGGCGGACACTCAGGATTGGAGATCTCGGAGGGCAGGGCCAATGCGAACAAGCTGATGGCTCGCTTTGTCAGGCAGGCCATCATAGATGATTCCATCTGCCTCGCCAGCTGGAAAGGCGGAAATATGCGCAACGCCATCCCACGCACCGCGGAGGTTGTGCTCACTCTCCCCAAAGAGAATCTCGACGACCTCAGGGACTTGGCGGCTCATTGCCTTGCGATTTTCGCTGACGAATACAGCGGAATCGAGAAAAACATAACGATGACCGTGGAGGAAACCGCGCTGCCTAAAGGCGTCGTTCCCGCAGAGATTTGCGACAACCTTGTGGATGCCATCCTGGCTTGCCACGACGGGGTGCTGCGCTACATACCGAGCATTCCCTCTGTCGTGGAGACGAGCAGCAACCTTGGCATAGTGAATATTGCCGACGGCGAGGCGAAAATCCTGATTCTCGCACGGTCTTCCTGCGAAACTATGCTGGAACTCGTGCAGGAGATGCAGGGGGCTTGCTTCTCGATGGCTGGGATGAAGGTGGAGTACAACGGATATTATGGCGCATGGCAGCCTAACTTCGACTCGCCGATAACCAAGAAAATGGTAGAAGTCTACAGTGCTCTCTACCCCGACACGCCTGCCCGTGTGGAGGTTTGCCACGCAGGTTTGGAGTGCAGCATTATAGGCGACACGTATCCTAATATGGATCTTGTCAGCTTTGGCCCAACACTTCGCTCGCCGCACACGCCAGACGAGCGCTGCCTTATCCCGTCTGTCGGCAAATTCTGGGCGTTCCTTACGAAACTTCTCGAAGAGATCCCTGAGAAACAAGCATGAAAAGGCTGCTCGTCTCGCTTGTTCTGCTGCCATGGCTTGCATTGAACGCCAAGCAGACCGATGCGAAGCGGCTGGCGGGCATGCTGGAAGATATCCTCGCCTGCGAAGAAATCCACCCGGACAGCGTGGTGCCTTACGTGGCGAGAATAGAGGCGGCGCTGAATCTCTGCGAGAACGAGAGCCAGGCGAAGGTGTATTCTCTGGCGCTCGGGGCATTGTATAGCGAACGACAGCGGACTGCCCACTATGCGGGCGCAATGGATTACGCTGAGCGCAGCGTGGACTGCTTCGCATACTCGCTGAGCGACCTTGAATCTCTGCACGAAATCAGGGCGAAAGACTGGATACCCGTCACGAAGACTGCCGACGCTGAGCGATATTTCAACGGGGATATGCTCAATGTCGCGTGGAGGGCGATGCTCTCTCACCTTGGTAAAGCCGTGAGAGACACGTCGTCTGTGCTGCCTCGCTACGGAGACATCATCAATTTCTATAAGGGAAAAGGGAACAACGAGGCGGCTCTCCTGCTCGAGATAGACTCAGTGTCGGACGCAAGACTGCGACCCGAGGAGCGGGAACGTGCATTGCTCTACCTTTGTTCTCGCTACGCCGCCACTGATGTCTGCGCAGAAGCGTGGCTCGCTCTCTCGCAGACCGACGGACTGACCGCCGAGCAACGTGCCGCATACCTTGACCACGCCATCGCCCTTTACCCTAAGTACAGGCGCATCGCCGCCTTGAAGAACGCCCGAACCGCACTGAGCGACCCCACGCTCTATGTGGAAGGGCCGACTGTTTCCTACCCCGGCAAGCCCTGCCTCTTCACGGTGAGCGTGCGAAATGTCCCCAGTGTGAAGCTCGACGGCAAGCTGTACAAGCTCCAGGAAGCGGCAGAGATCGATGAGGTTATCGACACGATAACGTGGCAGACCCCTGCGGAGGCGGGCAAGCACACGCTTGCCTTCACCCCCATTCTCAGCGTGAAGACCACCAAGAAGCCGCGGTCTATAGAGCGCAGCGTGCTTGTGACACGGCTGAAAGTACTCTACAACTCGCTGCCCGACAGCAGAGTGCGGGTCATAGTAGTCGACAGTGAGAGTGGCAAACCCTTGCGGGGCGTGAGGGTTTCTCTGTATGAAGACGGCAAGGACTCTGCGGCTTACGCCAGCTTCCTCACCGACGAGAGGGGCGAGGCACTGCTTAATTGCAGCGGCAGGACGGCTTTGCGCTGCAAGGTAAGCACCGACGACGAGCCTGACCGACCGATAGAGCGCCTTCACTACGGCAGCTACTGGCGGGAGAGCGACGGCGACACGGTGTGCAAAGTCGCCTTGTTCACCGACCGCTCCATATACCGACCGGGGCAGACGATCAACGTGGGCGGCGTGGCTTACCTGCAAGACGGGTGGGAAGCCTCAGTGGCTTCGGGGCGAAGGGTCTTGCTGACCTTGCGCGATGCACAGTATAAAGAGGTGGCACGAGCCGAGGCGACTTGCGACAGTCTCGGCGTGTTCTCCGCCTCCTTCTCGGCGGAGGAGGGGCATCGGCTCGGGCGTTGGAGCGTGAGGGCGAGCACAGGGAGCAGCGCATTCATTAGGGTTGAGGAGTACAAGAGACCCACGTTCACCATTGAGTTCTGCGATAGCCTCAGCCTCACGGCCGACAGTCTTACCTGCACGGCTCGGGCGCTTCGCTACGACGGCGTGCCTATGCGTGGCTGCCGAGTCACGGGCGACTGGGACTGGGAGCGGTGGACATTCCGCTCCGTCTCCGCCTCGGAGAGGCTGGACACTGTGCAGACCGACGCTGAGGGTCGCTTCTCCTTCACCCTTAAGCGGGACAGCCTCGCCTCCATCCTCCGCCTTAACGTCACAGCCCTCAGCGCATACGGGGAGCAGCAGACCGTTAGCCACAGCTACACTGTCCCCGGCTCGATGCCTTGGGGCAAGCGGGAAGAGACCGTGGACTCGGCGTTCATCTTCACCTGCCCGTGCGACACCTTCGACCTTGACCGCCCTGCTCGTATGACCCTAAGCAGCAACCTCCGCGACCTATACCTTTATTATATAGTGTCCGCCAACGGGGAGATAGTGACCGATACCTTAATGCTTTGGGCTGGCGGCTCGCTGGACCTCACCTTGCCTTACGAGGAGCGCTTCGGCACGGGCGCTGTCGTCTCGCTCTGCTTCGTTAAGGGAGGGAGGACGTACACGCAGACGCAGCGCCTCTCTCTCCGCAAGCCCGACACCAAGCTCCGCCTGCGATGGCTCACGTTCCGAGACAAGACAAGCCCCGGCAGCCAGCAGGAATGGCGGCTCTCTCTGGCACGCCCCGACGGCACGCCTGCCGAGGCGAACCTTATGCTCACCTTGTACGATGCCTCGCTCGAGCGTCTCGCCCCGCATAAGTGGGCGTTGGACGTGACGAGGAGCTGCCGCTACTTCGCCGTGCCCTACATGCAGACGAGCGACTACCTTGCCCAGAGCCGCGCCTTCGCCTGCTACTCGCAGAAGAGGCTAAAGGCGCAAGCCCTCGCCTTCTCTTCGTTGAACGAGCAGCTGTTCGCCCGCCACACTGCGCTTTACTCGAGGGCAGCAGGGGCGGTTCTGCTAAGCACCGCCGCTGAGGACACGGAGACAACGGAGGAGGAAGCCGCTGAAGAGGAGGAAGCCTTCGCCAGTCTTCGGCAGGACTTCAGCGAGGAGGCGGTGTTCCTTCCCGCAGTGCGCACCGACGAGAGGGGCGAGGCGAGCATCGTCTTCACCTTGCCTGAGAGCCTGACGACGTGGAGGCTTCTCGCCGTCGCCCACACGAAGGATATGCTCACAACGAGCGTCGAGGAGCAGGTCGTCGCAGAGAAAGACCTGACGGCTCAGTTGCGCCTGCCCCGCTTCCTGCGCCCTGGGGACGACACCACGCTTACCGCCTCGCTCACGAACAACACGGACAGCCCCGTCGAGTGCAAGACGGTGCTGCAAGTTATCGAAGCCAGTAGCCTTAACACCTTGCGGAGCTTCACCGTTTCTCTTAAGCTCGAGGCACGGGGAGACACTGTGCTTAGCTTCCCCTACCGTGCGGGCGAGGGCGACCTCATCGTCAGGTGTACGGCTGAGAGCGGCATAGGGGGCGACGGGGAGCAGCGGCTCCTGCCCGTGCTTCCCGCAGTGACTGAGGCGAACACTACGCTGCCGTTCACCGCCCTCGGGCAGGGCGTGAGGCAGTACGACCTTACCCGCCTCTTCCCCGAAGGCTCGTCGGAGAGGCGGCTCACCCTTGAGTACACCGCCCACCCCGAAGAGTATGCCCTCCAAGCCCTCGAAGCCCTAACCACGCCCAAGGCTAACGACGTGCTCTCCCTCGCCGTCGCCTACTACGCCTCACGCCTTGCCTTGAAGCTTAACATAGCTGTGACTGACCCCACACCCTACCTCTCGAAGGTGAGGGAGCTACAGAGGGGGGACGGCAGCTTCGCTTGGTACCCCGGGATGACGGGCAACGCCTACCTCACCCGCGAGGTGGCTTACCTGCTCAGCCGCCTTAAGCTCCTCACGGGAGACAGCGAAGGCGACGAGACGCTCCGTCAAGCCGCCCGTTACCTGCTCCAAGAGATACCCGTGCCAGAAAGCGTAAGCACCTATATGCTCCGCAACCTCTACGCCATCGACCTCGCCGACCTCCCCACAAGCCCTGCCGAGAGGGCGAAGCTCGACAGCCTTGTCTCCCTCGTCAGGCACACGGACAGGCAGTCGCTAAGCACCGAAGACCTCGCCCTCTCCTCGATTATCCTTCAGCGCAGAGGCTACGGGAAGCTCGCCAAGGCTATGGCTGAAGAGGCCGCCTCCAAGCTTGTGACGACGGACACGGAAGGCACGTACATCGAGTTCCCCCAGGGGGCGTGGAGCAGCATAGACCGCAAGCTGCACATCCACGTGCAGCTGATGGAGGCCCTGCGGTGCGTGCAGCCGTCCTCTCCCCTCCTCGAGGGGATGCGCCTCTACCTGCTCAGCGAGAAGCGCACCGACGCTTGGGACACGCCCGTGACCAGCGCCAACGCCGTCTTCGCCCTCTTCGAGGGGCGTGAGGACGCAGCCGAGGGGCAGGGGGCGACTGACGTGCTCACCCTCTCCTACGACGGCGGCAAGCAGCTCACACTCGCAGCGCCCGCCGACCAGCTCGGCTACCTTAGGGACTCCCTCTCGGTCACGAGCGCAGAGAGCCTACGCCTGCACAAGCTCTCCGACCAGCCGAGCTGGGGAGCCGCCTACGCCGACTACCGCCAGCCCTTCAGTGAGGTCACCGACGCGGCCTCGGGCTTGAGCGTCAGCAGCTCTTATCCGGAGGCAATGAGCGTAGGGCAGCGCATAACGGTGACGCACCTTATCACTGCCGACAGGGACTACGACTACGTCACGCTCGTCGTCCCAAGGCCTGCCTCCTTGGAGCCAGCGGACCAAACGTCTTCCTTCGGACATTGCGACGGGCTCAGCTTCTACCGCGAGATACGTGACGACCGCACGGAGTACCACTTCAGCACCGTTCCCCGCGGGCATTACCTTATACAAGAGGAAGCCTACACCGAGCGCCCAGGCTCCTACCACACGGGCGTGGCGACTATCAGGTGCGAGTACGCGCCGGAGTATAGCGGTCACAGCGCCGACTCCACCTTGACTACCAAGTAGCCCTCGAGCTACCTCCAACCCCTTTCACATAAGGCTCGCCCCCAGACCTACGGGCGAGCCTTTGTTGCGTCTATAGGCTACTCTTCGCAAAAGGTATACGCTACCAGTCGCAGTGCACTCAATGAGTGGACCTGACTCCACTCAATGAGTGGACCAGACTCGACTCAATGAGTGGACCGGGCTCCACTCAATGAGTGGACCACAATGCACTCAGTGAGTGCACTGCGAAGCCTAAGCGTACATCCCGGCGCTTCTGGGCGTAGGCCAGCGAGTTTTCACGGCTAAGGGTTGCAGTTCTTAAGCATAGTGCTTACCTTTGCCGTTGGAAAGCAGGCTCGTTCCCTAACCACCTTACAACCGATGACACGCAGACTTCTCACCCTCTCAATGCTTATGCTCAGCCTCGCCACAGCCGAGGCGCAGCCCCAGCTTCAGGCAGACGAGAAGCGCCTCTGGGCGGGCGAGCTGCTCTGGAAGCAGCCAAAGACGGTGAGCTTCCCCTTCACCAACGACGGGGACTCGGCACTGGTCATCAGGGACGTCAGAGCCTCGTGCGGCTGCGTCTCCGTCGACTATCCCCGCACGCCTGTACTGGCAGGCAAGACGGGCCTCATAACCGCCACCTACGACGCCGCCCTGCTCGGCTCGTTCTACAAGGAACTGGCCGTCTACACCAACGCCTCCGACCGCCCCACGTGGCTCGCCTTCGAGGGGCGCGTCGTGGTTAAGCCGAGCGACACCGACTACGAGACGAGCTTCCCCATCGACCTCGGGAGCATCCGCATCAGCACCAACGTCATTGAGTTCGACGACGTGAACAAGGGCGACCACCCCGTGGCGGAGCTGCAAGTGCTTAACCTGAAGAAGGACGACTTCACGCCCCAGCTCATGCACCTGCCGCAGTACCTCAGCGCCCAGTACCAGCCTGAGGTCATCCAGGGAGGGCGTGTGGGCAAGGTGCTCCTCACGCTCGACAGCGAGAAGCTCATGATGGACGGGCTCAACCAGGCAAGCCTTTACATGGCTCGCTACCCGGGCGACAAGGTGAGCCCCGAGAACGAGATAGTCTTCGCCGCCGTGCTGCTGCCCTCCTTCAAAGACCTTACGGCAGAGAAGCTGGAGCGGGCGCCCGTGATAAGCGTCAGCGACGAGGAGGGGCAGCTCGAGAGCCTGAGCATCCCCGTCGACCGCTCTAAGCTCACGAAGAAGAAGGCGCAGGTCTCAAGGACGGTCAGCGTGGAGAACCGAGGCGAGACGGAGCTGGAGATAAGCGCCGTGCAGGTGTTCAACAGAGCAGTGTCGGTGAGCCTAAGCGACCGCAAGATAGCACCGCACACGAAGACGAAGCTGAAGGTGAGCGTAGACCTGGGCGAGCTTAAGAACACGAAGAGCCGCCCACGACTGCTCATCATCAGCAACGACCCAAGGAGCGCCAAGCTGCTGCTTGGCATTAACATAGAGGAATAACCTATGGAGCATCCCGAGAACAGCGAGGAGTACGCAGGCTTGACGGTGAACAAGGGCGTGGCTCCCGTGCAGAGGGTCAACCCCTACCTTAAGAGAGGCAGCTTCGCAAGGCGAAGGCTCACGGCAGGCGACTACGTTGAGGGCATACTCAGAGGCGACACGAGCATCCTTGGGCAGGCAGTGACGCTCGTTGAGAGCCAGAACCCCGACCACCAGCAGGTGGCTCAGGAGGTGATAGAGAAGTGCCTCCCCCACACGGGCAACAGCATAAGAGTGGGCATAAGCGGAGTGCCTGGAGCGGGCAAGAGCACCAGCATAGACGAGTTCGGGCTGCACGTCCTTAAGGAACACGGAGGCAAGCTGGCAGTCCTCGCCATCGACCCCAGCAGCGAGCGCTCGAAGGGAAGCATCCTCGGAGACAAGACCCGAATGGAGAAGCTCGCCGTCCACCCCGACTCCTTCATACGCCCAAGCCCCTCGGCGGGCTCGCTCGGGGGCGTGGCTCGCAAGACGCGGGAGACCATCTTCCTCTGCGAGGCGGCGGGCTACGACAAGATATTCGTGGAGACCGTGGGCGTGGGGCAGAGCGAGACGGCTTGCCACTCGATGGTGGACTTCTTCCTGCTCATACAGCTGGCAGGCACGGGCGACGAGCTTCAGGGCATCAAGCGGGGCATAATGGAGATGGCGGACGGCATCGTGGTGAACAAGTGCGACGGCAACAACGTGGAGAAGTGCGAGCTCGCCGCCTCTCACTTCCGCAACGCCCTCTCTATCTTTCCCCCTCCCGAGAGCGGCTGGCAGCCGAAGGTGCTCACCTACAGCGGCTTCTACGCCCTCGGCATAAAGGAGATATGGGACATGGTGTACCAGTACATCGCCTTCACCAAGAGCAACGGCTACTTCGAGCAGAGGCGAAGGGAGCAGTCGAAGTACTGGATGTACGAGACCATAAGCGAGCAGCTCCGCAGCGGCTTCTTCCGCAACCCGACGATAAGCGAGATGCTCCGACGGGAGGAGCAGAGCGTGCTGGAGGGCAGGAAGACATCCTTCGTGGCGGCTAAACAGCTGCTCGACACCTACTATAAGCTAATGCGACAATGAACAAGCTTCCCTTAATCCTCGCCCTCACGCTGCTCCCTCTGGCAGCCCTTGCCCAACCCTTCGGCAGAAGAGAGCCGCCCCAGTGGCGCACCGACGACGGCACACCCTTCGTGCACGACCCCGTGATGGCACGGGGGGAGGACGGCAAGTACTACGTCTTCTGCACGGGCATGGGAGTGCAGGTGCTCTCAAGCCCCGACCTCAAGGAGTGGAGCCGAGAGCCTTCCGTCTTCACTCAAGCCCCCGAGTGGGCGGAGCAGATGATAAGGGGCTACCGAGGACACACCTGGGCGCCTGACATCAGCCGTCACGACGGGCTGTGGTACCTCTACTACAGCTGCTCCACCTTCGGCAAGAACGAGAGTGCCATCGGGCTGGCGGTGAACAAGACGCTCGACCCCACGGCAGACGACTACGGCTGGCAGGACAGAGGCTTGGTGATAGCCTCGAGGAGGCACAAGGACTGCTGGAACGCCATCGACCCTAACCTCGCCCTCGACGAAGAGGGGCAGCCCTACCTCGTCTTCGGCTCGTTCTGGGACGGCATACAGCTCGTGCGCCTAAGCCAAGAGGACTTGCAGACCCCTCTCACCGAGCCTCGCACGATAGCCCGACGCTGGAACCACGCCTACACCATCGAGGAGGTGGACAACCCCCAGAACTTCGAGATTGAGGGAGAGGACACCATCGAGGCTGCCGACAACGCCATCGAGGCTCCCTTCATCATTCACCGAGGCGAGTACTACTACCTCTTCGTGAGCCAGGACTACTGCTGCCGGGGCCGGCGCTCCACCTACCGCACCGTCTACGGCAGGAGCGAGAGCATCGAAGGCCCTTACCTCGACAAGGAAGGCACGAGGATGGACGAGGGCGGCGGCACGCTGCTCTACGGGCCCGACGAGCAGTACTACGGCATCGGGCACTCCGCTGCCTACGAGCTCGACGGGCAGTGGCTCTTCCTCTGCCACGCCTACGACAAGGACACCAACGGGAAGGCAGTGCTTTTCCTTCGCACCCTTAGCTTCGACCCGCAAGGATGGATTGTGACCGAGCGTTAAACCCCACGGCTCAGCGTCGCGGTGACCCTTGTTAGGGTGACCGTCGTGGCCCTAACAAGGGTGACTGCGGTGACCCTAACAAGGGTGACCGTGACGACTGTTATACAGGCTTCACGGCTTCTACCTGCTCCTTAAGGTCTCGCATAGCGTGCGCATTCCCTCCGACGCACCCTTCTGTATGTGCGTGAAGCGGCGCAGGGAGTTCCAGCGCACTGGCTTAGGGTCGATGAGATAGACGGGCGCTGAGGGCGGGGCGTACTGGGTGAGGCCCGCGGCGGGATAGACGTTGAGGCTGGTGCCGATGACCACGAAGATGTCCGCCTGTGCGCATATCTCCACCGCCGGCTCTATGTTAGGCACCGCCTCGCCGAACCACACGATGTAAGGCCTGAGCTGGCTGCCGTCCTTCGCCTTGTCGCCTATCCTTACGTCCGCCTGCCCGTCGGGGAGCGTCTCAATCTGGGTGGGGTCGTTGGGGCTGAGGCTGCTCGTCACCTTCATCAGCTCCCCGTGCAGGTGCAGCACGCTCGTGCTTCCCGCCCTCTCGTGGAGGTTGTCTATGTTCTGCGTGATGATGCGCACGTCGAAGTCCTTCTCAAGCTCTGCCAAGAGGCGATGCCCTTCGCAAGGCTCTGTGGCAAGCAGCTCTCGGCGGCGGATGTTGTAGAACTCAGTGACGAGGGCAGGGTCTCTGTTCCAACCCTCGGGCGTAGCCACGTCCTCCACGTTGTACGTGTCCCAAAGCCCTCCGCTGTCGCGGAAGGTGGCGATGCCGCTCTCTGCGCTCATGCCAGCGCCAGTGAGCACTACGATGGTCTTCTTCATATCTCTTTAGGTTAAGGTTGCTCTTCCTTGTTGCCCTCGGGGGTTAGCCCCTGCTCGTCAGGGTCTCCCTCGTCCTCGCCCAAGGGAGGGATGGGCGAGCCGTCGTCCCTCGTCGCCTGCGCCTCTGCGGGAGGGACGGGCTCAACGCTCACGCTGTCCTTAGGCAGAGCCTGAAGGCTGTCCGCCTGGCTCTCAATGCTGTCCTTAGGCTCTGCCTGCACGCTGTCCTTGGCGAGCATCAGGCTGTCCTGCGCCTGAGCCTCCTTAGCGTCAAGCCCGTTGGTGAGCTCTATCTCCGCGTTGTTGCGCAGTATCGCATCCAGCTCCTCCGCCTTGAGGGCGGGCAGCTCCTCTATCAAGCCGTACGTGGTGCGCAAGACACGGAACTCGGTGCGGCGGTTAAGGGCGTTGCATATCTCCTGCAGGCTGTCGTCGGGCAAGGCTCGGATGAACTCCTCGGTCAGCGTGTCGTCTATCTGGAGGAAGGGGTACTGCTCGTTAATCTTACGGGTCACCACCTTCGGGCGGCCCTCCCCGTAGCCCACAGGCGTGAGGCGGTCGGGGTTGATGCCCCCCGCTATGAGGTAGCGCACCACGCTCTCGGCACGCCTTTGGCTTAGCCTCTCGTTGTACTCGTCAGAGCCGCGGTAGTCGCAGTGTGAGGACAGCTCGATGGTGACGTTGGGGTTCTCGTTGAGCAGGTCAATGAGGGAGTCGAGGGCAAGGGAGCTGCTCGGCGTGATGTCCGCACGGTCGAACTCGTAGAAGACGTTGCGGATAAGCACCGGTGCGGTGATGCTCGCCAAGGGGAACTGGAGGACGTACTGGTTGCTCACGGAGCTGGTGTCTATGCGCAGGCTCTCCTTGTGGTTGAGGTAGCCCTTGCACGTGCCGAGGAAGACGTAGTCCACGTTGGGCTGTATCTCCTGCTCGAACGAGCCGTCGCCCCTCACGCTCAGCTTGAGGTTCGTGCCGTCGTTCCCTACCATATATACTATGCCTTCGGGCAGCTCGTAGCCGTCCTTCTCGTAGACCCAGCCCTTCACCGTCTGTATCACCTCGGGGCACTCGAAGGAGAAGATATGATCCCAGCCACGGGCGTCGCCTCGGCTGCTGGTGAAGAAGCCACGGTTGTGCGGTCCCTCGAAGGTCATGCCGAAGTCGTCGCCGCTGCTGTTCATAGGGTACTTAAGGTTCTCAACCGTCCACACCCCAAGGCTGTCCTGCGTGGCGCAGAAGAGGTCGAGCCCTCCCATCCCGGGGTGTCCGTCGGAGGAGAAGTAGAGGTCGCCGTTAGGGCGGAAGGTGGGGAACATCTCGTCGCCCACGGTGTTGATAGGCTCCCCAAGGTTCTCTATCTCCCCCACGCCGTGCTCCCCTATCGCCATGCGCCAGATGTCGAGACCGCCCACGCCCCCTGGCATGTCGCTCACGAAGTAGAGCCAGTCTCCGTCGGGGGAGACGGCGGGATGGGCGTAGCTTGAGAGCGTGTCGGCAGATATGTCGAGCTTCTGCGGCTTGCTCCACGAGGCGTCGCTTCTTTGGCTCGTGTATATCTCAGCGTAGCGGGGGTAGTCGGGGTCGAACGTGCAGCGGGTGAAGTACATCGTCTTCTCGTCGGCGGAGAAGCAGCACACCCCGTCGTCGTACTCGCTGTTCACCTCCGACTCTATCAGCTCAGGCTGCCCCCACTTGTCCTTGTCGTCCTTGCGGGCGACGAAGATGTCTGCGAACTTCGTGCCCGTTATGCCGCTCACGTCGTCGCCCGTGGCTTGGGGGCGAGTGGTGGTGAGGAAGAGCTGGTCCCAGTCGTCGCCGAAGAGGACGGGGCTGAAGTCGGTGCGCCTTGAGTTGAAGAGCGGCTCCTTCTTCACGGTGTAGTTGGTGGGGCGGCTCTTCCATATCTGAGCCTGAATGCAGCCCTGAAGCCCGCTTGTCGCCAAGGGGTCGCCCGGCACGCTGTCGAGGAAGGCTTGGTAGGTCTTGGCTGCGCTCTTGTAGTCGCCCTGCCTCTGCTGCATCTGTGCGAGGTGAAGGACAGCGGAGGAGTCAGGGTAGAGGTAGCGGATGGCGTTCTGATACGCCCCTAACGCCTTGGCGCTGAAGTTGATGCGACGGTAGCACTCCGCCATCTTCCAGGCACGCTCGCCTCGCTTGGGCTTGTCCTTTATCTTGGTGTGGGAGTAGGCTTTCTTGTACTCAGCCGCAGCGTCGTAGTACTCACCGATGGCGAAGAACTTGTCTCCCTTCTTCACGTTGTTGTCCGAGCCGCAGCCGCAAAGCAGAAGGGCGAGGGCGGAGGCGTAGAGTGTTTTGCGCAGGGCTTCCATCTCAGAGATAAACGAAGAGGGAGGCTCGTTTATTGTGCCGAGACGTGGCGATTGCTGGTGTCGGCGAAGACGTGCACCACCACCTCGCAGACCATCTGCTTCATCTCCTCGATGAACTGCGAAGCCTCGTACTCGTGCCGCTCTATCTGCCTGAGCTTCTTCTCCCAGATGCCCGTAAGCTCGGCGCTCTTCAGCAGGTCGTCGCCTATGAGGCTTATCAGTTCCTTGCCCTTGGTGGTGGGGACGATGCTCTTGCGCTCCTTGCGGATGTACTGGCGGCTGAAGAGGGTCTCAATTATTGCCGCCCTTGTGCTGGGGCGGCCGATGCCGTTCTCCTTCAGCGCGTCCCGCAGCTCCTCGTCGTCCACGAGCTTGCCAGCCGTCTCCATCGCCCGTAGCAGCGTGCCTTCGGTGTAGGGCTTGGGCGGTGTGGTCTGCTTCTCGGTGACGGAGGGCGTGTGCTGCCCGCTCTCCCCTTTGACGAACAGAGGCAGCACCTTCTCCTCGTCACTGCTTCCTTTCTCCTTCGCCCACAACGCCTTCCACCCTGCGTCGGTGACGTGCTTGCCTCCAGCACGGAACAGCAGCTCGCCCGCCTTCCCGGTGACGGTGGTAGCCTCGAACTTGCAGTCGGGGTGGAACACTCCGATGAAGCGGCGGCAGATAAGGTCGTACACCTTCCCCTCCTCCTCAGTCATAGCGTTAGCCCTAACGCCTGTGGGGATGATGGCGTGGTGGTCGGTCACCTTCTTCGTGTCGAACACCTTACGGCTCTTCACGAGGGGCTTGCCCTTTATCCTGTCCATAAGGGGGAAGTACGCCCTCAGCCCGTTGAGTATCTGCGGGCACTTAGGGTAGACGTCGTCGGGCAGGAAAGTGGTGTCCACACGAGGGTAGGTGGTCAGCTTCTTCTCGTAGAGGCTCTGGATGGTCTGGAGCGTGAGGTCTGCGCTGAAGTCGAAGCGCTTGTTGCACTCCACCTGAAGGGAGGTGAGGTCGAAGAGCCTTGGGGGCGCCTCGCTGCCCTTCTTCTTCTCCACGCCGGTCACCGTGAAGGGCTGCCCGCTGATGGAGGCGAGCGCCCTTGAGGCATCCTCCCTCGTCTTGAAGCCTCGCTCGCCCTCCTCCATCACAAGGGTGAAGAGCGTGTCGCGGTAGAGCGTGGTGAGCACCCAGTAGGGCGTGGGCTTGAAGCAGTCTATCTCCTCCTGCCGCCTCACTATGAGGGCGAGCGTCGGCGTCTGCACCCGCCCTATGCTGAGGATGTTCGAGCCGTCTCGCTTGCCGTCTTGGCTGTGGTAGCGCAGCGTGTAGAGGCGTGTGGCGTTGATGCCCAGCGTCCAGTCGCCTATCGCCCTGCACAGCCCCGCCTCGTAGAGGCTCTGGTACTCGCTCTGGTCCCTGAGGTTGCGGAAGCCCTCCGCTATAGCCTCGGGCGTGAGGCTGTTTATCCAGAGGCGCTTGACGGGTCGCCTCGCCCCCGTCAGCTGTATCACCCACCGCTGTATCAGCTCTCCCTCCTGCCCCGCGTCGCCGCAGTTGACGATGTACTCGGCTTCCTTCATCAGGCGGGCTATCGTCTCGAACTGCCTCTCTATCCCCTCGTCCCGCTTAAGCTTAATGCCGAAGCGGGGCGGTATCATAGGCAGCTGCGAGAGCGCCCAGCGCTTCCAGAGGCTGTTGTACTCGTGGGGCTCCTTCAGCTCGCAGAGGTGGCCGAAGGTCCACGTCACCTGGTAGCCGTTCCCCTCGATGTAGGAGCCCTTGTTCTCCGTAGCGCCCAGGACGCGCGCTATGTCCCTCCCCACCGAAGGCTTCTCGGCTATGCAGACTATCATTAGGTGTAAGGCTGTTCGAGAGCGCAAAGGTACTCTTTTCCCAAGAAAAACGCAACAATCCCCGCTCCTCTGCCTAAGGCTCCGGAATCGGTCCGACGGAGCGACTCCAATCGGTCCGACGGAGCGGCTCCAATCGGTCCGACGGAGCGACTCCAATCGGTCCGACGGAGCGGCTCCAATCGGTCC
>JAJPYQ010000060.1:0-2266 GCA_021204865.1 Prevotellaceae bacterium | reverse complement strand
GACGGAGCGATTTCAATCGGTCCGACGGACCGATTCCAACTTGTCCAATGGAGTGATTCCAACTCGTTCATTGCAGCGATTACAGCGACTGCCCGTGCCCGAAGGGGGCAACTCGCTTATATTCCGCCCCGAAGCACACTTGCTTTGCATGAAAAGCATTATATTCGCGGCGTTGAACCTCAAAAACACAAGCTTCGGGATGGACTGGCTGATAAATCTCTTTACTGACACTGACTCGGTGGCGCACATCGTCTTGCTCTACGCCGTGGTCATAAGCGTGGGCATAGCGCTGGGAAGGCTTAAGATATTCGGCGTCTCGCTGGGGGTGACGTTCGTGCTCTTCGCCGGGATACTGGCGGGGCATCTCGGCTTCACTGGCACACCCTCGGTGATAGGCTACATCCAGGACTTCGGCTTGATACTCTTCGTCTACTGCATCGGCCTGCAGGTGGGCCCGGGCTTCTTCGAGTGCCTTAAGGACACGGGCATCAAGCTGAACCTTATGGCAGTGGCCATCATACTGCTCAACGTCGTCTGCTGCGTCGCCCTCTACTTCCTCCTCTTCTGGAAGGGAGGCGCCATCGAGGGCGAGAACGCCAAGAACCTCGCCATGATGGTGGGCGTGATGTGCGGGGCTACCACCAACACCCCCAGCCTCGGAGCCGCCACCGAGGCTTGCGAGCAGATATTCCACGGCAGCGCCCCCGCCATAGCCAACGGCTACGCCTGCGCCTACCCCCTCGCCGTCGTGGGCATCATCGTGGCCACTATTGTCCTTCGCTTCATCTGCCGGGTGAACCTCGGGAAAGAGCAGGAGCAGCTCGACCAAGAGCAGGCGGAGAACGCCAACGTGAAGCCTCACAACATGACGCTCGAGGTGTACAACAAGGCTCTCGAGGGGCGCACGCTCTTGCAGGTGAGCCAGTTCCTCGGCAGGGACTTCGTGGTGAGCCGCATACTGAGCCAAGGGCACCTGTCCATCCCTAACCGTGACACGGTGTTCCACCTCGGCGACAAGATGTACATCGTCTGCGCCGAGGGCGACGCTGAGGCTATCATTGCCTTCATCGGCCCCAAGTGCGACGTGGAGTGGGAGCATCAGGATGTGCCTCTTGTGAGCAGGAAGGTTCTCGTGACGCAGCCCCGAATGAACGGCAAGACGCTTGGCTCGCTGCACGTCAGCTCCGTCTACGGGGTGAACGTCACTCGCATACGCCGCAGCGGTATGCAGCTCTACGCCAACCGGCATCTGCGCCTGCAGGTGGGCGACAGCCTCACGGTCGTCGGGCCTGAGGATGCCGTCGAGCGTATCACTAACATAATGGGCAACTCGGTGAAGAGCCTCGACCACCCCAACCTCTCTGCCATCTTCGTGGGCATCATCGTCGGCGTGGTGCTTGGCTCGCTGCCGATAGCCATCCCCGGCATCCCCACGCCTGTCAAGCTCGGTCTCGCTGGCGGCCCGCTGATAGTCTCCATCCTCGTCGGCCGCTTCGGCTACAGGGCTAAGCTGGTGGCTTTCACTACGACGAGCGCCAACCTTATGCTCCGAGAGATAGGACTGGTGCTCTTCCTCGCGAGCGTGGGCATTAAGGCTGGTGCCACCTTCATAGAGACGGTCAAGGGAGGCGACGGGATAAGCTATATATGGAGCGGCTTCCTCATCACCGTCATACCTATACTTATAGTAGGCACTATAGCCCGCCTTAAGTACAAGGTGAACTACTTCACCCTCATGGGGCTTATTGCGGGCACCACGACCGACCCGCCAGCCCTCGCCTACGCCTCGCAAACGGCAGGAAACGAAGCCCCCGCCGTTGGCTACTCCACCGTTTACCCGCTGAGCATGTTCCTCCGAATCGTCGTGGCGCAGATCATCATCCTGCTCCTGTGCGTGGCTTAAGCTTAAGCCTATACCATATTATATATAGTCGAAAGGCGCTTTTTCTTAGCCTTTTAGAAAAAAGTCGCTCGAATGTTTGGCTGATAACTCGCAAAGCTATACCTTTGCATTCGCTTTCCCGATTTGAGGGGTTTGCAAAGAGTTCATTGATAGATTTCCATAGACAGATAGAAGAAGGTACAGTTAGAGCGTAGAAGAATGAGGTTCGTAATGATCCCCGCAGTTGCGGAGAAGATACGGAACAAATGACCACTTCCCGTCGCCGTCCTGTTCATTCAGGGCGGTCTCAGAGTGAAGTCAGTCACTACAGAAACAAGAGAAGTACAATGAAGAGTTTGATCCTGGCTCAGGATGAACGCTAGC
>JAJPYQ010000052.1:62486-85680 GCA_021204865.1 Prevotellaceae bacterium | reverse complement strand
AGTACCTCCGGCACTCAACTTGGCTAACGCCTTGTTCCGTGGGTATCGCTTCGCTAAACCCACGGCTACTCTTCTGAAACCCCCTCTGGGGGTTTTGCTTGTTGCGCCTTGATCCGAGGGTATCGCTTCTCTAAACCCCTGGCTACTCTTCTGAAACCCCCTCTGGGGGTTTTGCTTGTTGCGCCTTGATCCGGGGGTATCGCTTCGCTAAACCCCCGGCTACTCTTCTTAAACCCCCGCCGGGGGGTTCCCATTAACTTTCCCGCTTACCGCACCGTGTAGCGCCCGTACCTGAGAGCCGGCACGCCGAGCGACATAAGGGCGTAAGCCTTATGCCCACGGGGCAGGGAGAGGAGGCGGGAGGCGCGGCGGCTCGGCATAAACCTCAAGGCGGTCTGCACCAAGCCCATGTACACCTGCGACACTCCGTGCGCCTCCGCCATCAGCGAGGCGTTCTGGTAGGCGAGGTTGCAGTCCTGCCACCCGAAGTCATACCCCTTAGGAGCGCTGAACACGAGCAACGCCGTCCCCTCGCACAGGCACGGGCGCTTGCCAGCCTCCCAAAGGAGGCGGAAGCGCTCGAGGGCGGGAGCCTGGGCGTATAGGTTGGGGAGCAACGCCCGTGTGAGCGGCTTGACGGGGGCGCTCGTCAGCACGTTCTTCATCGAGAGGAAGAGCCTCATCACAGCATCCTCGATGGCTTGCAGCCGCTCGGGCGAGGAGATGACGGTCACGACGACACGCCTCGAGTTCTCCGCCGTGGGGGCGTACCTCGCCGCCTCAAGGATGTCCGCCAGCGCCTCCTCGGGGATGGGGCGGCTGGTGATGGTGCGGTTGGAGCGACGGCTTCGCATAAGCTCCATCAGCTGCTCGGGCTTTGGCAGCAGCTCCGCCCTTATCTCTCTAACTGTTCCCTCGGGGAAGCTCTCGTGCCTTATGCAGCCCGCCGTGCACACGTCCACGCAATGCCCGCAGGAGATGCAGCCGTCGGGTGCAACTACCCTTGGCACTTGCCCGCTCTCCGCCTCGTACACTCCGCTGGGGCACACCCTCTGGCAGCGCAGGCACTTGAGGCAGGCCGCCTCGTCTATCGCTATCTTCATACCGTTCTTAGTGATTGCGCTTCGACGTGAACGCCGCCCTCGTGTATAGCCAGTAGGCAAGCCACCAGCAAGCCACCGCCACGACGACGAGGACGACACGGCTGGCGACGACGGCTCGGTGCGCCAGGTTGCCTAAGTCCCAAGCAATATCCACCCTGCTGAAGAGGGCGAAGGACAGGATGACCGTAAGGATGAAGCAGAGGAAGCACACGCCAAGGTCTGCCAAGAGGGTGTACACCACGTTCTGCCTGTACTTGCAGGCGTTGCCCAAGGCGAAGGAGCTGAGGAAGCAGAGCATTAGCAGCCCCCCGCCAGGGAAGCCGAGCAAGCCCTCGAGGGGCGGCTCTCCCTCGGCTACGCTGAGCCTGAGGAGCGAGGCTATGAACTCGCCGTCTCGCCCCAAGCCAAGCATAGCGCAGCCGACGAGCCAATGCACAAGGTCTAAGACTATCCAGCTCGCCACCGCCACCGCCAAGCTGCCGAGCAGGGGGAAGAGGGCGTGCCATAGGAACTTCTCAGCGTTCGTTGCGGGCAGGGTTAGCTCCATGATGCGCCCCTGCCTCGTCGTGAGGTTGTGCAGCATCCAGCCGTAGAGCCACGGCAGAAGGAGGATGTAGTTGCGAAGTGTACCCCTTGCCGCCTCGGCCGTGAGCCAGTAGCCATAGTCGCCCGCCATCTCCCTTGGCACGGTGAGCATCTGGAAGACGGAGCTGAGCGTCGGCAGGGCGAGCAGGACGAAGATGATGAGCGAGGAGCGGAGGTAGAAGCGGGCGTTGATGGTCATGTCCCATCTCGCCACGCCACGAAAAACCCCGAAGGGGTTTCGGAGGGATAGCCGTGGGTCAAGCGAAGCGCCACCCACGGATAGCGTTGCATCCTCGTTTGAACCCCGGAGGGGTTCTTGAGGGATAGCCTTGGGTTTCAACCCAAGGTACGTGTCTATGAAGAGCTGCTCCAAGTCTTGGGGGCGGCTCTCGTCGTCGTACGCCTCGTTGAGCAGCACAGCGTTGCGGTCTATTATCACCACGTGGTCGAGCAGAGGCGCAACGTCGTGCACTTGATGCGTGCTGACTATGACGGTTCTCTCAGGCTCACGGCACGCCTTCACCGCCTCTCGGAACTGGCTCTTGGCGAGGATGTCCAGCCCGTTCGTCGGCTCGTCTAAGAGAAGCACCCTCGTGTTGGCGGCAAGGGCAATGCTGATGAGCACCTTCTTCTTCTGCCCCATAGAGAGGCTGCCCATATTAAGGTCGGCAGACAAGCCGAAGTCTGCAAGGCAGCGGGAGAGCGTCTCGTCGCTGAAACGTGGATAGAATGCCTTGAGCGAGCGCACGTAGCCCCTCAAGCCTATATCGGGCAGTTCATACTCCTCTGGCACAAGGAAGAAGTCCCGCAGCAACTCAGGCCTGCGCTCCGAGGTAAGCACGCCGTCGTAGCGCACCTCCCCTCTCTGCGGCCGCAGCAGTCCCGTCATAAGGTAAAGCAGAGTACTCTTGCCCGTGCCGTTGCGCCCCAGCAGACCGTACACGCCACCGCCCTCGAAACGAAGGGAGAAGCCATCCAGCACCCTCGCCCCCCGGCGGTAAGCAAACGTCACGTTGTTAATGTCTATCATAGTGGCACTCTATTTCATCATTTCAAAGGGGTTATATTCAATGCCCAGCATAGAGAGCATCTGCCTCAACTCGTCCTCAAACGAAGCTTTCTTGTGGTGCTCCTTCTGTGCTCTTACATAATTAAGGACAGGGTCGATGGCGAGAGGGGAGCAGGTTATTATAGCGTAACCCTTGCTCCAATGCTCCCAGTCGGGGAAGTTGGAGTTAGAGCGTAACCAAAGGCTTGTGGATTGTTTGATTTCCTTAATGTAATAGCTTAGGGGATGATCCACAGGAAGAGAAGCTACAAGATGCACGTGGTCGGGCATACCGTTAATAGCAATCACGAAGCCTTTCAGATGTTTAACTATACCGCCGATGTAAGAATAGAGCTCGTCATCGTGTTCCACATCAATTGTCTTGCGACGCATATACGTGGAGAACACGATATGATAAAGTAATTGATTGTAGCTCATAGTGAGGCGAATGTACGATAATGTCCGCCCACCTGCAAGTTTAACCACGATTATTTTGTACGGGTCAGCAAATAAACTCCCAACGGGGGTTTAAGAAGTGCAGCCGAGGGTTGGCAAAACCCCCAACGCGGGTTAAAGAAGATTAGCCGGGGGGCGAGCAAAACCCTCAGAGGGGGTTTCATAAGAGTAGCCGAGGGTTAAGCAAAACGCCCAACGGGGGTTTCATAAGAGTAGCCGAGGGTTGAACAAAACCACCAGAAGGGGTTTCATAAGAGTAGCCGAGGGTTTAGCGAAGCGATACCCTCGGAAAACGTGCGCTCGATGGTTGAGTGCCGGAGGTACTCAGCAACATCCGCAACCGCAAGCAAATGAGTTGAGTACCTCCGGCACTCATTTCGGTCGTACCGACCAACCGTGGGTTTGCAACCCACGGCTAATCGTATTGAACCCCCTCTGGGGGTTCTCCTTACCCGAATGCGGGGGGGGGGCAATCATCCGCACGGGACAAATCGAAAAGACGCACGGGGCGAGGCTGAAAGTCGCGCCGACTTTTTCTCCCGACCGCACGGGGCGAGGCTGAAAGTCGCGCCGACTTTTTCTCTCGACCGCACGGGACGAGGCTGAAAGTCGCGCCGACTTTTTCTCCCGACCGCACGGGGCGACGGAAAACTCTCACGGGCATAAACGAAGAAGCCCCGAACCGTGAGGCTCGGGGCTCCTTTATCTTAGAGGGATGTGATTACTTCACTATGAACTTCTTGCCGTTCTGGATGTAGATACCCTTCGTGGCCTTGCTTACGCGCATACCCTGCAAGTTGTAGATAGGAGCGTTCTCGTCCATCAGAGCGTCTGCCGATACACCGTTGACTGCTGTCACGTCATCACCCAGGGCAATGAGCGTCAGGCCGACGCCGTGCAGAGTTACCCAGTTGCCACCGACACCGATGTTCCTGACACCGAAGGTCAGCTCACCGAAGCCGTCTTCGTCAGTGTCCTCTACGTATACCCAGAAGGTGAACAAGTCATCATCAGTGTATTCGCAAACGTTGTCAGTACCAACCGTCATGGCAGCAATCGTGTCGTTGGCGTAAACCTGTGCAATGTCATCGCCAGCCACGTCGGTCACACCGTTGCAAGCGTTGGACTGAGCGTAGAAGGAAATCTCGTATGTACCAGGCTGCAAGCCCTTGACGGTGCAAGAGAAGATATCACCTTCGGCGAAGGCACCATAGTGGTCAGGATCAGCATCCTGTGTACCATTGTAAGTCTCGTGGATGGTCCTGAAGATGTTGAAGTTAGAAGTAGAAGTGCCGTTGCCCTGCTGAGCATCCCAAGTTACAATGTCGTGCTCGAGAACATAGCTCATGTCAGCGCCATTGGTGGTCTGAGCCTTGACAGCAGCGGACAGGTCTTCGCCAATCCAGTCGCCATTGTTCAGAGTGCCGCCCATGTAAGCCTTACCGGCCTCGGAAGCAATCCAGACAGATGTGCCAGCCTCGTCGAGAGCGTCAGCTACGTTAGCTATCCGTGCGTAGTAGTCAGCGGAGATCTGAGCTGCGTCGATCTTCTCAACAGCAGTGTTGTAGGTATCCTGAGTCTTGTTAGCCTCGTATGCCTGCAGAGCTGTGTACTGCTCAGCGCCGACAACAGTGTTCATCTTGCTGTCAACTGCAGAGAGGACTGGCAGAGCCGGACCGATAACAACCAGGTTCTTCCAAGCGAGCCAGTTGAAGTTAGCGTCGGATACTGTGAGAGAGATGTCAAGCAGACCCTCGTCGCCTACAGTAGTATGCAGAGTGTACGTGCCGTAAACCTCAGTCTCATCGTTTAAACCATTATTGTAAATGCCGTCAGTGCCGTCAGCAATCAGATCCTCGCTTACGCCGTTAGCGGTGAAGATTACGCTGCCAGAGATAGCCTCACCAGTCTCAGAGAATATGCGAGCGTCAATGCTTACAGTGTAGTCGCCAGGAACAAGCCCGTTGAGCTGCTTGTGGTTGATGGTGACATCGTCGAGAGTTGTGCCAGTTACCCAGTACTGGCAGAACGGGGTCTTCATGCCAGAGTCGTCGTTCTCAGTGCTCCAAGTGTTAACGTGGAGGTTAAGTGCCTCAAGGCTGTCGCATGTCCAGTGTGCGGGATAGTATCTCTCAGTGTTGCTAAAGTACGGAACGAGCTCGCCTTCAACAGCGTCGCAAGAGTGGATCAGGTACTCATAGCCTACGCCGTAGTACATCAGGTTCAGCTCGCCGAGCACTGCCCAGACGTTGCTGTTGTCGCCTGTCATACCGATGGTCACGTCGGTGTCGTCCTCGTCAACCACGAACGTAAGCTCTACAGGATAGAGACCATTCTGGAAGTCCTCGTATGCATAGTGCATATTCTGTGCGGAAGTAGCCAAATTAGCAATGCTGCCGTTTGCAGTATCGTAGCTTGGCAGCTCGCTGCTTTCGTCGCCGGCATAGAGAACAGGCAGACCGTCCGCAACACTGTTGCCGCTGACAACGTCGTTGCGATAGAAGCCCTGAGCGGAGAGCTTGTAAGCACCAGCCTTCAGAGTCAGCGTCTGGCTGAAGTCGAAGCCGTTGGTCTGACGGTAAGCCTCAACTGCGTTGGCGGTATGGCTTGTGTTACCAGAAGCCACGAAGCCGATGTTAGTCTCAGCCGTTGCGGTTGCGCTGCCGCTTACAGCTGATGTTGTCCAGTATGCGGGGCTGTAGTCGGATGCACTCTCTGGGTTGAGTGTCGGGTTCATGATAAGACCCGTGACATCAACCGGGAAGTTGTAAGCCGCGTGTGCCTCGGCGAGGTCAGCTACGGAGACAAGATTCCAAGCGTCTGCGTCAGCGCTTACGGTAGCCAAGCCGTACTTAGCTGCGGTGCCGTTCAGGTAGCCGCCCACTTTCTCATTATAGATGGAGTATGTGCCGTCGCCAAGGTCGGTGATAGTCCACTCGAGCCTCTCAGCGTCGGTGATCAGACCAGTTCCAAGATTGTCTGAGATCAGACCAGTGCCCAGATAGTTCTGGTGCTCAGACTGGTGCTGGTAAGAAGTCATAGCGTATGCGTTCTCAGGCAAGTTGCCAGTCAGAGTGAACTGCTGCGGAGTGGCGAGCATCGAAGGCTGTCTGCCAGACTCGTTCGCGCCGCCAAGGTAGAGACCCGTCGTTGCGTTCTGCAGCAGGTACATGCCGTCCTCAAGAGGCAGAGTAGCGTCTGCGCTCTCGATCTCATACAGCTGTATGCCGTCGAAGTATGCGCCCTCATTCCAGCCCAAGCGGATGCCGACATAGTCAGTAGTAGCCGTGAAGGCGTATTCAGTACGTGTCCAGCTATCTGCTTTTGTTTCTGCTGCGGCGCCCCAGTCGAACTCAGCCAGCCAGCCGTCCTCGGTGGTAGCGCCGGTCATCTTGAAGAGAGCGTTGTAAGCGTAGTTCTTAGCCTGAGGAGTTGTACCGCTGGTGTAGCAAACGAAGAGGTAAGACTTGCCAGCCTCGATATTGACTGCCTGCATAAGAGTACGCCCTGCGTAGATTGACATACCGTTGGTTGCGATGTACTCACCACCGTTATAGCCGCCAATAAGATGTATCTTCACGCTGTCAACGCTTGCGATGCCAGTGTAACCACCAGCCTCGGTGCCGCACTGCCAGTCGAGAACATCGTCGATGAAGCCGCCGTTCTGCACGAGGTTGCCACCGACAACCGTGAAGTCGCCATTCGGCAGGGTCACAGTATCGCCATCGCTGTACTCGTCGTCGTTGTTAACGTCAAGCTCATAGAGCTGGAATGCGTCGAAGCATGCGTTAGTGTTCCAACCCAAGCGGATGCCGACGTATGGAGTGGTTGCCTTGAAGACATACTCTGTCCGCGTCCAATCGGTTGAAGTGTTCCCAGCAGAAGCTCCCCAGTTGAACTCTGTAATGACCTTACTGTGAGTAGAGCCATCATCTTCTTTTACTGACACCTCATTGGTTGCGTCGGTCATCTCGAAGAGGGCGTTGTACTGAATGTTATTCGACGAAGGAGTCTGACCCTTGGTGTAGCAGATGAAGAGGTAAGTCTTGCCTTCCTCTACTGCTATGGACTGCATCAGGGTATGCTCTGAAGAAGTGCCAGCACCGTTAGTCGTTATGTAAGCAGCATTGTTGTAGCCGCCCCACTCAGTGATTGTGGTGGGCGCTTTGTAAGTCTCTTCGGTAGGATCCTGAGTATACATCGTCTCACCTCCAACCTTCCAGCCCTCAAGCGTGAGGGTGTTGAAGCCGCAGTTCTGAACCAGGTTGTTGCTTGCTACAGGCACCTGAACAGCCTTGCCGTCTACGCCCGTAACGCTTTCAACAGTGGCGATGTCGCCAGCTACATACTCGTCGTCGCTGGGCTGCGGAGCGTAGTAGTCGAGGCTAAGCTCGCCGAATATGTTCCACAAGTTAGTGCACTCGCCCTTGAAACCGATGGTAACGTCCTCGCCGTCGTTCTCAACAACGAACTTAACCTCCACGGGATACAGACCGTCAAGGAAGTCAGCATAAGCGGTTTGCATACTGCCAGCAGATGTGTATGATGCGCTGCTGGGTTCTGTACTCTCAGCAGGCAACACAACAGTATTGTCGCCAGCATAGATAACTGGGAGATCCTTGTCTGGAGTGCCATCAGCGCGATAGAAAGCGTGAGCCTTGAAGACGTACGAACCAGCCTTCAAGTTGGCCAGCGTCTGGTGGATGTTGAAGCCGTTAGTAGAATGGTAGCTCTCAACTACACTTGTGCTCCACGTGCCGTAATCTTCGTCACGGCTTGCAAAGGCTGAGTTCTGCGGAGCCTTCTCGGAGTCGTCGAATACACGTACATCCCAATACTTGTCCACGCTGTTGCTCGAATAGTTGAGCGACGGGTTCTGAATAAGACCGGTAACGTCAACAGGTATGCCAATACCAGCTTCGTCCTGCATATCGTGGATGTCAGCCTCACGAACCAAGTCGAACAGAGCGAGAGGATCATCAGGGTCATTGCCCAGAACAAGCAGAGATTCATCTGCATTCGATGAAGACAGAACGCCTACATCAACACCAGTGAGATACTTGGTATATGTTTTGGTGATCATGACAGGAATCACATCACCATTACTATCATAAACCTGATCACCATTAGAATCAGTTACGTAGACAAGGTTACCATTCTCGTCAACCTCTTGCTCCTCCACGTCTATATCGCATGCGAGAGTGTAGTGCAGTGCGTCTGAGGACAGCTTAATAGTCCACTCTTTGGCACCAGAGTCGCAGTAAAGCTCGTTAGCGGAGTTCACACCGAGGAAGTGGTTGTCACCGTTGTACTGGTAAGAAGCCAGGGTGAAGACATTCTCAGCTGCCATAGCATTTGCAGTGAACTGCTGCGGAGTGTTGAGCAGGCTTGCTTGAGTTCCCCAACCCGAAAGGTTACCGCCGGCAACATACCTCTCAGTCTCAACGTTCTTCAGGAGGTATACGCCACCATCCTTAAGTGGAGACTCAGGAGCAGTGTAAGTGAGGCTCATCTCGCCCCAGACAGTCCACATATCACTGTGCTCGGGACCAGCAACGCCAATCTCAACGTCCTCGCCAGCCTTTTTCACCTCATACACAACGCTTACCTCATACAGACCTGCCAAGAAGTCAGTGTAAGCGTTGGTCACATTGGCAGCACCATTAACAACCGCACCATTTTCCGAGTATTTCTCGGGCAACACAGCAGTGCTGCTACCAGCAAAAACATAGGAGCGATTATCGTCTGTCAAACCCGTTCCAGCATCCTGATTATAGAAGCCATGAATGGTGAAGGTGTAAGTACCAGCGGGCAGGCTCTTCAGGGTTTGGCTGCACTTGAAGCCAGTGCCAGAATGCCAGCTCTCAGCAACGTTTATATTCGTTGTCGAGCAAACAGAATAGTTACCGCTAATTGCATCCGTTCCATTGTAGCCAGTGAAAGTCCAATACACGTCAGTAGCGTTGCTCTTGGCATTGAACGTTGGGTTCATGATAAGAGGCGTAACATCCATTGACTTCTCAGGAGAAAGGGCTGCCTGAGCAGCTGTGATGTCAGACTGAGAGATCACGTCGAACTGAGCGAGCTTAGCAGTGCCGTCAGTGCCGTATGTCACAGGGTCGCCAGCAGCGACACCAGTAAGATAGTACGTAACACCGTCTTCCAAAAACGAAAGGGTGCAGTGTCCGTCAGTGGTCTCAGCGATAATCCACTCTAATACGCCATCATCAGCACCTTCGTCAGTGTACAGAGCACCGCCCTTAGCAGCCGTATCATTAAGGCTGAGGGAGTGGGCTGACCCGTTGTACTGATAAGAAGTAAGAGTGTAGGTACCAGCAGTCGTTCCTGCGTTAACAGTCCACTGCTGTGGCTTGGCAAGCAGGCTCGCCCGGGTTCCGTAATCGTTACCGCCGCCCACATAGTACCCAGTCTCAACGTTTTGCAACACACAGATGTCGCCGTCGCTGACGGCGGCCGATGCCCCCGTCACAAAGAGCAAGAGCAGTGCTGCCATACCAAATAATAAGTGTTTGTTCTTCATACTCGAACTATTAAAAATAACACAAAATAGAATTTCTTCGGCTGCAAATATAGAGGTAATCGAAATATCACGCAAGGATTTAAGCCAAAAAATTGCAATTCGTGCCCAACTAAACTACAATTCTACGCAATTCCGCCAGCATACCTTATATAATTAGCGCCCTCCCAAGCACGCGCATATATATAAATAGGTATAGGGGAACGCTTGCACGTCTCGCCGGAAAGCAGTACCTTTGCAGCGTGTTCCAGCCGGGACGCGCCGCCCAAAAACCTAATTAGCTTTCGCCCAAAACCTAATTAGGTTTCAGCCAAAACCTAACTACCTTTCGCCCGAAACCTAACTACCTTTCGCCCCGCACGAACGGTCGCGTCGCCCCACACGCAATGGCGCGTCGACCCAAACGCAATGGCGCGTCGACCCTCTCGCCCTTATGGTGCATGGCGAATATGGGTTGTACCTTCGGCACAATAATGGGGCGATGCCCCATACCGGGGGTGTCGCTACGCTCGACCCCCGGCTACGCAAAGGTAACCCCTTCGGGGTTATTCGTGGCAACCGCACGAGACAAGCCAATCGGCCGCACGAGATGATGGCGAAGATGTCACGAGAAGATGAATGGGATGTTGTGGCGACAATACGGCGGATAAGGCAAGCCCCAACGGGGCTACCGTTGCGTAGCCGGGGGTCGAGCCGAAGGCGACACCCCCGGCTGGTCGACACGAACATATTTGTGCCGAAGGTACAACCCATCTCAGCCACAAAAAGGGGAAAAACATTCCCTATCGAAATTGCCCCGTATATGAATTAAATGAATTACCTTTGTAAGCGAACCTCAATCCTAATGTCATGAGCTACACAAATCTAACCTACCACGCCGTCTTCTCAACGCATTATCGCAAACGCACCATCTCAGAGGAACATGCGGAGTCCTTGTACGCATACATCATTGGCATAGTCAACCGCAACAAAGGCTGCGTGCGGGCTATAAACGGAATGACAGACCACGTGCATATCGTCATGGACATTCCCGCAGACACATCCGTGTCAGATTTCATCAAGAAAATCAAGCAAGGTTCCAGCGCATGGCTATACAAGAACGAGAATTTCCACGGATGGGAAGGATGGTGCAGCGGTTACGCAGCATTCACATGTTCCCCGCAATCGTTGGACGGGGCGTTGCAATATGTGCGCAACCAGAAGGAGCACCATAAGAAGGCATCATTTGAGGATGAACTCAGAAAGATGCTATCCTATGTGGGTTTGACTTACAACGAGTTGGATTTGATGTGACGGGCGAGCGTGGCAGATATGAGCAGTTAACCGGGGTGTCGCTAACGCTCGCCCCCCGGCTACGCAAATGTAACCCCTTCGGGATTATTCGTGGCAACCGCACGAGACGAGCCAATCGGTCGCACGGGACAAACCAATCAACCGCACGAGATGATGGCAATACGTCGGGCAATGATGGATGGGATGTTGCGGAGAAAAACAAGGCGGTTAAGGGAGGCACCCATAGGGATTACGACCGAGATATTCAACTTTATCGTTGAATTACCGGCTGATTCCTTGTGCTTTTCAAACGAAGAGACTAACTTTGCGGCAGAAAAACCTGCGAAACATCATGGTTACAAAAGAGGAAGTGGAGCTGTTCCTGTCCAGGTTCGTGCAGAAAGTCAAGGTCTTCGGCATTGTGTTCCGAGACGAGAGGGGCAAGAATATGCGGACGCTTCTTGAACTGGAGATAACGCCAAGGTACAGAGAGGACGTTGTGATGAGCCTTTCCCCCGATGATTATATTGAGGGACCGATAGAGGACACCCTGCACAAAATGGGTGAGATGTGGGTTTTCGGCAAGGACGTAAAGGGGCGTGACATATACATAAAGATATCGCTTGGAGTCAGCGGCTTAAGTGCCGTCTGCATATCCTTCCACATAGCGGAGCGTCCCATCATATACAAATTCAAAGAGTCATGAAGAGTCCATTCACAGGAGGCGAGACTATCCTTGTAGCCGAGACAAGGAGGGCGGTGTTCAGGAAGGAAGAGTACGAGTACACTCACTTGTGCTACCGCTGTGCGGACACGGGCGAGGAGTTCACAACCACGCAGATGGACACGTATAATGTGTCGCAGGTGTACAACGGCTACCGCGAAGCACACGGCATCCCTTACCCCGACGAGATAAGGGCGACCCGAAGCCGCTACGGGCTGTCAGCACTGAAGATGTCGAGGATATTGGGCTTCGGAGACAACCAGTACCGCCTGTACGAGAACGGCGAGATACCCAACGTTGCTAACGGGCGTGTGCTTAAGGCTATCCAGTCGCCCGTCACGTTCGGCACGTTTGTGGACGCGGCAAAGAGCGTTCTGTCAGAGACAGAGTACACTGCGATAAAGAAACGTCTGGCGGAGGGCGGAGGGCGGTCTTCCCGCGAGTGGGTGGTGTATACGCTGATGGGCGGAGACAATGCACGCAGTGTGTACAACGGTTTTTCAACACTGTCGAGGAGCAGGTTGAAGAACACGATGCTCTTCTACATAGAGAAATATGGTGGCGTGTTCACTACGCTGATGAACAAGCTGCTGTTCTATACGGATTTTCTCTCCTACAGGGAGAACGGGGAGACGATAACGGGCTTGTCGTACCGGGCAATCCAATATGGTCCCGTCCCCGACCGCTGGGACAGGGTGTACAGTCTGACAGAAGGCATAAGTCAGATTGAGGTGGAGTGTGCGAACGGAAATGTGGGCAGCAAGCTTGTTTCGGAGACACCCTGCGACAGGTCGGCTTTCACGGCAGGGCAGCTTGCGGTTCTTGAGAGGGTTTACGAGACGTTCCGCAATGACACCTCGTCCTCCATCTCCGAGAAGAGCCATCAAGAGCCGGCGTGGACCCAGAACAAGGATACACATTCAAGCATAGACTTCAAATACGCTTTCTCGCTCAAGGCTATTTGACAACAGATGAGCTTGGCATTCCGTATATAGCGTGGATGAACAAGCAGAGCAATTACTGGCTCGACGTTAAGGCGATAGCCGAAAGAGAGGAGAACGAGCAGAAAGCACAGGAATATCATAGCGCAGCCCCTTCGGGGTTAACGTTAGCCACCTGAACAGCTCACACCTTTATATATAGAAGCCCCGCCTCAATGTGAGGCGGGGCTTCGTGTATTTGCTGACGAGTGTGGCTCAGGCGTTGGCGGGCTTGCCAGTAACCTTCGCCCTCTCTATCTCCTCGATGGTCATAGGCTTCACCTTGTGTCCGAGGCGACGAGCGCCCGTCGGTGTGACGAGCCAGTTCTCCTCGTTGCGCATTCCCGTGAAGTCGCGCCACTTGTTTATCTCCTCGTAGTTGAGAAGGTCGGCGTAGCGCCCCTCCGACTGCCAGAGGTCTATCAGGTCGGGGATGAAGTAGATGCCCGGCTCGATGGTGAAGGTGTAGCCTGCCTCCAAGGGACGGGCGAGGCGAAGGCTCTTGAAGCCGAACTGCGTGCTCTTCTCCTTGCCTGCGTAGCCGACGTACTTCTCTCCGAGGTTCTCCATATCGTGCACGTCGAGCCCCATCATGTGACCAAGCCCGCAAGGCATGAAGATGGCGTAAGCCCCTGTGCGGGCAAGCTCTTCGGGGTCTCCCTTCACCATGCCAAGCCCTTTCAGTCCCTCGCATATCTTTGCGACGGTGAGCAGGTGCACGTCCCTGAAGTTAATGCCAGGGCGCAGAGCGGAGGTAGCGGTGCGGTGAGCGGTGTATAGCACATCGAAGATGAGCTTCTGCCTTGCTGTGAAGTGCTCTCCAACGGGGATGATGGAAGAGAGGTCGCCCGCATAGTGCAGGGGACTCTCCGCCCCAGCGTCGACGAGCATCATCTGCCCTTCCTGCAAGGTGTGGGAGCGGTCCACGTTGTGCAGCGTCTGCCCGTTGATGGTGGCGATGAGAGGGAAGGACATCTCCTGCCCGCCCATAAGGGCAACCTTGGTTACCTCAGCCACGACCTCGCTCTCAAGGATGCCGGGACGTGTGGCGTGCATAGCGGCGACGTGCATATCCACGCTGCGGTCGACGGCTATCTCTATCTGCTCTATCTCCTCCTCCGTCTTGTGGTTGCGCATCTCCACGATGGCTTGAATGAGAGAGACGCTTGCCTCGTCCGCCTGCTGTGCACAGGGAATGCCGAGAAGCTCCTGCAAGAGGAGGCGATGCTCGGCGCGGTAAGGCGGAAGGAAGTGGACGGTCTGACCTTGCTTCTGCGCGTTGGCCACGTAAGAGAAGAAGTCCTTGGCGGGGTGCGTCTCCGTGATGCCTGCCCACGAGCTGCACTCGGCAACGGAGGGCAGAACGCCTGTCCACACGATGTCGTCGATGGTGAGGTCGTCAGCGAAGATAATCTCACGGTCGTTGTCCACGTCGATGAGAGCGTTGACCCCCGCATAGTCAGAGCCGAAGAAGTAGAGCATCGTGCTGTCTTGGCGGAAGGCGTAGACGTTGTCTTCGTAGTTCATTGGGCTTTCCCCGTTGCCGAGGAAGATGAGCAAGCCGCTGCCCATAGCGCGCTTCAGCTGGGCGCGGCGCTCAGTGTAGGTTCGTGGTGAGAATAGATTGTGCTGCATACTATATATAATGTTATCGTTAGTTTAGGTCTGTTGTTTGTCAGTCTGCGCCCCGCTTCCTGTTCACGACCAGCCTCAGGCCGTTGCCCTCGTACTTTGGGAACTTTAGGTCAGAGCTGACGAGCGTAGCCCTGTCGGTTATCGCCTGCGCGATGATTAGACGGTCGACGACATCATGGTGTTCCGCCACGCAAAGCAAACTTGCTCTTAACTGGTTGGAGTAGTCATCGAGCATCGCACTTACATCCCTGCTTATCTTGTCCTCGTCTTTCTGAAATAAAAAGAATAGGATGTTTGTGTCGAGATAGAGCCTCATTTCATCACCTGCCTCATAAACGCCTTCAGCTCCTTCTCCGTCAAGTCGGACAAATCCAGCAAAGGCGGCTCGTCAGACCTTAGCCACTCGCCGTACTTGCTGAGCTTCTTCTCTTTTTTCTCTTCGTTCTCCATATCTTTGGTTAACCTATATATAATAGGGTATAAGCGAGCTTACTTTAGTCCCGCCTTTAGCGAGCGTATCACCGCACTGTTGAAGCCCGCGTGGTCAAGCTCGTTAAGCCCCTTGATGGTTACGCCGCCGGGGGTTGTCACCTTGTCTATAGCCGCCTCAGGGTGAAGTCCCGTCTCACGGAGCAGGCTTACGGCACCCTGCATAGTCTGCAAGGCTATCTGCTTGGCTTGCTGCGGATAGAAGCCCATCTCGCAGCCGCCTTCCATCTGCGCGCGGATGTAGCGCATCACGTAGGCTATGCCGCAGCTTGCCATCATCATACCGGGAGCGACGAGGTTCTCAGTAACGACGAGCGTGTCGCCCACAAGCTTGTAGAGCCGCTCCACTGCCTCGAGGCTCTCCTTTGAGGTCTGCACGCCTGAGGCGATGAAGCTCATGCTTGCCCCGAACTCCGCAGCGATGTTGGGGATGACGTAGGCGTACTCACCACCAGTGTGCAGCGTCTCGGCAAGCTTGTCGGTGGTGAAGTTAGCGGCATCGCTCACGATGATCTGCTTCTTCGGGTCGACGCTTCTCCTTATCTCCTCAAGCACAAGGGGCATAAGCCAAGGCTTGACGGCGAGGATGACGATGTCCGCCCCACGGACAGCCTCCTTATTGTCGGACGTGACACTAAGCTGGGGATACTCAGCCTTAAGTGTGGAAAGCACTTGCTGGCTCTTGTCCGCCACGCAGATTGCCTCCACTTTACCGCTCTTAGCCCAGCCACGGATGAGTGCGCCTCCCATATTCCCGGCGCCTATAACTGCAATCTTCATAGTATTAAGCATTAAACGTTTGCGGTGGCAAAGTTAAGGAATAAATGACTTCCGCACAAACGGCGCTCGGAGAGCGGGAGGAAAAACGTGAATTCGGATACGAGGGGGAACAACTGGAAGTCCGCCTGCTCGGATATTTATTGCCAACGCAATCTTGCAAAAGAGAGGGCAAATGCATAATTTTGCCCCCGAAAAACAAGCGATTGAGCCATGAACTTCAGCATTAAACACCCGGAGAACGAGGGAGGAATGAACAGCCGCATAAGGAGGCTGCGCAGAGAAAGCCTCGAGACACCAGCGACCCTGACCATTGAGAGGGCGCTGATAGAGACAGCGTTCTACAAAGAGAACTACGGCAAGATGCCCAACTGCGTGCTTAGGGCGAGGAACTTCTACGAGATATGCCGCCAGCGCACCATATATATAGGTAAGGACGAGCTGATTGTGGGCGAGAGGGGACCGAAGCCTAAGGCTGTGCCGACCTTCCCTGAGCTTACCTGCCACTCCGTGGAGGACTTGCACACGCTTAACACGAGGAAGCTTCAGCCTTACCTCATCTCGCAGGAGGACATCGACACGTACGAGCGTGTGGTCATCCCCTACTGGAAGGGCAGGACGCAGAGGGAGCGCATCTTCTCGCACGTCGGCAAGGAGTGGGAGGAGGCCTACCACGCGGGCGTGTTCACTGAGTTCATGGAGCAGAGGGCGGCTGGACACACGGCTATGGACGGCAAGATGTACCGCCGTGGGCTGCTTGACTGCAAGAGGAGGATAGCGGAGCGTATAGCCTCCCTTGACTATATCAACGACCCTGAGGCGACCGATAAGCAGCAGGAGCTTGAGGCTATGTCCATCTCCTGCGACGCTGCCATACTGCTGGCGGAGAGGCACGCAAGGCTTGCCGAGCAGATGGCTCTTGAGGAGACCGACCCCAAGCGACGGGCAGAGCTGAGGAAGATAGCAGAGACGTGCCACTGGGTGCCTGCCCACGCCCCGAGGGACTTGTGGGAAGCGATACAGATGTACTGGTTCGTTCACCTCGGCACGGTGACGGAGCTTAACGGCTGGGACAGCATGAACCCGGGGCATATCGACCAGCACCTCTTCCCCTTCTACAAGAAAGGCATCGAGGAGGGCACGCTGACGAGGGACAGTGCCAAGGAGCTGCTAAGCTGCCTCTGGGTGAAGTTCAACAACCAGCCCGCCCCGCCGAAGGTGGGCATCACGGCACTGGAGAGCGGCACATACAACGACTTCACCAACATCAATATAGGCGGGATAGACCGCGAGGGACGGGACGCAGTGAACGAGCTCTCGTACATCATCCTCGAGATACAAGAGGAGCTGCACGAGCTTCAGCCAGGTCTCTCGATACACGTCTCTAAGGTGACGCCCGACGAGTTCGTGCTTGCTGGGGCGAGGGTGATACGCGAGGGGCACGGCTACCCCTCAGTGTTCAACCCCGACGTGTACACCAAGGAGCTCTTGAGGCAAGGCAAGACGCAGGGGGACGCCAACGAGGGAGGCTGCTCGGGCTGCATAGAAGTGGGGGCGTTCGGCAAGGAGGCGTACCTGCTGACCGGCTACCTCAACACACCCAAGATACTGGAGATAACTCTGAACAACGGGCGAGACCCGATGACGGGCAAGGAGCTGGGGCTTAAGACGGGCGACCCCCGAGGCTTCAAGACCTTCGAGGAGCTCTACGAGGCATACCACAAGCAGATGCTGCACTTCGTCAACCTTAAGCTCGCCGTCAACAACTACATCGAGCGAATGTTCTCGCTCTACGCACCCGCCACGTTCCTCTCCCTCTTCATCGACGACTGCATAGAGAACGGCAAGGACTACTACAGCGGAGGGGCGCGCTACAACACCTCTTACATACAATGCACTGGACTGGGTACCATCACCGATTGCCTTGCCACGCTGAAGAGGCACGTCTTCGAGACGGGACGGTACACTATGGACGAGATGCTGAGGGCAGTAGCGCAGAACTTCGAGGGGCTGGAGAAGATGCGCCAGTTCATAGTCAACCACACGCCCTTCTTCGGCAACGACGACGACTACGCCGACGACCTCGCTGTGCGGGTGTACAACGACCTCGTTGCCGCCATCGAGGGGCACCCCAACACACGGGGAGGGAAGACGCAGTTGAACATGCTCTCCACCACCTGCCACAACTACTTCGGCTCGGTGTGTGGCGCCTCGGTGAACGGACGCCTTGCGGAGTTCGCCATCTCCGACGGCACTTCGCCCGCGCACGGGGCGGACACGCAAGGACCGACGAGTGTAGTGAAGAGCCTCGGCAAGCTCGATCAGACCAAGTCGGGCGGCACACTGCTCAACGTCCGCTTCGTGCCACAGCTCATGGCGAGGGAGGAAGACCTCAGGAAGCTCGTCTCGCTGATACGCGCGTACTTCTCGATGGGCGGACACCACATCCAGTTCAACGTGGTAGACACCGAGACCCTCTTGGACGCACAGAAGAACCCCGAGCAGTATAGAGACCTGCTGGTGCGTGTGGCTGGCTATTCCGACTACTTCAACGACATGACCGAGCAGCTGCAGAACGAGATCATCGCCCGCACGCTGCACGAGGAGTTCTAAATGCCCCTCGTATTCGACATCAAGCGCTTCTCCATCAACGACGGCCCGGGCATACGCACCACCGTGTTCCTTAAGGGCTGTCCGCTGCACTGTGTCTGGTGCCACAACCCCGAGGGCATCAGCCCCCACTCCACAAGGCTCTACAACAGGAAGAAGTGCATCGGCTGCCGCTCCTGCGTTGAGGCTTGCCCCCAAGGTGTGCTAAGCCTCACCCCCGACGGCATTAAGGCCAAGGAGGGATGCACGCTGTGCGGCCGCTGCGCCGACGCCTGCCCCTCGAAGGCGATGGAGATGGCGGGAAGGCAGTGGACCGTAGACGAGCTGATGAGCGTGATAGAGAAGGAGCGCCAGGTGATGACCGACTCGGGCGGAGGCGTCACCCTATGTGGAGGAGAGCCGTTGCTGCACGCTGACTACCTCATCAGCATCCTGCGGGCGGTGGGCAAGGCGGGCTTCCACCGGGCGGTGGACACCTCGCTCTTCGCCACTCGTGAGGCTGTAGAGAGCGTCATGCGGGAGTGTGAGCTGCTGCTCATTGACCTCAAGCACTTCAGCGACGAGGCGCACCACCGCTACACGGGCGTGGGCAACACTGTCATCCTCGAGAACATACGCCTTGTCAGCGAGGCAGGGAAGGTCTACTGGATACGCATACCGCTGATAGTGGGCGTTAACGCCGACGACCGGAACCTAAGCCAGTCCGCCCAGTTCCTCGCCTCACTGCCCACGAAGCCTGAGGTGGTCTGCCTGCTCCCTTACCACGACATCGGCAAGGGAAAGCACGCCAGGATGGGCACCACCTACAACCCCGAGGCACTGCCCCTTAGGCAGCCCGACGCCGACGAGCAGGAACACGCCCTCTCCATCTTCAAGGCACAAGGGCTGAACGCCCGCATTGGGGGCTGACCCGGCCCTTCTACACCCCTTCCGCCAAAGAGGTCTACACCCCTTTGAGTAAAAGGGTCTACACCCCTTCAGTCAAAGAGGTCTACACCCTTTCAGTCAAAGAGGTCTACACCCTTTCAGTCAAAGAGGTCTACACCCCTTTTTCGGCGGCTCAGAACTGGAAGTAGATGAACGGCTGTATGTCGCTGCCCTTCGTCTGCACTACAAGGTAGATGAGCAAGGTGAGCAGCAGGGCTTTCCCAAGGAGGGGAAGCCAGGTGACGAAGCGGCGGAGTAGCGACGACCAGCCGTCGGGGGCAAAGTGCAGCAGGTAGCCCAGGCAGATGAGGGCGAACACACGCCAGTAGCCCTCCACGAGGGGGAGGAAGAGCTCGGGGTGGAAGTCGGTGGCTATCTGCCGCAGCATCGTGAGCGAGTCGGCGAAGCTGCTGTTGCGGAAGAACACCCACAGGAGGCAGACGAAGTGGAAGGTAAGCAGGACGGAGAAGAGGCGCGGGAGCTTCCGTCTGTAGAGCTTCGCCCAAAGCTTGCACAAGGCGAGGCCGAGCCCGTGCATACCGCCCCAGACGATGAAGTTCCACGACGCCCCGTGCCACAAGCCGCCGAGGAGCATGGTCACGAGCAGGTTGACGTACGTGCGGAGCTTGCCCTTGCGGTTGCCGCCCAGGGGGATGTAGAGGTAGTCCCTCAGCCAGGTGGAGAGGGATATGTGCCAGCGCCTCCAGAACTCGGTGAGGCTCCCCGACTTGTAGGGCGAGCGGAAGTTGTCTGGGAAGCGGAAGCCGAGCAGCAGTGCTATGCCTATGGCCATGTCGCTGTAGCCCGAGAAGTCGCAGTATATCTGGAGGGCGTAGCCGTAGACACCGAGCAGGTTCTCCACGCCAGAGTAGAGCGAGGGGCTGTCGAAGATGCGGTCCACGAAGTTGAGGCTGATGTAGTCGGAGATGACCGCCTTCTTGAGGAGGCCGCTCATGATGAGGAAGACCCCCTCGCCGAACATAGCCCTTGTGACCAGCGGGTGACGACGTATCTGCGGGATGAAGTCGGTGGCACGCACGATGGGGCCTGCCACAAGCTGTGGGAAGAAGGAGACGTAGAAGGCGTAGTCGAGCAGACTGCTGAGGGGCTGGAGCTTGCGCTTGTACACGTCGATGGTGTAGCTCAACGACTGGAAGGTGAAGAAGCTTATGCCCACGGGCAGGAAGATGTCCAAGGGCTGGAACGAGCCGTGCCACAAGGGGGCGAGGGTCTCGAGGAGGAAGTTGGTGTACTTGAAGTAGCAGAGCAGCCCGAGGTCGACCGTGAGGCTGAGGATGAGCAGGAGCCTCCTGACGGCTTTCCTCCTCGCCTTCTGCATCAGGGCGGCGGCGGAGAAGTCGGTGAGCGTGACGACGGCGAGCAAGAGGAAGTGGAAGCCGCTGCTCTTGTAGTAGAAGTAGTAGGAGAAGAGTGTGACGAAGAGGATGCGCAGCGTGTCCGCCTTCCTCAGGAGAGCGTAGACGAGGCTGAAGCCCAGGAAGAGGAAGAGGAACACCCCGCTCGAGAAGAGCATAGGGCGGGCGGGGTCGTAGCTCAGAGCCTCAAGCGCCTTACTCCAGTCCAGCTCGGGCATAAGAGTTGTAAGCCTTGACCAGAGCGTCCCTCAAGAGGTGCGCCTGCAGGGTGTAGCCGTCGGGGGTGAAGTGCACGCCGTCGGGCTTAAGCATACGCAGGCTTGTCCAGTTGCGACAGGCGTCGGTGCGCCCTCCCGCTATCTCGTACAAGTCCCACACGGCAGCCCCCTGCCGTGCAGCGCAGTCCCTTATGACGGAGCAGACGGTGGGTGTGTTGGGGTTGCCCGTCGGTGTTCGCCTGCCCTTGGGGTAAGCCCCGGGGGGCGTGGTCAACAAGATGGCAGCGCTGGGGCAGCTGTCCTTGAGCAGCTTAAGCAAGGAGGTTAGCTGCTCTCGGTGCTCCTCAGCACGGTAGTCCCTTGCGTGCGCCTCGTTCGTGCCCAGAGAGACGATAAGCAGGTCGGGCTTCAGGGCAGCTATCTCCCGTGCCCTCTCCTCGTTGTTGAACGTGCTTGCCTCCGCCCCGTTGATGCCGAGGATGTGGTACACCAAGCCCGGCTTCCCCGTCTCCGTGGCAAGCCCGCTCGTCTGGTAGGTTATCTTGTCGTCCTCCACAGCCTCCGAGCCGAAGTCCTCCTCGAGCAGGTGGCGGACGACGAGTGGGAAGATGTGCCCCCTGACGTGCGAGTCCCCCACGTGCACCACCCTGACGGGCTCTTGCTTCTGTGCGAGCTTGAGGAAGAAGGGGCGCAGCACTTGTGCCGTGTCCTCGATGACGTTCTCCCCTGAGTGGCGCAAGGCAGTGGTCGCCGTTGCCTTAAGGGGGATGGTGTCGTAGGGGGCAGTGTCGTCTCCCTCAGGCGAAGGGCGTTGGCTGCCCGCCGCCAGTGCGCACAGGAGGAGCGCACCAGCCATTAGTGATGCTTGCTTAGTCTTAGTCCTTTTCATTCAGTCTCTCGTATTGTGATTTACCTTCCTCCAGAGCCTCGAAGAGCAGCTTCGCCAGCCGCTTCCCTCCCTGGTAGTTGATGTGAGTGTAGTCTCTGTTAGCCTGCCTCCGCTCCACCATCCCTGCGATGCCTCCCTCCCTAAGCATAGCCTCGTAGAGGTTCCAGAAGGCCACGTGGCAGTCCCTCGCCGTCGCCCTCTGCGCCTCCAGCAGGTAAAGCACCCCGTCTATGGTGTGCAGCACCCCGTCGTCCTCGTCCCTCTCCTCACGGTCTCCCACGCTCACGATGAGGACAGCGGCTTGGGGGAACGCCTGCTTAAGGTGCTCAACAGCCCTGACCAAGCCTTGGCGGTAGCCTGAGTAGTCCCTGCGCCCCGGGGATGCCACGTTAAGACCGTACTCGAGGACGATGAGGTCGTAGGGGCGCAGCTCTTGGAAGGCGCAGAGCGTCTCCAAGGGTATCCTTCCCGTCTGCAAGCCGTCGCTGCCCCGCACGCTGAAGTTGTCGAGCGACACTCCCCTCCTGTTGTCCATAGCCACCCCGAAGAAGGGTGTCTCCCTGCCGCCCTCGACGCTCCACCTTACCTGCCCTATGCGCCCCTCGGCGGTGGAGGCTCTCACGCCTCCCTCGGTGTTCTCGTGCCTTAGCTCGGCGGGCTGCCCTCCGTTGATGGTGCAGGTGAGCTCCATCGTGTCCGCCTGTGCGAGGTAGAAAAGCGTTGAGAGCTCGCAGGTGTCGAGGTACGCCAAGGGTCCCTTCGAGCCTTTGAGCTGGGTGAAGGCACTCCCTTCGGTGGTGAAGTAGTCGCCCATTATGCCTTGCAGCGACGGGCTGAAGGGGGCAGAGCCCCTGCGCACGTGCCTGACGAAGCCGCGGGAGGTGAGCAAGACGGTCTGCCTGAACTGGCTTACCTCCGAGCTTACGGGCACGAAGCCCACGCCCCCGCCGCCGTACTTTGCTTGCAGCAGCTCACGGAGGTTGCCCGTGAGGATGTCTCCCTCGATGAACGAGTCGCCGAAGTAGGCCACCCTCACCCGCCTGCCGTCCTTCTCGCACTGGCGCAGGGCGTCGTAGAAGCGCGGCATACCCCGAAGGGCGGAGTCGGAGTAGTCCTCTATCGCCGTCATCCCCTCGGGGAAGGAGTCGGGCAGCACCACGTGGACGGCAGGCTTCGCTGCCACTGTGTCTTGCTCCACGGTGTCCTTCGGCACGACGGCTCTTGGCTCGTGCGTTGGGCGGAGGTCGGAGAGCAGGTCAACCGCCCGGAGGTGATGCTCACGGGTCCACCACCGTGGCACTTGGTGCAGCCCAAGCAGAGCCGCCACCACCAGGAGCAGCAAGGGGAAGAGGTAATATAAGTGGTTCTTTTCGCCTTTCATCACGGTGCGCATCGCAACGTATGCGCCTAACCGACCGCGAAGGTAATAATAGCTTTTCTTAGACGACGCATAAAGGGGCGCAAAACCGCCCATTCCTTAACTTAAGTCAATGCTTAGGGCGGGGCGGCGCGACGCTCAGCCGTAGGCTTTGTAATCGGTCCGACGGAGCGATCACAAACGGTCCGA
>JAJPYQ010000052.1:0-62386 GCA_021204865.1 Prevotellaceae bacterium | reverse complement strand
CGGAGCGATCACAAACGGTCCGACGGAGCGATTTCAAACGGTCCGACGGAGCGATCACAAACGGTCCGACGGAGCGATCACAAACGGTCCGACGGAGCGATTTCAAACGGTCCGACGGAGCGATTTAGAAGCCTTAAGGCTGGTAGCCCCGGCGACGGTAGGCTGAGCGTGAGAAAGACTGGCTGACAGTCACCGCGAAGCCTATATTTGGCTACCTTTGCCTGCGGTATAACAACGACGACACTATGGCTCTTATGAATGAAAGGATAGACAGCTTCATCCCCCGCGGGGCGGAGGCGAAGGGCGAGGCAGGCACGATACATACGCTCGAGGGGGACTTAGGCAGCACCGCCGCCCTCGAGGAGATAGCCCTTAAGGCAAGCACTCCCCTGCTGCTGCTCTGCCGGAAGGCGGTGAGCGTCGAGCTTGGCTACCAAGCCCTCAAGAGATGGACTGCCATTGCGGAGGACACGGGGGCGCTTATGCTCTACGCTGACCACTACGAGCTGTCGCCTCGGGGCAGGGCTGCCGCCCCAGTGACCGACTGGCAGCTTGGCTCCGTCCGCGACGGCTTTCGCACGGGCTCGCTCTGGCTGCTTAGGCTTGACGCTCTGAAGGCGTACCTCCAGCAGGAGAGGCTGCACCGCTACCGCTACGCCGCCCTCTACGACCTTAGCCTCTTCATCAGCCGCCGTCGGCTGCCGCTGCACGTGAGGGAGCTCCTTTACTCCGAGAGCGAGACGGACACGAGGGACAGCGGCAAGCGGCAGTTCGACTACCTCGACCCGCAGAACCGCCCCGCCCAGCGGGAGATGGAGAGAGCCCTGACCCGCCACCTGAGGGAGATAGGGGCGTACCTCTCGCCCGGGGAGCACGAGGACATCGTGATAAGGCAGGACTGGAGCGGTCCTGAGGCGAGCGTCGTCATCCCCGTGCGCAACAGGGTGAGGACGATTGAGGACGCTCTGCGCAGCGCCCTTGCCCAGCAGGCGGACTTCAGCTATAACGTGCTGGTGGTGGACAACCACAGCACGGACGGCACGACGGAGGTTATAGAACGACTTGCCAAGGAGGCGAAGGGGAAGATAATCCACCTACAGCCCGAGAGGGAAGACCTTGGCATAGGGGGCTGCTGGAACCTCGCCTTGCACGACCCCCGCTGCGGGCAGTTCGCCGTGCAGCTCGACTCGGACGACGCTTACAGCTCCCCCCTGACGCTCGCCAAGGTCGTCAGCAAGTTCCACGAGGAGAAGGCGGCTATGGTGATTGGCTCTTACAGCCTCTGCGACTTCAGCTTCCGCCGCACAGGGGCTGCCCTCATAGACCACAGCGAGTGGACTGCCGATAACGGAAGGAACAACGCCCTGAGGATTAACGGACTGGGAGCTCCGAGAGCCTTCCACGTGCCTGAGCTTCGGCAGTGGCAGCTGCCCAACACCAGCTACGGGGAGGACTATGCGATAGGGCTTGCCCTCAGCCGAAGGTATAGGATAAGCCGCATCTACGAGGAGCTTTACCTGTGCCGGCGATGGGAGGGGAACAGCGACGCTAAGCTGGACTGCGCCGCCCTTAACCGCAACGACGAGTACAAGGACAGCCTGCGCACAGCTGAGATACTGGCAAGGCAGCGGCTTTGCTCAATGCGTAGCCGCAGGGCTTCGGAGGAGGAGGTAAGCGCCTTCCACGCCCTTCAGCTGGAGCGTTGGCAGGAGGCAAGGCAGAGGTACGACGAGCTTGAGAGGGTGGAGACGAGGGAGCTTAGCGAGGGGGACATCTCCTTCGCTGCCCAGTGGAACCCCGCACGCATCGTAAGCACTGGGGCGGACGTCAGGAGCGAGGCTCTCGAGGCGCGACCCTGCTTCCTCTGCAAGCACAACCGCCCCGAGGAGCAGATGGAACTCCCTGTCGAGAGGCACTACGACATACTGGTGAACCCCTTCCCCATCCTGCCGGGACACCTGACGATAGCCACGAGGAGGCATCAGCCTCAGAGCATCTACAACCTCTTCCCCACGATGAGGCGGCTTGCTTGGGACTTAGGCGAGCATATCGTCTTCTACAACGGACCGCTGTGCGGTGCCTCCCGCCCCGACCACTGCCACCTGCAAGCAGCCCTTAAGGGCGCTCTCCCTATAGAGCGAGACTGGACTATGCACGAGCCTCACCTTCAGAAGCTGTACCCCCTCACCGACGCACAGGAGGCAGAGGTGGAGGAGGCTGGCGGCAGGAAGGGAGACGCACTGTACCTGCTCCCCTCGTGGCTCTGCCCCGTCTACGTCATTAAGACCTCGGGCGAGGCGGCGGCGGACAGCCTGCTCTTCCGCCGCCTCTACCACGCCCTGCCCCTTGTGGCGGGGGAGATGGAGCCAAGGCTCAACGCCATCGCTTGGCGGCAGCAAGGCTTGGCGGGACGGGAGGACGAGGTGACGACCCTTGTCTTCCCGAGGAAGAAGCACCGCCCCGAGTGCTACAGCGAGCTGATGGTAAGCCCGGGAGCGCTGGACATGGGAGGGCTCTTGGTCTTGCCTCGTGAGAAGGACTTCCGAAGCCTCACGCCAGCCTTGGCTAAAGGCGTGATTGAGGAGGTGGCTCTCTCGAAGGAGGGGCTTGAGCAGGTGAACGCCGCCATCAGTGGCTCGGGGCAGCCGCAGGAAGAGGCTAAGGAAGAGGAAGGCATCGCCACGCCCGAGGTAAGGGTTGGCATAATGACTGCGGAGCGGCTGAGGCTGAGGCTCAACGGCAGCTTCCGCATAAAGGGCGAGACGATAACGGGGGAGCAGACCGTCTGGGCGGAGGAGAGCGGCATCAACTGGGAGGGCAGCGTGTACAGGGAGCTCAGCATCCGCCCCCTCGACGAGGACGCAACCTTCACCCTTCACGGCGTGACCATAGGCAAGGGCTTCCACTGGCAGAGGCGGCAGGAGCAGACCTTCCAAGGGCAGCTCTCGCTCGTCATGGAGGAGAGGAAGATAGTGGCCATCAACGTGCTGCCCGTCGAGCAGTACCTCACCAGCGTGATAAGCAGCGAGATGAAGGACACCTGCCCCCTCGAGTTCCTAAAGGCGAGCGCCGTCATCAGCCGCAGCTGGCTCTTGGCGCAGCTTCGCAAGAGGGGGCAAGGGACGGGGCATTCCTTCTTCCAGTTCAAGCGCACCGAGACCGAGAGCATACGCTGGCACGACCGCGGGGAACACACGCTCTTCGACGTCTGCGCCGACGACCACTGCCAGCGCTACCAAGGCGTGACCCGAGCCACGGGCAGCAGGGCTGCCGAGGCAGTGAGGCTCACCTCGGGCGAGATACTGACTGTCGAGGGCGAGCCCTGCGACGCGCGCTTCAGCAAGTGCTGCGGAGGCGTGACGAACAGTTACCCGAACTGCTGGGAGGACATCCAGCTCTCCTACCTCCGCCCCGTGCGTGACCTTCCGCCGTCGCTTGGGAAGCGCGCCCCCCTTCCCGACCTCTCGGGGGAGGAGGCGGCAAGGGAGTGGATACTCTCCCGCCCCGAGAGCCTCTGCGACACGAGGGACGGGGCGTTGCTCTCCAGCGTGCTTAACGACTACGACCGCGAGAGCGGGGACTTCTTCCGCTGGCAGGTGGAGTACTCGCAGGAGGAGCTTCGAGCCATCGTCCGCGAGAGGCTCGGCGTTGACCTTGGCGACATCCTTGAGATACGCCCCCTGCAGAGAAGCGTCAGCGGCCACCTCGTAACGGTGCAGATAGTAGGGACGGAAAGGGCATTCACCGTGGGCAAGGAGCTTGAGGTTCGACGCACGCTCAGCAAGACTCACCTCCGCTCCAGCGCCTTTGTGGTGGACACGGAAGCCCCAGACGAGCAGGGCATCCCACAGCACTTCGTCATCCACGGTGCGGGCTGGGGCCACGGCGTCGGTATGTGCCAGATAGGGGCCGCCGTAATGGCATCGCGGGGCTTCTCCTATCAGGACATCCTCCGCCACTACTACGACACCGCCACCGTCACCAAGCTTTACTAAGCGTTTCACCTGTCTCCTTTAACAGCTGCGAAAAGGAGCGGCTGGTTGTCGCGAAGAGGAGCGGCTGGTTGTCGCGAAGAGGAGCGGCTGGTTGTCGCGAAGAGGAGCGGTGAGTAAACAGCGAAGCCTACGCTTAGGCTTCCCGAAGGATAAACGTAGGCTTCAGAGTGTGACGGATAAGGCTGCGTCAAGCCTTCCACCAATGCTTCGGCTTCTGGCGTATGTCCCCCGCCTTCATCTGCTCGCATAGCACCTCGGCGAGGGTCTTTTGCTCCTTTATCATCTTGTATATCACCCCCCAGTCGGGCAGCCCGCCGAGGTTGCGGTCGTCTATGAACACGTCCACCCGCAGCTTGCGGCTGTAGCGCCTGGCGGTGTCGTCCTGCTCGCCGGGGAAGTTGTTGTTGACAGCGTAGAACTCCAGCCCCCGCTTGCGGCACCAGTCTACGGCTTCCTCGAGGAGCTCCCCTTCCCTGACGGTCCAGAGCAAGAGGTGGTGCCCGTCGCGGGCGAGCTGGCGGAGCGTCTCCACGGCGAAGGGTATCTCCTTGCCAATCTCAGGGTAAGCCTCACGGACGATTGTCCCGTCGAAGTCAACGGCGATGGTCATTTGGCGTAACTGACGCTGCGGGTCTCTCGGATGACCGTTATCTTAACCTGCCCGGGGTAGGTCATCTCGTTCTGTATCTTCGTGGCTATCTCACCCGAGAGCTGCTCCGTCTGCTTGTCGTCTATCTTGTCCGCCCCCACGATGACACGCAGCTCGCGCCCTGCCTGTATGGCGTAGGTCTTGTTGACGCCTGGGTAGCTCATCGCTATCTCCTCCAGCTCCGTCAGGCGCTTGATGTAGGCTTCCACTATCTCACGCCTTGCCCCCGGGCGGGCACCGCTTATCGCGTCGCACGCCTGAACGATGGGGGCGATGAGGGTGTCCATCTCCATCTCGTCGTGGTGAGCGCCGATGGCGTTGCAGATGTCGGGCTTCTCCTTGTACTTCTCCGCCAGCTTCGCTCCGTAGAGGGCGTGCGGCATCTCGGGCTCCTCGTCGGGCACCTTGCCGATGTCGTGGAGCAGCCCAGCCCGCTTCGCCTTCTTGGCGTTAAGCCCAAGCTCGCTCGCCATCACGGCGCAGAGGTTAGCCGTCTCACGGGCGTGCTGCAGGAGGTTCTGCCCGTAGCTGCTGCGGTACTTCATCTTGCCGATAAGGCGCACCAGCTCGGGGTGCAGCCCGTGGATGCCAAGGTCTATCGTGGTGCGCTTGCCCGTCTCAAGCACCTCTTCCTCCACCTGCTTCTTCACCTTCGCCACCACCTCCTCGATGCGGGCGGGGTGGATGCGCCCGTCGGTCACGAGCTGGTGCAAGGCAAGGCGGCATATCTCACGGCGTACGGGGTCGAAGGCGCTGATGACTATCGCCTCCGGCGTGTCGTCCACGACTATCTCCGTCCCTGTGGCTGCCTCGAGGGCTCGTATGTTGCGACCCTCTCGCCCGATGACACGCCCCTTGACGTCGTCGTTGTCGATGTGGAACACCGTCACGCTGTTCTCAACGGCAGTCTCCGTTGCCACACGCTGGATAGTCTGGATGACTATCTTCTTCGCCTCGCTCGTGGCGGTCATCTTAGCCTCGTCCACAATGTCGTTGATGTAAGCCTGCGCCTGGGTCTTAGCCTCGTCCTTAAGCCCCTCCACCAAGCGCTCACGAGCCTCGTCGGCGCTAAGCCCCGATATCTCCTCGAGGCGGGTGCGCTCCTGCTCCTCGAGGCTGTCCTGCCTCTTCTGCAGCTCCGCCTTTCTCTGCTCCAAGGCAGCCTCCCGCTGCTCGAGCTCGCCCTGACTGGTCTCCATCTTCGAGCGCACGTTGTCAAGCTCCTGCTTGCGGCGGTTCTGCTCGTCAACCCTCTCCTTAAGGCTCTGCTCACGCTGCTTAAGCTTGTTCTCCGTCTGCTGAAGCTGCTGGTTGCGCTGCTGCATCTCCTTCTCGAGCTGCGTCTTCTTGTTCAGGAGCTTCTCCTTCACCTCAAGCATCTTCTGCTGCTTAAGCACCTCAGCCTCCTGAGCCATCTCTTCCTTCATACGCCTGCGCTGCGAGGGGACGACGACGCGAAAGAACACCACTGCCCAGACGCATATCACCACCACCACAACGACGGCTGCAATTATATATGCCATAGTCTTAATAAATAAAATAAGCGCACCCTCATCACCTTTGGGGCTCCTTGCCGCTCCGCGGTGTGGCTATCCCCTCAACATAAGGTGAATCCGGTGCGTCGTGATTGTTAAACGTTGATATCCTTCTCTCTCACTCCCGCCCCTCTAAGGCAACGCTCGCTCGATGTCGCCGACAAGGCTCTCAAGGGCGTTAACCATAGGCGACGTGTCCGCCTTGGACTCGACGCGCTTCAGCTTTACTGCTAAATCCAGGAGGGTCATCATAAGGTAAGTCTCGTTCCCCTGCCCCGAATAGCGGTCCGCATAGAAGCGGTATCGTTGGTTGATGAGCTTCTCTGCCTCACGGTAGTAAGACTCATCGGCACGCTCGACGTCCATTTGGAACTGCCTTGTGCCTATCCTCAGCGTTATATGCAATATCTCACTCCTGTCAGCCATAACGCCTTATGACTTCAGCAGAGCGATACATTCATCAACTTGTCGCACCAGACTTGCAAACCTGCGGTGAGCCGCACGGGAATCTCCCTCGCTAAGCTCCATAGCCTTTGCAATCTTCAAGTTGGCATACTGGGCGGAGAGTTGCAGGTTCAGTTGTTCGAGTTCAGCCTTGCTTTCCTCGCTTTGCCGTAAGGCTTGCTCAAGGGAGGCCACACGCTGCCGCAAGCTCTGGTCTTGCTCTATCAGCTGGTGCACTCTCAGGCGAAGGCGTTCCAACAAAGTCTCTTCTTCCTTGACCATTCCAGCCCTTTCTTACGCCAGTAATGCCGCAAATATAAGCATTTATCAACAAAGAGCAAAGCCTTAAGCCTATAACCTGCCTATTTCTCCTCATCTATCTTGTTGCGGGGCTCTTTCTTCGCCAGCATAAGGATGGTGTGACCGTACTCCACCATCCATTCCTCTGTGTAACCGAGCCTCTGCTGCCCCTTCCTCACCGCCACCACGCACTTGCGCATAGCGTCGTCCTTCCAGTTGTTGCTCGTAAGCACCTCGTGAACTGTCTTAGTGGTCATGTTGAGCAGGGCTTTGTGGAAGAAGGAGGGGAGGCGGAGCTTCCATTGCATGAGTTGCCCGAGAGACATCATAAGGTTCTGCGAGAAGTCCTGAAAGACGAGCAGATAGGGCTGCATCTCCCTTATGTTGCGGCAATGCTTCTTCAGGCTTGCGTCTATCTCCTTGAAGAAGCCGTCACTGATGCCGTACATCTCCTTGAGCATAAGCTGGCAACGCTTCCTCTCGCCCAGCCCGAGGCGGTTGTTCACGGTCTGCACCTTAAGGCTTTGCTTGAACACCCTCAGGTCGGGCAAGGCTGCCAGATTAGTGATGCCAAGCTGGTTGGCAAGCACGGCTTGGAAGTATACTCGGATGAGGGTCATAAAGTCCTCTATGCCGCCCACTCTCATCTGCTCCTTCTGCTTGCGCTTGAATAAGTTGCTGAATATCGACATATCGTTTTCTCTTGTGGTTAAGTCCGTATTGATAATGTGTCAACGCTGTCTGAAAAGGCTTTGCAGCAGGATGCTCACGTCGAGCCAGAACGACCAGTTGCGGGCATACCACTCGTCGCTTCTCAGACATTCCTCTGCGTCTCCCTCGTTGAGGCTGAAGCCCTCCAGCCCTGCCCAGCTGACAAGTCCGGGCTTGGGCTTGTGGCTTATCGCACTGTCTTCGGCAAGCCTGAGGTAGTCTCCATCTCCAGCCTTGCTAACGACAGAGCCTACCAAGCTCATACTCCCAGCAAAGACATTGAGCAGCATAGGCCAACCCCTCACCGCACCTCGCCCGCAACGGAACTGGAGACGGCTGAACTGCTTGCCGCTCATCCCTGCGCTCCGCCGCACCACGTAGACAGAGCTGTGCCTCCTGAGCTTAGTGATGACGAAGAGTACCATATATATTATAGGATACACGGTGAGCAGGAAGAGCAGAGAGATGAGGAGGTCGAACACCCTCTTCTGCATTCGGTTGAGGCAGTGGCTCAAGGGTTCGTCCTTCTGCGGCAACTCGTAGACATCCCAGCCTTGCTCCTCCTCAGCCTCAAAGCCCTCACGCCTTAGCCTGCGGCAGCGTACCAGACGGGCGAAGGAGCGAACGAGAAGCCACTCCAAGAACAGCAAAGCAGCGAAGACGAGCAGTGCCACCAAGAGGAAGACGTGCGCCACGGGGAAGCCCCGAAGGAACGAAAGGGCGCAACAGGTGAAGACGTACAGCAGCACCACCTTGCGGAAGCACCTCTGCATCAGCTCGTCGGCTCGCACTTGAGGGCGCAGCGCCACGGAGGGGAGATAGACCGTGAGCAACAGATAGCAGACAGAGGAAAGAACGCAGCACCACAACGCCTCCGCCCAGCCGACGCTATGTCCAGTGGCGAGGGCTCGCATCAAGGCGTAAGCCAACAACACGCTGCCGACAAGCAAAGCCACGTCAACCACAGCCACCAGCCATGCCCATGCTGCCGTGTTAGCACTGCGTCTCGTCTTCATCTGTAAGTCAATGTAGCTAAACTGGTACGTTCCTTGGGCGGCAAAGTTAAGGAATAAAGAGGGCAAAGGCAATTCTTCTAAGTAAAATCGTTACCTTTGCCTGCGACGAGCGAACAAACCGAATGAGAAAGACCCTTGCACTAACGTTCCTTTGCCTCGCCACGCTTGGGGCAAAGGCGCAGATAAGCCGCCTTGGGGAGGACTTAGAGTACAGCGCCTCCGCCCAGATGTCGGCAGGGAGCGGGGACTACGCTCCCTTCTGGTTCACGAGCAACCGCTATGGTCTTGGTCCTTTGGAGAGCAAGAGCGGGCTCTTCAGGGCGAGCATCAGCCGCAGCACCTCAGCCGACAGCCTTCGCTCTTGGCGCTTCGGCTACGGGGCTGACTTCGTGGGGGCAATCAACCACGACAGCAAAGCCATCGTGCAGCAGCTCTACGCCGACTTCCGCTTCAAGGCTATCCAGCTGAGCATAGGGCAGAAGGAGCGCCCCCTCGAGCTGAAGAACCAGCAGCTCAGCTCAGGTGGTATGACCACTGGCATCAACGCCCGCCCCATACCGCAGGTCAGGCTTGAGCTGCCCGACTTCTGGACTATCCCCCGCACGGGCAAGTGGCTCGCCATAAAGGGGCACATCGCCTACGGCATGTTCACCGACAACCACTGGCAGGAGACGCACTCGGGGGCTAACGGGCGTTACGCCAAGAACGTGCTCTACCACAGCAAGGCGGGCTTCCTGCGCATAGGCAACCGGGAGAAGTTCCCCGTCACCCTCACGGGAGGCTTCGACACGGGAGACCAGTTCGGCGGAGAGGCGTGGAACGTCATCAGGAGGGACGACGACGAGAGCAGCTTCGACAACACCCACGTCAAGCTGAGCCACAGCCTCAAGAGCTTCTGGAACGCCTTCATAATGGGAGGCGTCGGGGTGGCTGACGGTGACTACAAGAACACCGAGGGCAACCAGCTGGGCAGCTGGCACCTTAGGGCTGACTACGACGGCAAGCTCTTCGGGGCAAGCTTCTACGCCGAGCACTACTTCGACGACCACAGCCAGCTCTTCCTCCAGTACGCCTGGAAGGACATGCTCTACGGAGGCGAAGTGAGGCTGCCCCGAAACCACTTCGTCTCCACCCTCCTCTACGAGCACCTGCGCACCACCGACCAGAGCGGCAGCATCTACCACGACGCGACCCCCACCCTCCCCTACCAGCTAAGCGAAGAGGACAACTACTACAACCACGGCACCTACACAGGCTGGCACCACGCCGGCTACGCCATGGGCAACCCCCTGCTCCTCTCCCCCGTCTACAACAACGGCGAGGAGATCTTCTTCCGCAACAACCGCGTCCTGGCCAGCCACTTCGGCCTGAGCGGAGAGCCCACCAGCTACATAAGCTACCGCATCCTCTTCACACACGAGAAGAGCCTCGGCTCATACTCGAAGCCCCTCCTCAACCCCGCCTACGGCAACTACCTGCTCATCGAGGCAACCTACGCCCCCACACAAGTGCAAGGGCTAACGGTCACCCTCGACTACGGGCAGAACGGAGGCACGCTCCTTGGCAGGGGCAAGGGCTTCATGCTCACAGCCAGCTACACGGGATGGATTAACCACAAGAGAAAGGAACAGAGATGAGACACACACTACCCAAGGCAGCCCTCTGCCTGCTCGCCGCCCTCGCCTCCCTCGCCTCGTGCGACAACAAGAGGGACACCAACGGAGACCTCGGCGGAATGTGGCAGCTCACAGAGTGGAGAGACCAGAGGGACTCCCTCGTCGCCACCAACAAGCAGCAGATCTACTACAGCTTCCAGCTCGAGCTGATGAAGATACAGCGCATTGGCGACGGCACCTACTACCTCGCCCTCTTCACCCACACCCAGGACAGCCTCATCGTCCTGAGCATATACAACCGCCCCGACGAGGAGCTTGTAAGCCTGGAGGACATGCGAGAGTACGGCATCCCACAGGACGGCAGGTTCCACATCGACGCGCTCTCCGAGAGCCACCTCGTGCTGAGCGGGCAGGAGGGCACACTCGCCTTCCGCAAGTACTGACGCTCACCGCCCCTGACGACAACGCTCCCCCTTACTCCTTGCCTGAAGTAAGGGGGAGCTTTCGTCGTGCCCATACCCGAGGCTTCGCGGTCCACTCGGTGAGAGGGGTGAACCCCACTCAGTGAGTGGGGTAGAGGCGACTCAGTGAGTGGAGTAGAGGCGACTCAGTGAGTGGGGTAGAGGCGACTCAGTGAGTGGAGTAGAGGGGACTCAGTGAGTGGAGTAGAGGGGACTCAGTGAGTGGGGTTCGGTCCACTCGACGAGCCGATTGCGGCGAGCGACATAGAGACACCGCGACCTCCTCTATACAGAGGTCGCGTAAAAGAGCAAAGGAGCTTCCGATAAGAACCCCTGAGGGGTTCCTGAGGGATAGCCGTGGGTTTCAACCCATGGAAAGGCAAGAAGGTTGCTAAATGATGCTCTTGTACAGGGCGCTCACGGCGTAGAAGCAGTAATAATAGAAGGAGCGGAGGACGCCGATGTTCTCCACGTTGCGGTAGATGTTCCACTGCCAGCCCAGGATGGAGAGCTTGTTGGAGGTGACGCTCTCCTTGCGCACGCGGTACAGTGCGGCGACGGTCTGCGTGTTGCGGGCAATGTAGCCGCTCTTCAGCACGGAGAGCCAGAAGGCGTAGTCCTCGTGGTGCACGTTGGTGAAGTAGCTCTTGCCCACCTTCCTCACGTCGAATATCCCCGTCAGGTTGCCTATCACGTTGCCGTAGAGCAGCTGCCGGTAGTTCGTCTTGGCGGGGGCTGAGATGATGCGCGCCGAGCGCTTGCCGCTCTCGCTTATCTTCTCGTAGTCGGAGTAGACGACGGCCGTGATGTTGTCGTGGAAGAAGAGGGGTATCTGCTGCGTGAGCTTCTCTCGGAGCCACATGTCGTCGCTGTCGAGGAAGGCAATGAAGTCCCCCTTCGCCCGCTGTATGCCGTAGTTGCGGGGGGAGTAGGGCATGCCCGTCGGGTTGTCGTTGATGAGCAGCTTGATGCGGCTGTCCTGCAGGGCGTAGGCCTTCACCACGTCGCAGGAGTGGTCGGTGCTCCCGTCGTCAACGACGAGCAGCTCCCAGTTGTCGTAGGTCTGCCCCATCACGGACTCTATCGCCTTGCCGACGTACTTCTCGGAGTTATGCATAGGCATAACCACCGAGACGAGGTGGTGTCCGTGCTTCTTCCTTATCATCCGCTATGCTTGAAGAGGTATTTGCGCAGCTTGCCGAACGCCTTGAGCGAGCGCCGCAGGTCGGAGGGGCTGGCGAGCCCCACACGGAGGCGGTGCAGTATGTATCGAGGCCTGAGGTAGTAGCGCCTTCGGGCGTAGTTGCAGAAGTCCACCATCTCTTGTGCCGACAGGTCGGGCAGCGATAGCACGGTGTTGTGCGTGCCGTCGGGGAGGCAGTACTTCTCGTAGTCCCTTTCTATGTAGCCCCGCTTGTAGTTCCAGTCGTACGCCTCTGTGCCGGGGTACGGTATGAGGGGGAAGAACTGCGCCGTGTCGGTGTTGAGGCGCAGGGCGAGGCGAAGGGTGTCCATCATCGTCTCCCGCGTCTCGCCCTGGTTGCCCACCATGTAGCAGGCGTGAATGAGCAGCCCCGCCCGCTTGGCGTTGGCTACGTAGGAGGCGAACTGCTCCACCCGTGTGCCCTTCCTTATGTTGTCCAGTATCTGCTGGTTGCCGCTCTCTATGCCGGGTATGATGAGCCTGCACCCTGCCTTCTTCATCGCCCTCATAGTCTCAAGGTCGAGGTCTACCCTCGCGTTGCACAGCCAGCGCAGGCGCTTGTGCAGCCCCTTCTCCCTGAGGAGCGAGCAGATGGCAAGCACACGCTTCTTGTTGGCGGTGAAGGTGTCGTCCTCTATCACCACCTCGTGCACATCGGGGAAGTTCTGGGCAATGTACTCGAACTCCGCCACGACGTTCTCCGCCGAGCGTGCCCTGAAGGCGTGACCGTGCATAGTCTGGGGGTAAACGCAGAAGTTGCAGCGGAAGGGGCAGCCTCTGCCCGTGAATATCTGTATGCTGGGGTAAGTGGCGGCGGCGAAGAAGTAGTCCCTCGGCTCAAGCCTCTCCTTGATGAACTTGCTTGCGAAGGGTATCTCGTCTAAGTCCTTTATCAGGGGCATGGCTGGGGTGCGAAGCCCATTCCTTAGGCAGAGACCTCGAGCCGCCTTAATGTCTGTCCCCTTCTCCAAAGCCGTGGCAAGCTCCGCCACCGTGCGGTCGAACTCCCCTATCGCCACTGCGTCCACGCTGTCGGAGAAGGAGAGCGTCTCCTCGGGCAAGGCGGAGGGATGCGTGCCGACAAGCAGGATGAAGCTGCTGGGATAGAGTGCCTTGAGCCTCTCGGCAAAGCGTATGTCGCTCTTCAGGGAGGGCGTGCTGGTGCCAAGCACGAACAGCCCCGTCCCCTCGCCCTTGGCTGCTATCTCCCGGAGCGAAGCCTCCTCGCCCAAGGGCTTTGCGGGAGCGTCGAGGAACTCCACCTCGTGTCCCTCCTTCTCTGAGCACACCGCCGCATAGATGAGCCAAAGGGGATAGTACAAAGCACCGCTCTTGGCGACGGCAGGACTGCGCGACTCCCTCGAGAACTTGCCGTACTCAGCCTTGAACGGCGGATTAACTATATATATCTTCATTCGTTGTCTGTTGGCACTACCTATATCCTCTCGCCCACACCACTCTCACACTACGAAAACGGGGCGGATGCCCCCTTCCAAGGCAGTCCGTTCCGCTAATTTGAATGCAAAAGTAGCAAAAATCCCTCTCATAGACCTAAACTCCGCTAACTATTTCCCTGCCAGTCATGTAGACCCCTTCCTTGTCTTCCAGCCCAACATTATAGAGTGAAGCAGGGGGAACGCACCCAGAAACTTATCCACTAACAACGTCGCTCCAACTATCAACAAGGAGCACAAGAACACGAAGAAAAGCTCAAACGACCAGCTATCTGATATGAGAGCAGGTAAGTTGGTGTTCTTCAAGCCCATCAATCCTGACACGAAGAAGAAGTGCAACAGATATATCGGCAGAGTATGCTTTCCCACGTGACTGAGACACCGCCCCACCTTCGTGTTAGCAGAGAAGAAGTCCCGATAACTATAGAACACCTTGTAAACCATCACTATCCCAAGTATAGCCTGAAGGCTTTGCGTCGCTCCGACGAATGGCATATCCGGGCGCACTTGCCTTAGAACACACAACACAACAAAGAGTAAGAGCGCAAGAGATGCCACGATATTGTTGCCTGCAATAGCCGAGAACCTCGGGAAATACATCTTGGCAAGAACGCCTAAAAGGAAAAGAGGCAAGAACTTCACAAACTGATAAAGTCCGAAGATCTGTGAAAAAGCAGAAGTAGCAAAAGGGCGTGACGTTAGAGAAAGCACAAAGCACAGGCACATAAGGAACATAATACCCACGAAGAAAAGATCCTTAGCCAAAGTGTTCAACTTCAACCTGTCCAACACGTATGAGACCACCGCATAGCACACAAAGACCTCGAACAAAGTTATCGTAAACCAATAACCCTCTCTTGCTGAATCAAACAAAAGATTTCTTAGGTCGTGGTGAATGAACAAGACATAAAGCACCCCAACCACAACTGTCGGCATAAACTGCTCGAGCAATCTCCTCCTGCATTTCTCACGCAACCAACCCGAATCCACGTGCAGACGACAAGCCATCAACCCACTGATAAAGAAGAACAATGGCATTCTGAACGACATTATGATAGAGTCGAAATTCGTCACCTCTTCAGCTCCATTGGAAAGGAAATAGTATACGACATGGTGATAAACCACAAGTATCATGGTGAAACCGCGCATACAATCTATATATTCTATGCGTTGACCTTTGGATTGCGTAGCTCCCAAAGAATGCCGAGCAATATCGTTAGCTATTCCATCCATATTTTTCAGTACCCAAACCTTTCAGGCTCGCTTAGGTAATTTGACTGCAAATGTAGCAAAACACCCGCCCGTAAGCCCTAACAACTGTTATCTATTTTCTTGTTATTTACTCCTTTCTTCTGGCTGACACGCCGCATAATGCTGGCCAGCAAGTTCATTCTGTAAGCTATCTTCTCCCAAGCAGGTACCCGGACAGTCTTATTAGTGACGTTCTTTGTATGCCTACGGTAGAGATGCAAAGGCTCGTCGATGACGAACAGACGCTTCTGCCACTTCGCCAGCATACTGATCCAGCCGTCGTGGGTCACTGTGTCTTTAGGGAAAGGCAACGCCTGATTGAGGAATGCCCTATCGAAAGCCATCGAACTGCCGAGATAGTTCAGCGTTATCAAGCCTATGAGGAAAGGGTAGTTGTTGAGCTTCACCAAGGGCTTAGTCACCTCACCCGCAGCGTCTATCTCCGTCCTTGCGGAGATGCACAACGCATTCGTGTGAGTAGAGAAGAATTCCATCATCACCCGCACCTTGTCAGGATGCCAAACGTCGTCCTGATCACTCAGGAAGATATAGTCTCCGCAGCAATTCCGCAAAGCATTCTCAAAGTTAGCCGCCACTGTTCTGTTCGTTTTGTAGTACTTGGCATCGTTGCAAAGTCTCTGGTGTTTCAGCAGTCTTATTCTGCGGTCTCCCAATGACATAAGCATAGGGAGGGTGTTGTCCGTCGAGCCATCATCAGAGATGACCACCTCGTCCCCTTCCCCCAGTTGTGGGAGGATTGAAAGTAGCTGCTTCTTCAGATACTTCTCCCCGTTGTATGTGGCTATGCATACGGAAATCACTGCGACTTTCTTTTAGAATGAGACCAAGCCAAAAACAGGCAAGCCCGAAGAGGGAACACCTGAGTGCATAATCCAGACGGAAGGACACGATATCCCATCTTAATGTGTTTAACGCAGGCTACCCCCGACTTATTGCGTTAAGACCTACAAATCTCCGTATATAACATTGCAGCTCGGAGAGCAGATAACTTGGGCTGACCTCTCAGAAAAGGTTCAGCAGGATAGCCAACTTGCCAGTGAAGGCTATCGTCTTGTTTGCGGGGCGCAACCTGCGGGAGAGGAGGAGTGAGAGTTTCTTGGAAAAAGATGTGCGATAGCCCACAATCGCCTCCGTGAGCTCCCTGTTTTCTGGCAGCATAAGAGAGGAATATCCTTTTAGTAATTCTTGTGCCGTGCGAAGGCGGATATGCTCGCGCTGACGCAAACGTTGCAACCGCTCTCTCCAATGGCTTAAAGTAGAGGCTGTTTGTCCTATCGCATTGTCAGAGTGCTGGCGATAACGTATATGTGGGACAGGGTCGAACACAACCTTTGCCCCCACAGCCAATGCAATATCGTAGACCCACAGATCGTGCATACGCAGGTATTCGGGGGTGTACAAATTTACTATATCTCTTAGAGCTTGGTTGAACACCATCGTGCAGCCGCCCACAAACTGATACATTAAAGCCTCTCCATAGGTGAGTCTGGGAGATATGGGCATCTGGGGCAAGTCTCTCAGCCACTCGTCCACAAGTCTTGTCTGGCAGAAGTAAAGAGCTGGCTTCGCCTCATCCCCGATTGCGTTGGAAGCGGCAAGGAGCTTATCGTCATCCCAAACATCGTCTTGGTCGGAAAATGCGTACAGGTCAGTGCCTTCGTCGGCATTTCGCAACAAGTTAAGGAAACTGCGTGCAGGCTTAAGATTCTGCCCGGAGTACCATTCCAGCCTGCCCTGCTCCTGTTCGCACCGCAAAATATCGGCTGTGCTGTCCGTAGAGCCATCGTCACGGACAAGCAGCCTCACCTCAACCCCTCTCTGACAATAGATTGACTCCAGTTGCTCGGAGAGGAAGCGAGAGCCGTTGAAGGTGGACATAAGGACTTGGACTGTCGCCATCTCGGCTATATAACGAGTACGATGCTTGTTTTATTGCAAGATAGGAAGCATCAGTCTACCCATACCCCATATAAATTAGTAACTTTGCGAAAACCTTAGCATCATGAAACATCTGGCAATATCCTTCGTACTGATCTCCTTCCTTGCGGTCTCTATCTCCTCTTGTTCAGACTCAGAAGAGGTCGCCGACATAGAATCGTACATAAAATCGCTCAATAGCGCGAACTCCGACCTTGAAGCATACGCCTCAAAATATCCCGAAGCGGGCTATAAGGAGTTGGCAGAAGCGGCTGACACAATATATGACTGGGCAGGCAAGAGCATCGCTGTGTTGGGAGGAAGTTTAGCAGCCAACGATGGGGGAGACGTGTGCAAGAGCCTTTACTGCAAACTCCTGCACTGCTCGCCCATTGTGACATACGCACGGGGCGGCTTCGGCTTCGCCACGAAGGGCTATAGCGTATTAGATTTCCTTCCCTATCTCGGACAGCACGACATATACATACTTTGGTGTTCAACCAACGACTACAACACAGGCATTCCCGTGGGTGAGCCTACCGACTACACAGAAGCGGACGGCTTCAACGAGAAGAATGCCGAGACACAGTGCGGGGGGATGAACAAATGCATCCGCAGCATAAGGGAAGCATATCCCGGAGCTTTGGTCGTAGGCTTTACCTCACTGCCTTTCTTCGGGGAGGAAGCCTCTCGAGAAGACGGTTATTCCGCTGCGGCAAAGCCTTGCAAAGGGCAAGACGTTAACTTCTCTGAGTACATCGAGAAGCAAAAGGAAACCTTCGAGAGGGCTGATGTACCTTACTTTGACCAGTTTGCCTACGGCCTATTCGACATAGAGAACTATACAACATTCTATGTCACCGACGGCTTCCACCTGAACAGGGATGGCTACTTCCTGCTCGGATGCAAGCAAGTGGCTTTCTTCTTTGACCTGATTAGAAAAGACCCGAAGGGGCTATACTATTATAGCCGTGGATTTTAACCCTCGGACGTTGACCCTCGACCGCACCGACTTTTTCTCACGATCGCGCATTCTTTTTCTAAAAGTCGCACCGACTTTTTTCCCTCGAACGCACGGGACGATGGCGATAGGGCGTAGCGAACCCCAAAGGGGTTATACTATGATAGCCAAGGGGGTAACCCTCGGTATGGGGCTAAAAATTCACGGAATCAAAGCCCGGGGCGCTGAAGATGCTCCTTTTTCCGTATCTTTGCAATGCTTTTACGCTGGAATGGCACATATCTTACAATTTCCCGTCGCCCCCAAAGAAGAAAACACCGAAACATGACAGAGGCAGCCGAAAACAACAAGCGAATAGCAAAGAACACTTTGCTGCTGTATTTCCGAATGCTGCTGACACTGTGCATCAATCTGTACACCTCACGTGTGGTGTTGGACAAGCTCGGGGTGGAGGACTTCGGGGTGTACAACATCGTAGGAGGGGTCATATTCCTATTCACGTTCATCAGCAGCGCCATGATGGCGTCCACTCAACGCTTCCTCAACTACAGTATGGGCAAGAACGACGAGGAAGGACTTAGGCGTGTGTTCAGCGCAAGCTTGGTCATTCACATTGTCTTTGCCCTTATAGTCATAGTGTTGGTGGAGACTGTGGGGCTGTGGTTCGTGTACTACAAGCTTGTAATCCCCGAAGGGCGGCTCAGCGCCACGCTGTCGGCATTCCATTTCTCAGTCTTCGCCACTGCCTTCCTGATAATATCATTCCCCTATAACGCTACTATAATCGCACATGAGCGCATGGGGGTGTTCGCATACGTTTCCATATTTGAGAGTGCGTCTAAACTGCTGATAGCATTTGCTATTGGCTGGGCTGCGTTCGACAGGCTTATCTTTTACGCCTTTCTCCTTATGCTTCACCAATTGCTCTTGGCACTTATTTACCGAGGTTACTGCATAAGGCACTTCCGTGAGACGAGGTTCAGACTTGCGGGCATAGGCAGGAAGCTATACAGGGAGATAGTGACTTTCTCCGGGTGGAACATACTGGGCAACATCGCCAACGTGTGCCTTACGCAGGGAACTAACATACTGCTCAACCTCTTCTTCGGCCCTGCTGTGAACGCCGCCAAGGGGCTGTCGGTGCAGGTGCAGAATGCGGTGAACCAGTTCTGCACCAACTTCCAGACGGCTCAAAACCCGCAGATAATAAAGAGCTACGCTTCGGGGGAGCTGCAATATATGCACAGCCTCGTGTTCCGAGCCTCACGCTTCTCCTTCTACCTGTCGCTCGTCTTCTCGCTGCCCATCATAATGAAAGCCGACTGGTTCCTCGGCATTTGGCTGAAAGACGTACCTGACTACGCTGCGGTGTTCATCCAGTACACGATGCTCTTCAACCTGATACAGTCGCTTGCCAACCCCCTTATCACTGGCGGCATGGCAACAGGCAACATCCGTCTGCTGATGGGTGTTGTCGCCACATTCCTGTGCCTTGTCATCCCCTTCTCTTACGTGGCTTTGCGAATGGGCTACTCTCCCGTGTCGGTGTTCCAGATACAACTCTTGCTGTACATCGTGGCTCACGTCTTCAGGGTATGGATAGTCAGCAGGCAGATACAGTTCACTTGGCGGACTTACACTGTGGAGGTGCTGCTGCCCATCCTGCTGGTGTGCGTCCTTGGCTTCGGCATTGCGGTTCTCATGTCTTTCTTGTTCAAAGAGGGCAACCTGAACACAATAATATTCCTCATCGTCACATTCTTAATAAGCATCGCACTTATATGGCAGGTGGGAATGAGGAGGGAGGAAAGAAAGGCGATAGCGAAGTTCGTGATAGACAAACTCAAGCACAATGATAAAGAGAACAGTTAAATGGCTTATGGGGCTTGCCACCGCAGACGAGAGAGTGAGCTTGCACAAGACCCTCGTCTTCAATCTCTATGCGTTTGGACTAAAGGGCTTGTTTAAGCTCCCAGTCATCGTACACCATCGCACTCGCATATACCACGTCGGCAAGATAGTGCTCAACTGCGGGATGAAGCGGGGAGTGCTGACCATCGGGAGGCTGAGCTACAAGTCGCAGGGCATAACCAAGTTCGCCAACTACGGCACAATAGTGATAGACAACTACGTGAAGCTGGAGGGCTGCACGATCGTTGAGAACAACGGCACTATGGTGTTCAAGGGCTTCAACCAGATAGGCGACGGCACCGCGCTTATCATCAGGGACAGGTTCGAGATAGGGGAGCAGAGCAATATCGGCTTCCACTCCTTTGTCACCGACAGCGACGACCACTATGCCGTCAACGTCGCCGACAGAACAGTCCGCCGCTTCTCCAAGCCCATCAAGCTGGGGCGTTACAACTGGATTGGCAGCCACACTTACATAAAGAAGGGGGCGGTGACACCCGACTTCCTCTTCGTGGCTTCGCCTAACGCCCTCCTCGCCAAAGACTACTCCCAGCTTGAGCCTTTCTCCGTCATCGGCGGCGCTCCCGCAAGGCTGATAAAGGCGGGAGGAGCGAGGAGGATATACGACGTGGGGGAGCAGGCGAAGCTGAACAAGTTCTTCGCCGACGAAGCCTCGACGGTCTACACCTACCCTGACGATGCTGACTTGGAGGAGATATGCAGGAAAAAGACAGGCGACTTCTGACCATGGACACAAGGATACTGGTATGCTGCCATAAGCAAGACGTATGGGCAACGGAGCCTCCCTACATGCCCATCCACGTGGGCAAGGCTATGGGCAGGGCGGACTTGGGGATACAGGGCGACGACACGGGGCAGAACATCAGCCGGAAGAACGCAAGCTACTGCGAGCTGACGGGCATGTACTGGGCGTGGAAGAACCTGAGGGGCGTGGACGTGATAGGGCTTTGCCACTACCGCCGCTACTTCGACTTCCACCGTCAGGTGCGCTGGCTGATGCCCCACGACGAGTACACGCCCGACCGCCTGCCACAGCTTGACCTCAGCGTGCCCGAGAGCGTCATTCAGTCCGTGCTAAGGGGCAAGGTGGTGACCGCCCAGCCCCTGCACTACATCCACAACGTGGCTATGGACTATTATACGCAGCATATCTCTGACGACTTCAGAACCCTTCGTGATGTCGTGAGCGACGTGAATGGAGGAGCGTACACGAAAGCTTTCAACAGCGTAATGTTCACCAGCAACAGGCTAAGCCCCTGCAATATGTTCCTCATGAGATGGCAGGACTTCGACAATTATTGCGGCTGGCTGTTCGGCATACTTGAGGAGGCAGAAAGGCGGATAGACATATCTTGCTACAGCACACTGCAGCGCAGGATATTCGGCTTTATGGCGGAAAGGCTGCTGGGCGTGTGGCTCTACGCCGAGAAGAGGGGCAAAGTTATTCACCGCCCCCTCATCTACCTGTGTGACAATCCCCATAAGCGTAATTGGCTGCGTTCCCTCTGTGTGAGGCTCTACTGCGACTGCGTGTTCAGCGCTTCCATACTGGAGAACAGAAGGCAGGCTCACTCAGAGTAAGCCAAAACACCTTGAGCGACCTAAGGCAGGTGTCGTGAAGCCTATATAACAGCCGTCAAAGTACCCCTAACAAGGGGTAGGACGGTACCCCTAACAAGGGGTAGGATTGTACCCCTAACAAGGGGTACCTTGACTGGTCTTATACAGGGACCACGGCTTCTCTTATACACCTTTTATGAAGCCTATATAAGAGGCTTCAAACAACCCCTTGCGAGGGGTCCAGCCGAACCCCTTGCGAGGGGTTCAACGGAACCCATTGCGAGGGGTTCAACGGAACCCATTGCGAGGGGTTGTCTCACGCCTCTTATAGGGGTGCGACGGCGGGTTAAGGCTCAGGAAGAAGCAGCATGCCCCCAGGCTCCACCTTGCGGCTCTCGCTCTTCCGCCTCGTCGTCATAGTGTCCGTGAGGCTCTTGTTGACGAGCACAATGTAGCGGCTCCCCTCAGCGGTGACCAGCCTTGCAGCCACAGCGCCGGCGGGGGCTCGGAGGGAGACGGAGGCGTATCTGCGGCTGACGTGCCTCACCTCCGTGATAGTGCCTTGGTAGAACAATGGGGCTACCCGCCTCAGCTCCTCGTTCACCTGACGGACAAGGCGGTAGGTCTCCGTCCTGTTGCCAAGGCTGTCTATGGGCGAGTCGTGGTAGCCTGCCTTGGGGTTGCTGATGTGCCAGTAGGTGTAGTACTGGATAGCCTGCGCCCCATAGGCCAGGTTGACGTTCACCTGAAGGCGGAGCTGCGCCAGCGTGGGGAGGGAGTACACCAGGTGCGGGGTGCAGAGCACGAAAGCCCAGAAGGGCTTGCCCGTGCGCAGGGCTTCGTCTCGCACCATCTGCATGTTGTCGTACCACGTCGCCCTTATGGAGTCGCCGTGCAGCACGGGGTAGTGGTCGAAGGAGATGAAGGGCAGTTGGAGGGCGGCGGAGCAGGCTTGCAGGTATTCCGTGTACGACGAGCTTCCTATCCGCTCCAGCGACTTGTCGCTGTAGTAAGGGCGGAGGTTCACGTAGCAGGGCTTCGTCGCACCCGCCCCGTTGATGCCACTGATGCGCTCTCTCGCCTTGGGCAAGTCCTTGGCGCAAGGCTCGTCCATCACGAGGTAGGCGAGCAGGGAGGCGTAGCCGTCAGTCTTGGGCACGCTCGTGGCGGGCTGCCTGAAGTAGTCGTGGCAGTAGGGGATGAGCCTCATACCCACGGAGTCGGCTATGCGCAGGGCTTCGAGGACTTGCCCCACGTTGTCGAAAACCGCCAGGCTGGTGTTGAAGCCGCAGTCCCGCATCTCGAGGTATCTCTCCAGGGTAGTCTCCGTCTTCGGCACTCCCATGTAGCCCACGACGGGCATCTCCTGCGAGCGTGCCTTAGCGAGGAAGAGAGGGAGGAGCAGCAGGAGAGGCAGTCTTCTCATCGAGGCGTGAGATGTAAGAATAAGCGCATAGGGTTATTATCATTCCTGAGCTGGAGAAAAGCAGGGGATTGGTGCCCGCCACGAGCAGGTAGGCGAAATACGTTCCCATAAGACCGAAGCAGTAGGTGTTCCGGCGATGCTCCCACATAGCCTTGAACGGATAGAAGAGTGCCAAGAGGATCAGAAGCCCGAACAAACCATATTTCCGCAGCAGTTCGAGGTATGACCATTCGGTTCTAACAGTCATACTATGAAACCCCACAGAATAGAAACCTGTGCCTACGCCCTGACCTACAAGCAAATAGAGGGGATGCTGTTCAAACAAATCCTGAAAAGAAACAAGATGTCCGTATTTAATGGCTATCGAGGCCTCCGTCTTCTCAGACGCAAGTGCTATAAAAAACACAATGAAAGCCAAGCCGAACAACACTATAGCGGGATAGAAGACATACTTCCATTGCCGCATACTTGCGATAGAGCGGTAGGTAACTAAGCCTATAACAAAGAAAAGCAATAGCAGCGTAGCACGTGTGCCGCTGACAAGGAAGGCAAAGGTGAGAATTAATACGGGCAGGATAGTAAAGTACCATCGCCGTGGCTCATTGTATAACTTGTAGTAGAAGTAGAACAAAGCAAACGATAGAGACACGAAAGACTTGTAATAAAGCGCAACTATCTTCACGCCTAAGAAGTAGCGGTGCGACATCATAACCGTATCATCATGAGCCTTCATGAAAATGTAAATGGCTTCTTCGTAACTTTTGTCGTAGGAGGAAAAGCCGTATATAAGACAAACAAGAAGAGCTATGACAATGGCAGGAAAGAGTGTAATCTTCACAAAATCGTAGTGATGCGCCCATAACAAGAAAATTAATGGTGCGAAGCCCTTATAAACAATAAGTACCTCATCCATATCCATGCTGTTTCCCTGTAACTGACCAGAGATAAAGGAACAAGTAACTGCAACGTAGACAAGGAAAATAAACGGCACGAAGCGGAAGCTGGGGCGGAAAAATATTAGGTTATAGACGATTAACGGTATGTATTTACCCTTAGTGTTAAAAATGGTACCTGTCGGATCAAGCATCATCACGAGGAAGAACAGCGTGAACAATACGTTGCCGCCCCACTGCCGAAGCTTAGACCAGCTAAATGTCATTGCTTACCGAGAAGCAGACGTACGTAGTACCATGCCACCGTCCCCACCCCAGCAAGGAAGGCAAAGGCTATTGCCATCAACAACTTGTGGGGAGAGCTGTGCCTGGCTGGAACTGCAGCCACCTCAACAACAGTGAAGGCGGGCGTGCGCTCCTGCACTTTAGCATCAGCAAGCTGAACCTGCTGCTTAACCTGCGTATAAGCTGTCATGGCAACAGAAAGCTCAGTCTCCAACGCCTCCATCTCCGACTGGTAAGTCTGGAGCAGCGTCTCGCCCATGTGGCTGTCGCAATAACGGGCGTAAGCCTTCTGGGCTGCCTCGTACTTCTCCCTCGTCTCCCGCTCTATCTGAAGGTAGTGCTGCAGGTCGTTGCGAGCCTTGCTGGTGCGGTAGCCCGTTATGAACTCTTGCAGATGGAGCATGACAGTGTCGACCACTATCTTAGAGACAAGCGGATCCTGCGAGCGGTAGCTGATGTATATCATTCCCGTCTTCTCGTCCATCTGACAAGTGACGGCACTCTTAAGCCCCTCTATCAGCATCTCGTCGTCACGGCTCAGACGCTCTGGGTTGATGCGCTCGTCTGCGCCACGCTTGTTGTAGTCCTTAGGCGGATTGATGACCTTCATCAGCTTGCCCATCCACAACCTGCCGTAGCCCCACCAAGGGCGACGAGTGTATCGCCTCATATAGGTCATAAGGTCGGTGTCCGCCTTGCCGTCTATCGTCTGAACACGAGTGTAGAGAAGGTCAACGATGAAGCGATCACTCGCCACGACAGTAGGATAGAGGTCTGGACCTATGGCATCCTCGCCCTCGTTGAGGTTTATGCCTGCAATGCTCGAAAGGGAAGACAGTCCCCCATTCTCAGTCGCATTGCCATTCTCGGGGATGATGCTTGCACTCGACTCATACTCTTTCGGGATGCACAAGGCAATGAGGAAACCCACCACAGCAGCTATGGCACAGTTCCTCACTATACGCCAGAACTTACTCCTCAGCAAGTGAAGCAGGGTGGAGAAGCTAAACTCGTTGAACCGCATATCGCTCCCCCTCCTTTACTTTATGACATTCGTGAGTGCGACAATGACTGCCGCCAACGAGGAAGCACCACTCGCTATCGCCATAATCTCGGCTGTTGATACTTTACCGCCTGTTGTGGACTTCGAAGGTATCACTATCTCGCAACCAGGCTGTACGTCCTTTCCGCTTCGTCGGTTAATCTTCTTGGCTGAGCCGTTGATGTATATGGCGTATACTGCCTTTTTCTTAGCCTTATTGCCGTAGCCGCCCGCACGGTCTATGTAATACTTAGCCCTCTGCCCCTTCTTGTAGTTCATCGACATAGGATAGATTACCTCACCGCTCACCTTCACAGTATTGCTGAACTGCGGTATGGAGAGGATGTCGCCCTCACGAAGCAGTATGTCATCCGCACCGCCAGGTGACTTCAATGCGTTCTCAAGGTTGATGGCTACAGGATAATAGTCTCCAATATCCAGCTTCCAAGTCATCAGCGAGTCTGCCTGTGCCATATTGATGGGGGTAGCACTCTGGAGTGCGTCCTCATACATCTGTATCTGCGCAGTGCGGAGCGAGCTCTCGCGCATCAGCTTCTCTGCATCCGTCAGCATGCGTATAAGCCTTGCGCCCTCAGCATACGCTAAGTTCGACAAGCCTCCAGCAGCTTTTATAAGGTCGCTCAGGCGGTAGTCTCGGGTGGTCATAGAATAGTCGCCCTCGAAGTTAACCTCGCCCGACACCGTCACGTTCATCTGCTCGCTGTAGGCAGGGCTGCGGCGCACCACCACCTCGTCGTAAGGCATCAGCACCACGCTGCTGTCCGAAGAGCGGAAGCCATCGTTAAGCGAGACGGAGAACGCCTGCACTATCTCGTTCTTGCTCTCTGTGGCAAGGACATCTTGCACACGACGGAAGACATCCACCTTAGCCATCGAGGCACCGTCGGTAAGCCCTCCAGCCATCAGTATCAAGTCCTCGACACAAGTATTATCCGCATACTGGTAGACACCCGGATACATCACCTCACCGCTTATCGTAAGCGTCTGCTCGCCCTTCATATCAACCGTGCTCGGCACAAACAGCACGTCGCCATTCTTCAGCAGCACGTCAGGCACGGTCTCGTTCAGTATTCCCTCTAAGTCCACGTTCACCATCTCCAGCGTCAGGTCGTCTTTCAGGCGGTGCATCACTCCGCGGGAGAGGAAGGCATCCTCCCTCGGTCCGTCAGCAATCTCAAGCAAACCCCTGACGGTCTGCACGTCACCGCCAAGCTGGTACTGCCCTGCGTGCTTGACCGCCCCTCGCACCTCTACCATATTATTGAAGCGAGCCAGCACACTGTCCACGAAGATAGAGTCACCGTCCATCAAAGTGAAGTCAGACATCTGGAACTCATCCACGGTGTACATACTATATTCTGAGCCAGCCTTGCGAGCCAGCCTCACGTTCTTCGTGTAGGCATCGCCGCTGAAGCCGCCTGCGTCCTTAAGCACCTGCTTCACCGTCTCCGTGCTCTTCATCTCGTAGAACATAGGGCGCTTCACCTTGCCCGTCACCTGCACCAGGCACTCATACGGACCGACGACTATCACGTCGTTGTCCTGCAAGCGTATGTCCCCGCTCGCGTTGCCGTTGAGCAGGTAGTCGTACACGTCCAGCTCGGCTATCACACGCCCTCCTCGATATATCTGTATGCTTCGCAGTGTTCCTATATCGCTTATGCCCCCTGCTGAGTAGAGGGCGTTGAAGGCACTGCTCAGGCTGCTTATTGTATAAGTGCCAGGCATACGGACCTCTCCCATCACCTGCACCTGTATGCTGCGGTTTTCCCCAAGGGAGAGGCTTATGTCGCAGTCCTCGTAGTACTTGCCGAGCGTGCTCTTCAGGCTTGAGTTAGCCTGAGCCACGCTCATGCCTGCCAGTTTCACTGGTCCTATACCTTCAATCACCACATAACCGTCGGGGGAGATGACATCGTCCACGCTCAGCTGCGTAGAGCCCCAGATGTCTATTATCACATTGTCCCCCGCGCCGAGGCGGTAGTTAGGCGGTGTAGCCATATTCTGGTTAGGTTCGAAGGTGAGCAGCTCGTTGTTGAAGATGCTTCTGCCGAACACTTGGTTGCGTGTGTCCTGAAGCTCCTTGAAGAAGTTCTGGTAGTAAATCAGCGAGTCAATGTCGAGGAAGCCTATCTCGTCTCCCATCTCGTCGAGGAAGTCCTGCCGTGTCTTGTAGCGGTCCTCCTCCGTCTCCCTCTGCGAGCGCACCATGAAGTCGTTCTGCTTCCTGTACTCGTCCTCCGCCTTCTCCTTGTTGGTGCGCAGGCGGTTCGTCTTCGTGCCTTCGGTTGTACCCGTCAAGTCCACCGCCCCCATGTTCTTCTGCTGCGCCTCGTAGTTCTTGCGCACACGCCTTATCTGCTCCACGGTCACTCCCCTCTGCAGGAGCTTCCGTATGATGGTCTGCTGGTTCGACCCCTTCGCCTGCTCCTGCTGCACGAACTGGAGTATCTGGTTGTCCGTCATCGTGCTCTGAGCCATCGCCGCAGTGGCGAGCAGCATAAGGAAGAGGAAGGATAGTACCTTTTTCATTAGCTAATGGTTTACCGGTTATTGTATTACAACGCCCCTCGGGCTTAGAATATTGCAAAGGTAGCTAAAAAAGGGCGCAGACCTAAGAAAGCGGGGGAAACTTTTGCGTCGGAAGGGGAAAAGGGCTACCTTCGCGTTCCCCGTTCCCGAGGCGAAGCGTCGCCGAGGGCTAAGGGGGCACTTCACCAAGGGGTCGACTTGGATTTGACAGCAGGACGACAGTCTGTGTAAGCACGCAGAGAGACGAGGGCAGCTCTCTTTAATCAACGCCTTCGACAATTTAACTGGCGAAAACAACTACGCTCTCGCTGCCTAACCGAAGCATAGTAGGTTACTGGCTTTATCCCTGCACAAGGTGCGGGGACGAGATGTCACTCCCGGGGCTCTTGCTCCGAAGCCTCAGGGCATAGTGGCACAGACGTTTCGGGGATAGCCCGAGGGATTGCCTCGCTCCACGGGTGAAGCTTTAGAGGCTAAGGCGGAGGTATGGGCAGCTCAGGTCTTGCCCCGCCCTACAACCAAAGCTGAGATAAGCGTGTAGAAAGCCCAGGGTGTGCCTGTTTGGACGAGGGTTCAATCCCCTCCGGCTCCACTCCTTAACACACTCACAACGATGAAAGAACTCCCCCTCAAGTACGGTTGCAACCCCAACCAGAAGCCTTCCCGCGTCTTCACCGAGGAAGGCGAGCTGCCCTTAGAGGTACTTAACGGACACCCGGGCTACATCAACCTGCTCGACGCTCTCAACGGCTGGCAGCTGGTGAGCGAGCTTAAGCGAGCCACCAGTCTGCCCTCCGCCACGAGCTTCAAGCACGTAAGCCCTGCGGGGGCTGCCGTGGGCTTGCCCCTCAGCGAGACGCTAAGGAAGATATACTTCGTCGAAGACGCTCCCCTGCCCCTCACCCCGATAGCCTCAGCCTACGCAAGGGCACGGGGAGCTGACCGCATGAGCAGCTACGGGGACTTCATCGCCCTCAGCGACGAGTGCGACGAGGCGACGGCACGCCTTATCAACCGTGAGGTGAGCGACGGCATCATCGCCCCCTCCTACTCGCCCGAAGCCCTTGAGGTGCTCCGAGGCAAGCGCAAGGGCACGTACTGCGTGCTTAGCATAGACCCCTCGTACCGCCCCGCCCCCGTGGAGCGCAAGCAGGTGTTCGGCATCACCTTCGAGCAGGGGCGCAACGAGATAGACCTCACCAGCGACTCGCTCTTCCAGAACATACCCACCCGCAACAAGACCTTCACCCCTGAGGCAAGGCGAGACCTCGTCATCTCCCTCATCACCCTTAAGTACACGCAGAGCAACAGCGTCTGCTACGCCAAGGACGGGCAGGCTATAGGCATCGGGGCGGGGCAGCAGAGCCGCATACACTGCACAAGGCTCGCTGGGCAGAAGGCCGACAACTGGTGGCTGCGCCAGCACCCGCAGGTGATGTCCCTCCCCTTCGTGCAAGGCATACGGAGGGCAGACCGTGACAATGCCATCGACCTCTATATCGGGGCTGAGAGCGACGACGTGCTGAGGGACGGGGCTTGGCAACAGGTCTTCGAGAGCCGCCCCCAGCCTCTCACCGAGGAGCAGAAGAGTGAGTGGCTTAGCCGCAACACAGGTGTGTCTCTCGGCAGCGACGCCTTCTTCCCCTTCGGCGACAACATAGAGCGGGCGCACAAGAGCGGGGTGCAGTTCGTGGCGCAGGCGGGAGGCTCGGTGAGGGACGACCACGTCATCACCACCTGCGACCGCTACGGCATCGCCATGACGTTCACGGGAGTGCGCCTCTTCCACCACTAAGCTACCCTTCGCGAAGCCTACGGGCTACCCTTCAGACAACCCCTCGCAAGGGGTTGCCTGAAGGGTGTTATACAGGCGTTACGGTGAGTCTTAGTCAGCGGTAACGCCGAGTAGCTGCTGCTCGATGGGGTCGTCGTATAGGAGTTGAAGCTGGCGCAGTTGCTTGCCGAGGCGGCTCTGCGCCTTGTGGTAGCGAGGGTCACCGTACAGGTTGCGCATCTCCGAGGGGTCGTTCTTGAGGTCGAACAGCTCCCACTCGTCGATGTCGTTGTAGAAGTGTATTAGCTTCCAGCGCTCGGTGCGTATGCCGTAGTGGCGCTTCACGCTGTGCTCGGCGGGGTACTCGTAGTAGTGGTAGTACACAGCCTTGCGCCACTTCGCCTTGCCCTTCTGGGTCCTGAGCAGGGGCAGCAGGGACATCCCCTGCATGTCGCTGGGCACTGGAGCGCCGGCAAGCTCGAGGAAGGTGGGGGCGTAGTCTATGTTCTGCACCATCTCCCGCACCACGCCCCTTCGCCCGTAGCCCTCGGGCAGGCGCATGAGCAGGGGCGTGTTGAGGCTCTCCTCGTACATGAAGCGCTTGTCGAACCAGCCGTGTTCGCCCATGTAGAAGCCTTGGTCGCTGGTGTAGACGATGAGGGTGTTGTCCGTCAAGCCGCTTTGCTCAAGGTAATCGAGCAGCTTGCCCACGTTGTCGTCGAGGCTGCGGGTGACCTTGGCGTAGTCCCGCATATAGCGCTGGAACTTCCACTCGGCAAGCCGCTCGCCCTCCAAGGGGGCTTGCCTGAAGGCGACGCTCAGGGAGTCGTAGAACTGGTGGTAGGCTGCGCTGTCCTCGGGGCTGAGGCGTGAGATATAGCTTAGGTAAAGGTCGGAGAGGCGTGTCGTGTCGCCCGGCAGCCACATCTTGTTGTCGTAGGCTATGTCCATGTCGTGAGGGGAGGCTATGGACATCTCCTGCTGCTGTGCGGCAAGCCTTCCCGCCCAGTCGTCTCGGAAGTTGGAGGGGAGGGGGAAGACGGTGTCCTCGTACTCACGCAAGTACTTCAGAGGGGGCAGCCAGTCTCTGTGGCACGCCTTGTGGTGGACGAAGAGGATGAATGGTCGCTCCTTGTCCCTTTGCTCCAGCCACGCGATGCTCTTCTCGGTGATGAGGTCTGTGCAGTAGCCTTGCTCCCTTCTCACGCTGCCGTCCATCTCGATGAAGTCAGGGTTATAGTAGTCGCCTTGCCCTGGCAGTATCTCGTAGTAGTCGAAGCCCGTGGGCGTGCTGACCAAGTGCCACTTGCCTATGAGGGCGGTCTGGTAGCCTGCCTCCTGCAAGAGCTTGGGCATAGTCTGCTGCGTGCCGTCGAAGACGCTCTGCTCGTTGCCCGTGAAGCCGTTCTTGTGGCTGTGTTTGCCTGTCAGCATGCAGGCTCGGCTCGGACCACTGAGGGAGTTAGCCACGAAGCTGTTGCTGAAGCGTACGCCCTCCCGTGCTATGCGGTCGAGGTTAGGGGTCAGGACTGGGCTGTTGCCGTAGCAGGACATCATCTGCGCCGTGTGGTCGTCGGTCATTATGAAGACGATGTTCGGTCGCTTGTCGGCTTGCGCAAGAGCCTGCCCTGCGAGGGGCAGCAGGGAGAGTAAGGATAGGGTTGTCTTATGCATAGGGTTAATAATAAGGGTGTGCGGGAGCTATTGCTCTATCTTCTCCAAGCCGCCGTTCTGCTGGTAGAAGTAAGCCTTGGTGGTGGTCTTCTTGTCGAAGAGAGACTCGCCCAGTATCTCCACGTAGCCGAACTGCCCCATGCTCACCTCCTGCGAGCAGTAGTCGTAGTCAGCGTCGAAGACGGTCACCTTCTCCCTTGCTGGCACGTTGTAGCGCACGCCCTTCTCCAGCTTCGCCTTCTTCTTGTCCGAGTCAGCGTTCTGGGAGCTGTTGGGCAGGCTTCCCGTGCTTTGAATGCTGATGTATACGGGCGAGCCAGAGAGGTCGTCGCTGTCCACCACCCCGTCTATCTGGGAGAAGCGCAGGAGCAGCTGCTTGTCCGTCTCCTTCGTGGGGACGAAGTCAACGCTGAAGTACTCCGTGCTGGTCTGCGTTGAGCCTGCGAAGAGCCGCTGAAGGGCGTCGGTCTGCTGGTCGAGCTGGTCGAGCATTATCTGCAGCTGCGCCCCGTCCTTGGGAGTGTTGGAAGCCTCGCCTTGGATGAGGTCGTTGCGGCTCTCCCTCACGTCGTATATCTTCTGTGCGCAGAGTTCAGCCATCTTGGCGGTGCTTCCAGCCGAGAGTATCTCTTGATCCATATAGTCCCTTGCGTTGGGTAGAGTGGGGGCGGCAACGCCTTGCGGCACGTCGGGCAGAGGGGTCTCCGCCTTCTGTGCGTTGATGGAGAGCAGTATGCCGTCCCTTGTCAACGACACCAAGGGCGCTGAGGTGCGCCCCTTGAGCAGGATGCTGTATCCCTTCGTCTTGTCGGGCGTGCCGTAAGGCTCGATGCTGATGTTCTTTATCTTCCACGTCGTGCTTTGCTCGGTGGGCACGTCTTGCAGTCTAAGGTAGCGGAAGGCGTACTTGGCGAACTCCCCGGGTGTTACGACCGTCTTCTCCGCCTCCACTGTTATGCGGAGGGCGGTGCTTGGCAGGAAGTAGGTCACGCCCTCCACGGTTACTCCCGGTTGGTACTGGCTTACCTCGGTTTGAGCCTTCGCCACTGTTGAGCATAGGCATAGGGTGATGATAGGAATGAGCTTATTCATTGTGTGTTTCATAGATGTTGGCTTTTAGCTTGGAATACGCTTTGGGCAGGCGAAAGACTTGCTGTCCCTCGGCAAATATATAGCGAGAAGTTGCCCCTCGACCGCACCGACTTTTTCCCTCGACCGCACGGGTCGATTGCGAAGTTCTGGTCAGGTGTATGCAAGGAAGCCCTATTCATCGCGCGGTTCATAGGGTGTTGCTGGCTTTGAGCTTGGCGAAGGCTTCGGGCAGGTGAGCCGTGATGTCGCTGGCTATGAGGCACTCCTCACCGAGCTGCTGTGCGGCTGCGTCCCCAGCCGTGGCGTGAAGCCATACTCCGAGCGAGGCGGCTTGCTCAGGTGTGTAGCCTTGGGCAAGCAAGCTTGTCAGGATGCCCGTAAGCACGTCCCCGCTTCCCGCTGTAGCCATCCCTGGGTTGCCCGCAGGACAGAACTCCACGCTCCCGTCCGCCTTGCACACGGCTGTATAGTGCCCTTTCAGCACCACCGTCACTCCCTTGCGCCTTGCCAGCTCAACGGCTCTCATAAGCCGCTCGTAGCTTGACGAGCAAGCCCCCACAATGCGCTCCAGCTCCTTGGGGTGCGGGGTGAGTATGCTGCCCTTGGGGATGAGGTGAAGCAGGTCGGTGTGCTGCGCTATCAGGTTGAGAGCATCTGCGTCAATCACCATGGGGCGACGTGAGCGTGAGAGATAGAGCCGCAGGGCTTTAGCCGTGACATCCGCCTTTCCCAAACCAGGACCTATGCCCACGGCATTGAACTTCAAGGTGTCGTGGCAGTCGCTGATGCATTCCGTCTCCACTTCGGGCAAAAGCACAGCCTCTGGCACGGCACTCTGAAGCACCGAGAAGTTAGCGTCGGCAGTGTGCAAAGACAGCTTCCCTATGCCCGAACGCAGGCAAGCCCTCGCAGCAAGGATTGCCGCACCAGCCATGCCCTTCGCCCCAGCCACCAGCAACGCCTGCCCCATGTCCCCTTTGTGGGCGAAGGCGGGGCGCTGGTGCAGCAGGCGGCTCAGCTCTCTCTGCTCCATTATATTATAAGGAGAGCACAATTGCCTCAGCCCCTCTGCCGAAAGCCCAATGTCCACAGCCTCCCACTCTCCCACGCACTCTGCGTTGTCCGCCAGCAGGAAAGCCAGCTTGGGCAGTTGAACGGTCAGTGTGAGCGAGGCTCTCACCACGGAAGTATAGTCGTTCTTGCTGTTGTCCTCCGCCATAAGCCCCGAGGGCAGGTCGATGCTTATCACCGTGCCTGGGGCGGTGTTTATCTTCTTAACAAGCTGCGAGAAGCCCCCGGTGAGGGGTCTCGTCAGCCCAGTGCCGAAGAGAGCGTCAACGGTTATGTCGCCCTCACGTATCTCGGGGAAGTCGAAGCCTTGGCTAACCTCTGTGAAGTTAAGCCCCGGAACGCTGTCCAGCAGCTCACGGTTAGCTTGGCAGTCGGGGCTAAGCTCGCCCTTGGTGTTAAACAGCCATGCGCTCACACTGTAGCCTCTTATGGAGAGCAGTCGGGCGATGGCCAAGCCGTCGCCCCCGTTGTTGCCTGGACCCGAGAAGACGAACACATTCCGTGGAGATTTATGCCGCCGCTCTATTGCTTGCGCAAAGGCTCTCGCAGCCCTCTCCATCAGCCCAAGAGAAGACACAGGCTCGTGTTCGATGGTATACTCGTCCAGCTCCCTGAATTGCTTGCCTGTCAGCACTAACATGCCGCAAAGTTAGAGAAAAAACGGCATTTCTGTCGCCCATATCGTAATATTTAGTATCTTCGCGACCGATGTTGCGTTCAGCTGCCCCCCATACCGTCATAGTCAAGGATAAGAAGTTCACTGTTTCCGTTCCCGCTTCTCGGATAAGACAGGAGGTAAGTCGCATAGCCGACGAGTTGAACAGAGACTATGCCGGGCGCACACCTCTCTTCCTTGCCGTCCTTAATGGCTCGTTCGTGTTTGCTGCCGACCTTCTGCGTCTTGTCAGCGTGCCGTGCCAAGTGTCGTTCGTCAAGCTCGGCTCTTACGAGGGGCTCGAGAGCGGTGGCGAGGTGCGCCAGTTGATAGGGCTCGGCGAGAGCGTTGAGGGCAGGGACGTGGTCGTGGTGGAGGACATAGTGGACACGGGGCTTACGATGAGCCGTCTGCTTGAGAGCCTTAGGGCGATGAAGCCCGCAAGCCTCTCGGTGTGCACACTTCTGCTTAAGCCCGACAAGCTACTGAGCGACATTGATATACGCTATTGCGCCCTTCGCATCCCCGACAACTTCGTGGTGGGCTATGGGCTTGACTACGATGGTTTCGGCCGCAACTACGCTGATATTTACTCCATTATAAAAGAATAGGTAAAGTTATGAAGAACATTATTATCTTCGGTGCGCCAGGCAGTGGTAAAGGCACCTACAGCGATTTGATTAAGGAAAAGTATGGCATCAGCCACATCAGCACGGGCGACGTGCTCAGAGCTGAGATGAAGGCCGGAACAGAACTCGGAAAGATAGCCAGCGAGTACACATCGCAGGGCAAGCTTGTGCCCGACGAGCTTATGATAGACATACTGGCGAAGACATACGACGCGCAGCCCAAGGGCAAGGGTGTCATCTTCGACGGCTTCCCACGCACCATCGCGCAGGCTGAGGAGCTTAAGACTATGCTCGCAGAGCGTGGCGACTCCCTCGGCATGATGATAGAGCTGCTTGTAGACGAGGACATACTGATGCAGCGCCTTCTCAACCGTGCCATCGAGCAGGGGCGTGCCGACGACAACGAGGAGACTATAAAGAACCGCTTCGAGGTCTACCGCACGCAGACTGCCCCGCTTGCCGAGTGGTTCGAGAAGGAGGGCATCCGCAACACTTTCTCTTGGGAGCAGTACCCAAGTAAGGAGGCGATGATTGACGCCATCTTCAAGGTGATAGACAAAGAAAACGCCTAATATTGAATGACTGACTTAGAGGAAGAGCGGCTTTGCCCTCTTCCTCTTTTCGTTAGGTTATGGCTGAGAGCAATTTCGTAGACTACGTCAAGATCGTCTGTCGTTCGGGCAAGGGCGGGCGTGGCAGTGTGCACTTGCACAGGGCTAAGTTCGTTGAGCACGGCGGACCCGACGGGGGTGACGGAGGAAGGGGAGGCAACGTATATCTGCGTGGCAACCATAACTATTGGACACTCCTTCACCTGCGCTACGAGCGGCACATCTTTGCGGGACACGGTGGCGACGGGGGAAAGGACCGCAGCACTGGTTTCAGCGGTGAGGATAAGTATGTTGACGTGCCTTGTGGCACAGTGGCTTACGACGCTGAGACGGGCGAGTATCTCTGCGATGTCAGGGACGACGGGCAGGTGGTATTGCTGCTCAAAGGCGGCAGGGGTGGGCTTGGCAACTGGAACTTCCGCACCTCCACACGTCAGACCCCTCGTTTCGCCCAGCCGGGCGAGCCGATGACGGAGCGCACCGTTGTGCTTGAGCTTAAGTTGCTTGCTGACGTGGGTCTCGTGGGCTTTCCCAACGCCGGCAAAAGCACTCTGCTCAGTACCCTTTCCTCAGCCAAGCCCAAGATAGCCGACTATCCGTTCACCACTATGGAGCCCTCCCTTGGCATCGTGAGCTACCGTGACGGGCGTTCGTTCGTCATGGCTGACATCCCTGGCATAATCGAGGGGGCGAGCGAGGGCAGGGGGCTTGGGCTTCGTTTCCTCCGTCACATAGAGCGCAACTCATTGCTGCTCTTCATGGTGCCGGGCGAAACAGAGGATATAAGAAAGGAATACGAGATACTGCTCAACGAGGTGGCTACCTTCAACCCCGGCATGCTCGACAAGCAACGCCTGCTTGCGGTAACGAAGAGCGACCTCCTCGACGAGGAGCTTATAGGAATGCTCTCTGAGAACCTGCCCGACGACGTGCCTCATGTCTTCATCTCTTCCATTACGGGGCAAGGTCTCGACCAGCTAAAGGATATGCTCTGGGAGGCACTCAACAGCGAGAGCAACAAGCTTCAGGCAATAACCAGCCAAGAGGCTATGGTGCACAGCAACAAGCCTGTCTCTTTCTTGCGTGGTGAGCTTAAGGATGAGGGAGAGCCTGAGGACTTAGACGACTTCGAGTATGACGACGTATAGCACTCCCTCTTGGCTTCGTGCGTTCACCACAGGCGTTGAGCCTTTCCCTCTCCCCTTGGAGAGCTTGGCATTGCCCCGTCAGGTGCATTCCGACCACGTCGAGTGGGTCGTAAAGGCAGGTCGTCCAGCGGAGACGGACGCTGTGATAACCGATGCAAAGGGTCTACCTCTCGCCATAAAGACTGCCGATTGCCTCCCTATATTACTATACGACACTCGCCTCCACGTCATAGCGGCAGCCCACGCTGGTTGGCGTGGCACGGTATGTCGTATAGCTGAGAATACGATAAAGGCAATGCATTCTCGCCCTGAAGACCTGCACGCCATCCTTGGTCCTTGCATCTCGCAGGCAGCCTTTGAGGTAGGAGATGAGGTGTATGATGCCTTCCTCAAGGCTGGCTTCCCTATGGACGCTATAGCCGTGAGGCAGGAGAAGTGGCATATAAGCCTAAGGAGAGCCAACGCTTGGCTGCTCCGTGAGTGCGGGGTTAGCGACATCTTCATTGAGCCTACCTGCACATACAGTTCCCCGTCCCTCTACAGCGCAAGGCGAAACGGCATAGAGACTGGGCGCAACCTCAACGTCATAATGATGGAGCTATGAGGAAGAGCCTGCTTGCCCTGACGCTTATCCTCGTCTCAGCCTGTGCCGCCACGCATAAAGGCTCGGGCAAGGAGGACGACACTATGCAGGCGCTCAAGCAGCAGGTGATGAAGAACCCCTTCGCTGACACTGACCAGTTCTCCGTCAACTTCGCCCTCTACGGTCCCAAGGATTGGCACTACCCCTTCCCCGGGGCGCACGTCATAAGCCCCTTCGGCGGTAGCCGACACCACGCTGGCACGGACATTAAGACCGTCTCTGGCTCAAGGGACACGCTCCGTGCTGCCTTCGCAGGCGTCGTCACGCTCTCCGAGCCCCGCTCTGGCTACGGCAACGTGGTCATACTGCGCCACGCCAACGGCTTGGAGACGTACTATGCCCACAACCGCAAGAACCTCGTCTCCCCAGGGCAGTGGCTGGACGCTGGTGACCCAGTAGCCATAGTGGGGCGCACGGGCAGAGCCTCAACCGAGCACCTGCACTTCGAGGTGAGGGTGAACGGGCAGGCGTTCGACAGCTCCAAGATATTCGACCACGAGAAGAACCGCCTCAAGCCCGTCAAGCTCACCTTCACCAAGCGGAAGAACGGCACGGTGAAGATAAAGTGATAACCTTTAACCCCAAGATACCATGAAAAGAGCGACAGCCTTAGCCATCTTGGCAGCCTCGGCCACTCTGTGCCTTGCTCAAGGCACAGGGCTTAGCGCAGACGACCCCGCAGGGCAATACCGCTGTGAGGTGCAGTTCTACACGCCCTCCATAGTGAGGATAGTGAAGTACCCTTCCTCTTTGGGGCAGATGCCTGCGAAGCAAAGCTTCTGCGTCGTGGCACAGCCTGAGGCGAGTGTCAAGCTTCGCTTCAGCGAGGACGAGGGCGAGGCGGTGGCTGCCTCCCCAGTCCTCAGCGTCTCTTTCGACAAGCTTAGCGGCAACCTCTCCTTCTCCAGCAAAGACGGCAACCTCTTGCTCACCGAGGCAGGGGCGGAGCTTGAGCAGCGGCAGGAGGGAGCGGACAAAGGGGCTTGGAGGGTTAAGCAGTCGTTCACCATACCACCCGACGAGGCGTTATACGGGCTTGGGCAGTTGCAGAACGGACTGATGAGCCAGCGAGGCTTCAGCAAGTACCTCATACAGGACAACACCGAGGACTTCGTCCCCCTGCTTCAGTCAGTCAAGGGCTACGGCATCTTCTGGGACAACGCCTCGCCCACAACGTACACCGACGGAGAGGGGCAGACCTCCTTCGACTCGGAGGTGGGCGACTGCATAGACTACTACTTCATCTACGGGGGCAACGCCGACGGTGTGGTGGCGGGTATGCGCCACCTCACGGGGCAAGTGCCGATGCTCCCCCTCTGGACTTACGGCTATTGGCAGAGCAAGGAGCGGTACAAGACACAGCAGGAGCTGGTGGATGTGGTGAGGCAGTACCGGGAGCTTGGCGTGCCTCTCGACGGCATCATACAGGACTGGCAGTACTGGGGCAACAACTATCTATGGAACGCAATGGACTTCCTCAACCCCGACTACCCTGAGCCGCAGCGTATGGTGGACGAGATACACTCCCTTGGGGCGCACACGATAATCTCCGTCTGGGCTTCCTTCGGCCCGCACGCCAAGCCTTACCTCGACCTTGAGCGGCAGGGGCTGCTGCTCAGCTTCCGCACGTGGCCGCCATCGGGGCTTGAGGCTTGGCCGCCCCGTATGGACTACCCCTCTGGCGTTCGTGTGTACGACGCATTCAGCCCCACGGCTCGTGACATCTACTGGGACTATATGAACCGAGGGCTCTTCTCCTTAGGCATCGACGGCTGGTGGCTTGACTCCACAGAGCCCGACCACGTGGACTTCAGCCAAGAAGACCTTGAGGGCAGCACCTCCCTCGGCTCTCTGCGCAAGGTGCGCAACGCTTTCCCCCTCGTCTCCGTGGGCGGGGTGTACGACCACCAGCGAGCCACGTCGGCAGACAAGCGTGTCTTCATCCTCACCCGCTCCGCCTTCGCCGGTCAGCAGCGCTACGGGGCTGACACGTGGTCGGGCGACGTGACCTCCTCGTGGGAGACGCTGCGCAGGCAGATACCCGCAGGGCTTAACTTCTCCCTCACGGGCATTCCGCAGTGGAACACAGACATCGGCGGCTTCTTCGCAGGGGAGTACAACCGTGAGCCTTACGCCTCCGCCCCTCTCAACCCACTCTATCAGGAGCTCTACGTGCGCTGGCTTCAGTTCGGGGCTTTCACTCCTATGATGCGCTCCCACGGCACCGACGCCCCGCGAGAGATATACCGCTTCGGCAAGAGGGGCGAACCCGTCTTCGACGCCATAGCCGAAGCCATCCGCCTGCGCTACTCCCTGCTTCCTTATATATACTCCACCTCGTGGGAGGTGAGCAAGAGGCAGAGCACCTTCATGCGGGCGCTCGTGATGGACTTCCCGCACGACAGCCTCGTCTGGGAGATGGGGGACGAGTACATGTTCGGCAAGTCGCTGCTTGTAGCCCCGATAGTGAGGGCGCAGTACACGCCTGAGGACGCGGACAGCACAAGCCTCGCCCCCTCGCCCCGCTTCACGGAGGAGAGGGAGACGACAGTCTACCTGCCCTCGCAGGCTCTGTGGTACGACTTCTGGACGTGCGAGCCCCTGCCGGGAGGGCAGAGCGTCACACGCAAGACGACGCTCGACCGTATCCCTCTCTTCGTACGTGCAGGAAGCATATTGCCCCTTGGTCCTGACGTACAGTACGCCACAGAGAAGCCTTGGGACGAGCTTGAGCTGAGGCTCTACCCCGGGGCGGACGGAGCGTTCACCCTCTACGAGGACGCCTTCGACGGCTACGCCTACGAGCAGGGGCAGTACACGGAGATACCCATCTCGTGGCGCGACCATAGCCGCACCCTTCTGATAGGCGAGCGCAAGGGGGGCTTCGAGGGGATGATAGGCGAGAGGACGTTCAACGTCGTGCTGCCCGACGGCACCTCGCGCCAAGTGACCTACAAAGGCAAGCCCCTTAGCCTCAAGCTTTAGCCTGCGAGGGGAAGCCTTCCCGCCCCCAACCCTTAGCCTTCTTGGCGGCCATACTGCGCCCGCTGTGGTCTCCTGCTAAGACCCGCCGTCAAGCCCCTTATATAGGCTTCGGACATATCCTATATAGGATGTGTCGACATATCCTATATAGGATGTGTGGAGATATCCTATATAGGATGTGTGGAGATATCCTATATAGGATATGTCTGGCGACTCCTATAGAGGCGTTATAAAGGGTGTTATAGAGAGGCCGCGCAGGCCTGCCCTGTCAGCCTTTCCCGCGTCTCCTTAGGGCGAAGTAAAGGCACATAACGAGGGTGGCCAGGAGTACGCCCACGCTGTTGGCCGCGAAGTCGAGCCAGTCACCGCTGCGGTAGGTGGTGAGGTATGCCTGAGCAAGCTCGAGGCCCCCGCTTGTGGCTATAGGGAAGACGATGGTCAGGGGCAAGGCTACCGCCCACCTGACCCGAGGGTGGCCGCGGAGGTAGTCGAGCCATAGGGCGAGGCAAAGGGCGGCGTACATGAGGAAGTGCGCCCACTTGTCGTAGAAGGGTATGCCTTCGAGCGGCGTCTCTGGGATTGGGACGAGGGAGGCGACGACGACAGCCGCCAGCACCAGTAGCGTGAGAGGGTATCTTTTCATAGTTTCGGTGGCAAAGTTAGGGAGAAATAAGTACTTTCGCGGTGTAATACACTCTTTAACACTGATGGCTCAAGGCAAGAGAGGACTCTTCGGCACGAGGCTGGGCGTGATACTCGCCTCTGCGGGCAGCGCCGTTGGCTTGGGCAACATCTGGCGCTTCCCCTCCGAGGTGGGAAGGCACGGCGGGGCCGCCTTCATCCTTGTGTACCTGTGCTTCGTGTTCCTTCTTGCCATGCCCGTGATGATAGCAGAGTTCGTGATAGGCCGCACGAGCAAGGCCAACACCGTTGACGCATACCGTGTGCTCGCCCCGGGGAAGCCTTGGATGATAACGGGCTGCTTCGGCGTGCTGGGCGGCGTGCTGGTGCTCTCGTTCTACAGCGTGGTGGCTGGCTGGACGCTCCGCTACACGAGCGACACGCTGCTGCTGCGCATGACCTCGGGGCAGGACTTTGCCTCGGTCTTCTCCGCCTTCTCCTCCAACCCCTGGAAGCCCCTCGTCTATCAGCTCGTCTTCCTGCTGATGACGCACCTCATCGTCGTCAGAGGCGTGGAGGCGGGCATAGAGAGGTTCAGCAAGCTTATGATGCCCCTGCTGCTGGTGATAATAGTGGTGCTCGTGGGCTGCTCGCTCTCGATGCAGGGGGCTAAGGAAGGCTTGAGCTTCCTCTTGAAGCCCGACTTCTCTAAGGTAACGCCCTCGGTGGTGCTCTCGGCTATAGGGCAGGCGTTCTTCTCGCTTAGCGTGGGGATGGGTTGTCTCATTACTTACGCCTCCTACTTCGGGCGGGAGACGAGGCTCGTGTCGTCCGCCTTCAGCGTGTGCGTCATCGACTCGGTGGTGGCTATACTTAGCGGCTTCATCATCTTCCCAGCAGTGTTCTCGGTGGCAGGCGTAGAGCCCGACGCAGGCCCGGGGCTGGTGTACATAACGCTGCCCTACGTCTTCGGCAACGTGTTCCAAGGGATGCCCGTGGTGGGCTACGTCTTCTCGGGGCTGTTCTACGTGCTTCTGCTTCTTGCCGCCCTCACCAGCACCATATCGATGCACGAGATAGTCACCGCCTTCCTCAGCGAGAAGCTGCGCATCTCGAGGCGAGGCGCTGCCTGGATAGTGACGGCTGTGTGCTTCCTGCTCGGGGCAGCCTGCTCTCTCTCCTTCGGGCTTTGGAGCGGGGTGAAGGTGATGGGCATGGGCTTCTTCGACCTCTTCGACTTCCTTGTGGCTAAGTTCATCATGCCCCTTGGCGGCATAGCGATAGCCGTGTTCGTGGGCTGGTATATGAACAGGAAGCTGGTGCTCTCGCAGCTTACCAACGAGGGGAGCCTCAGGGTGCGCTGCCTCTCGCTGCTCCTCTTTCTCATACGCTGGGTAGCCCCCGTGGGCGTGGCTGTGGTGTTCCTTAACGAGCTTTTGTCCTAAAGGATGGAGACGGGCAGAGGAGGCTTCGGGAGCAAGATAGGGGCAGTGCTGGCAGCCGCTGGCAGTGCCGTCGGCTTGGGCAACATCTGGCGCTTCCCCACTGAGGTGGGCAACAACGGAGGGGCTGCCTTCTTCCTTATATATATACTGTGCGTCTTGTTCGTGGGCTTGCCTATAATGGTGAGCGAGTTCGTGATAGGCAGGCACACTCACGCCAACACCATCACCGCCTTCCGAAGGCTCGCCCCGGGGAAGTGGTGGAGGGTGACGGGAGTGGAGGGCGTGTTCGTGGCGTTCCTCATCCTCTCCTATTACATCATCGTGGGTGGCTGGACGCTGCACTACTCCTTCGCAAGCCTCTCTAACCACCTCAAGGCGGGGCAGGACTTCGGGGAGTACTTCGCCCGCTTCTCCTCGAGCCCTTGGGAGCCTGTCGTCTACGCTGTGGTGTTTATGGGGCTGGTGCATCTCACCATTGTCAACGGGGTGAGGGACGGCATAGAGCGCTTCTCCAAGGTGATGATGCCCTTGCTGCTGCTCATCATCGGCATACTGGTGGTGTGCTCCTTCTCTATGAGCGGCTTCGGGCAGGGGATGCGCTTCCTCTTGAAGCCCGACTTCTCGGGGGTAACGTCTGGCGTGGTGCTCTCAGCTGTGGGGCAGGCGTTCTACTCACTCAGCCTCGCCATGGGTTGCCTTTGCACCTACGCCTCCTACTTCGACGAGCGGACGAACCTCGTGAAGACCGCCTTCAGTGTGGTAACCATTGACACAATAGTGGCGGTGCTTGCCGCCTTCATCGTCTTCCCAGCGGTGTTCTCCGTTGGCGTAGAGCCCGACGCAGGACCGGGGCTTGTCTTCATCACGCTGCCGAGTGTCTTCAACATCGCCTTCCACAACGTGCCCGTCATAGGCTACGTCTTCTCGGGGCTGTTCTACGTGCTGCTCTTCCTCGCCGCCCTCACCAGTGCCATATCGCTGCACGAGCCAGTCACCGCCTACATGCACGAGGAGTGGCACCTCTCGAGGCGCAAGGCAGCTTGGCTCGTCACCGTCGCCTGCACCCTGCTTGGCGTGCTCTGCTCCCTGAGCTTCGGTCCGCTCAAGGGCTTCACCCTTTGCGGCATGACGCTGTTCGACCTCTTCGACTACGTCTCCGCCAAGATAATCATCCCCTTGGGCGGTGTGCTTATAGCCCTCTTCGCGGGCTGGTATCTTGACCGCAAGCTCGTGGAGCGGGAGGTGACCAACGGCGGCAAGCTGCACGTCCCGCTCTTCAGGGTTTACCGCTTCCTTGTGCGCTGGGTAGCCCCGATAGCCATCGTCCTCATCTTCTTCAACGAGCTGTTCCATTAAGCCCCTATGCCTTTCTTCACAGTGTCGTCGGGGGAGCGCAGGGGCATCATCGTCCTTTGCGTCGTTGTGGCGCTTGCCTCGCTGGTGGCTTGGCTTGTGCCTAAGAGACATTCAGGCGACAAGGGGCGGGCAGCCTCCCCTTCAGCCTACGAGAGGCGAGAGAGCAAGCCCGAGCGGTATTACGCCCAGCCCGAGAGGAAGGTGGAGACCTTCCCCTTCGACCCCAACACGGCAGACTCCACCACGCTCCTCCGCCTTGGGCTCACCCCCTCGATGGTGAGGGGCATCTACAAGTTCCGCTCCCTTGGCTACACCTACAGCGAGCCCGAGGACTTCAGCCACGTGCCGGGGATGACGAACGAGATGTGGCAGCGGCTGCGCCCCTGCGTGAGGATTGCCGAGAGGTTCAAGAGGGTAGAGCCTCAGCCTAAGAGGAGCAACGCTGAAGCCTCAACGCCTCCCTTGCCCACGAGAGACACCGTGCGCCGCTCCCTTAAGCTCAGGGCAGGAGAGACCATCGAGCTCAACGGCAGCGACACGACAGCCTTGAAGCGAATACCCGGCATAGGCTCCTACTACGCCCGCCAGATAGTGTGGTACCGAGAGCGGCTCGGAGGCTTCGTGAGCCTTAGCCAGCTGCGGGAGGTGGAGGGAGTGCCGGAGGGCATAGCGCAGTACCTGACCCTCGACACGCTGCTCGTCGGCAAGATAGACCTTAACTCCGCCTCGAAGAGAGCCTTGATACGCCACCCTTACATCGACAGCTTCCTCGCCGAGGCCATCTACAGCCACGTGCGCCAGCAAGGGAAGCTCCGCGGGCTCGACGACCTGAGGCAGCTGCCCGGCGTGACCGAGGAGGACATCCAGCGCCTCGCCCCTTACCTTCAGTTCAACTGACAGCTGAAGTCCGTCGTCCCTATATAACAGGCTTTGAAGTACCCCTTGCAAGGGGTTCAGTCGAGCCCCTTGCGAGGGGTTGCCTTGAACCCCTTGCGAGGGGTTATGTGACACCTCCTACACAGTCGCAACGCCGCCCCTTTGCTACCCTTTATGCTCATTAGCCGTGACCTGCCGCGGGCGACAGCCTATTTTTGCCGCGAACGCTACCTATTGCTTCCTTAATTTCGTACCTTTGCACTCGGATAAAAACAGCTAAAGAAAGGAACAAACGACTATGAAGAAGAAAGCAATCCTTGTGATACTCGACGGTTGGGGCATCGGCAACCGCGGGAAGGGTGACGTGATATTCAACACTCCCACCCCTTATATGGACTATCTTAACGCGACCTACCCTCACAGCCGCCTCAAGGCGAGCGGGGAGAACGTCGGACTGCCTGACGGGCAGATGGGCAACTCGGAGGTGGGTCACCTGAACATCGGCGCGGGGCGCATCGTCTATCAGGACTTGGTGAAGATCAACCGAGCCTGCGCAGACGGCAGCATCCTCAGGAACCCTGAGATCGTAAGCGCATACGAGTACGCCAAGGCTAACGCCAAGAGCGTGCACCTGATGGGGCTGACATCGGACGGCGGCGTGCACAGCTCGCTCGACCACCTCTTCAAGCTCATCGAGATAGGCAAGGAGTACGGGGTCAGCAACACCTTCGTGCACTGCTTCATGGACGGGCGTGACACCGACCCGAAGAGCGGCAAGGGCTTCATAGCCGAGGTGGAGAGCAAGTGCGCGGAGTGCGGCAACGCTGCCATCGCAAGCATCGTGGGGCGCTTCTACGCGATGGACAGGGACAAGCGCTGGGAGCGCATCAAGGCTGCCTACGACCTGCTGGTGAGCGGCGAGGGGAAGCAGGCAACCAACATGGTGCAGGCAACGGAGGAGAGCTACGACGAGGGCGTGACGGACGAGTTCATCAAGCCCATCAACAACAGCACCGTCGACGGGACGATAAAGGAGGGAGACGTGGTCATCTTCTTCAACTTCCGCAACGACCGGGCAAAGGAACTCACCATCGTGCTTACGCAGCAGGATATGCCTGAAATGGGGATGCACACGATACCAGAGCTGCAATACTACTGCATGACCCCCTACGACGCTAACTTCAAGGGGCTGCACATCCTCTTCCCCAAGGAGAACGTCACGAACACGCTGGGCGAGTACCTCTCCTCGCAAGGGAAGGTGCAGCTGCACACGGCAGAGACGGAGAAGTACGCACACGTCACCTTCTTCTTCAACGGTGGGCGTGAGGCTCCCTTCGAGGGCGAGGACCGCATACTGGTGGCAAGCCCGAAGGTGCAGACCTACGACCTTAAGCCTGAGATGAGCGCCTACGAGGTGAAGGACAAGCTGGTTGCCGCCATCAAGGAGAACAAGTACGACTTCATCGTCGTTAACTTCGCCAACGGGGACATGGTGGGGCATACGGGTGTCTACGAGGCTATAGAGAAGGCGGTGGTTGCGGTGGACAAGTGCGTGAGCGAGGTGATGGAGACTGCCAAGCAGACGGGCTACGAGGTCATCCTGATAGCCGACCACGGCAACGCCGACAACGCTGTCAACCCCGACGGCTCGCCCAACACGGCTCACTCGCTCAACGAGGTGCCGTTCATCTACGTTACCGAGAACAAGCAGGCGCACGTGGAGAACGGCGTGCTCGCTGACGTTGCTCCGAGCATCCTGTACATAATGGGGCTGGAGCAGCCTGCGGAGATGACGGGGCATTGCCTCATCAGCTAAGAGCCTAACCCTAAGAAGCACGGGGCTGTGGAGGTAAACATCGAACCGTCGTGGAAGGCGTTGCTTGCGCCTGAGTTCGAGAAGCCTTACTTCCGCAGCCTCGTTCAGTATATACACAGAGAGTACGCCTCGGGGCAGTGCTTCCCTCCCGGCAGTCTTATCTTCAACGCTTTCTCTCAGACCCCTTTCCCTAAGGTCAAGGTGGTCATCCTTGGGCAAGACCCATACCACGAGCCGGGGCAGGCGCACGGGCTTTGCTTCTCTGTGCAGGACGGAGTGCCTTTCCCTCCCTCGCTGCGCAACATCTTCCAAGAGATTGAGAGCGAGACGGGTGCGCCTATCCCCCAGAGCGGCAACCTGACACGCTGGGCAAGGCAGGGGGTCTTCCTGCTTAACACGTGCCTGACGGTGAGGGCGCACCAAGCCTTCAGCCACGCTAACCAAGGCTGGGAGCAGTTCACCAACGCCGTAATCTCCCTGCTTAACGCAAGGAAGGAGGGGCTGGTGTTCCTGCTTTGGGGTTCGCCTGCGGGGCAGAAGGCAAGCCTCATAGACGCTTCACGCCATTGTGTGCTGCGCTCCGCCCATCCAAGCCCCTTGAGCGCCTTCCGAGGCTTCTTCGGCAACAACCACTTCAAGCTCTGCAACGAGTATCTCACAAGCCATGGGCAAGAGCCAATCGAGTGGTAAGGCAGTGGGGCTGCCCTTAATGGTGGGCGAGGTCATAGTCCACAGCGACATACTGACGGAGTGCTTCTGCTGCGACATTAGTGCCTGCCAAGGGCGGTGCTGCGAGGAGGGCGACGCTGGCGCTCCCGTCACCCCTGAGGAGATTGCCCGCATAGAGGATAGCCTCGACGACTTGTGGCAGCGGCTTAGTGCAGCGGCGCAGGCGGAGATTGACCGCAGAGGCGTGGCATACCCTGACCCTGAGGGCGAGCTTGTGACAAGCATTATCCATGGCGGCAACTGCGTGTTCCGAGGGCAGGACGGCTGCCTGCTCAGCCCCCGCCCCATCAGTTGCCACCTCTATCCTATTAGGGAAAAGCGCCTCGGCTCGTACGTAACGCTGAGCTACCACCGCTGGGACATCTGCCAGGCTGCCCGCACACTTGGCATGCAAAAGGGCATACACGTCTACCAATTCCTGCGTGAACCCCTGATACGCCGCTTCGGGGAAGCTTGGTACGCCGAGCTGGAGCTGACGGCAAGGCAGATGCAGGAGCAAGGCATCATCTGACACCTTCCCGCTGGCAAGAGGCTTAAGCGTGACTTCCAGCTTCTCACACGTGAACATAATCTGTTGAAAGACAGGATGTGCGCCAAGTGCAAGGAGAATGGCATACGTCCGCCCTTGCAGGAAACAAGCAGTATAACGGCACTTGCGGCTCGAAGTTGCCTGGGTAGTTGCTCTAAGGCTTTCAGCCCTCAGGTCGTGACCCGATAAGCCACAACCTGTCGACGTTGATGTCTATGTCTCGCCAATTATCCTTGTCTACTTTCATTGTATGTCGCTCTTTAAGTCGCCTGCTGCTTGGCGCACTGCCAGTCCTACTGCCTTGCACAGCAGGCAGGGGCAAGGGTTTAAGGCAAGAGGCTTCACTCCACGGACTGGAAGCGGAAGACAGTCTGCTCCGTGGGGCTTTCCGTGAGGCGTTTTTCTTCGGGGCAGAGGTAAGCGTCGCCAGCTTGGGGGGCTTGGCGTATGCTGTACTTATCGTCTTGGCGGGAGAGTGTGAAGGTGTGTAGGGCGGGGTTGAAAGGTCTTTGCTCATTGGGCTGTCGCAACGTCCCACGCTCGTCCAAGAAGCTGCCGTCCTGCTTGTTGCTTATCTTGTAGCGGTGTGTTGAGGGGTCTGCCTCGACAATCCATTGCTGTCGCTGCGGGTTTATGCTGTCCCGCTCTGCAAGGAAGGCGAGAGAGCCTTGCACGTTGCTAAGATATTTGCCGTCAACAGTGATAAGATACTCCCCTTCCTTTATGCTGCGAACAGGCAGCAGGTCAGCCCCGTAAGTGTGAAGCTTAAGGTAGGCGTCGGTGAGGCTGTCGAGCGTGGAGCTTACCCAAGGGGAGACGACGCTGCCGCTCACCAGGGGTTTCGCCTTCATTATGCTGCCCTCGTAGCCACGGCTCACGATGCTTTTCTGCCTCGCATAAGCCTCCTGCTCCGCCTTATAGTGGCCGATAAACGCCACCGTATCGGCTTTATCCAAGTCCTCCTGCATACGGCACACCAGCAAGCCCCTTTCGCCCAGCAGAGCCATGCTGCGCACCCATGGGGCAATCTCTTGGAGCATATAGGGTTGGTTAACACTGTCAAGCAAAAGCTCCGAGGCGCTGGCTATCATCTTGCGGAAATATGCCTCCATCTGCTCATTCCTCTCCAGCGAGACGAACTCCTCCGACTCTCCCTCACGCCTCAGCCCGTGCCCCGACTTGCCAATGTCCACGTTATTCTCGCAGAAGAACCGGAACGCGTCACTCGATGTCGGCATCAGCGTCCGCATAGCCCTTTGCCACGAGGCGGTGGGGTCGTAGGCAGGCATGTTCCAAGTGTAGTCTGCTATGCTGTAGAGACTGACTTTTGAAGCCTCGGCATACTCCATCGGGTTGCTGCAAAACCCGCTCACCTCGCTGCATATATCCAGTCCGTTGCCGTAGGTCTTGCCCATCAGCAGGCGGCTCTGACAGTAATCATTCACGGGGTAGTTAAGCCAGATGAAAGCCTTTCTCCCTATCCTCGGGTTCACCCAATCGAGGTCGTCCAGCTCAATCATATCCACCACACCGCTACCCGTCCACATAATGCGGATGTCAGGATAAAGTTCCTTGCCAAGCGTGGGGAGGTAAGTCTTGCCAGCCCACGATTTGTTGTAGTCTGTAGGGCAGATGATCAGGGGGTTAACGTCCCTGTTCTTTCTCACGAACTCGTCCGTGATGTAGTTGAGCAAGGCAGCCTGCTTCGTCGCCTTAGCCCCCTCGCCTGATATGTCGTCGAAGAAGACAGCGAAGGAGCGTACCCCCAGCTTGTACATCTGTTGCAGTTTATTGACTATTGCAAGGCTGTCATCCTTAGTCCAGCGAATGTCGCCCCCAGGGTGGATTGCCCACACGAACTGCACTTTGTTGCGGTGAGCAGCTGCCACCAGTTCGCTTATACGCTGCGCCTCCGTCTCGGGGTACGGCTCTCTCCAGTGCGCACGGTGGTAAGGGTCGTCCTTGGGCCCGTAGACGTAGCAGTTAAGCTTATTTTTGCCGTAGAAATCGAACTGGCGCAACCTATCCTCGTGCGACCACGGATTGCCGTAGAACCCCTCTATCACGCCTCTGCAAGGCACTGAGGGCCAGTCTCTTATCACGCACTCCGCCACTTGGGGTTCGCCCATCAGTTGCAGGAAAGTCTGCACACCGTAGAACGTTCCCTCCCCGTCCCTGCCAGCTATCACCACCTCCGTGGGGCTCACCTTTAGGTAGTAGCCTTGCTCCGCATCGGGGATCAGCCTGAGGTAAGGCTTAACCGCCTTGTCGCCTGCCTCGCCTATAAGCAGCCTAATAGCTTGCTTGTCGGTGGTTGTCAAGCCTCCATCCTTCAGTAGCGAGACAGCGTCTTTGTCAGCGTCTTTCTCGCCTACGAGATAGAACTTTGTTGTGCAGGGGAAAGCCGCAGCTCCAAAGCTCGCCTCTTGGGGCAGCGGTGACACGGTTTGTGCCACGCCCGTCAGGGCATAGAGGCAGAGGCAAGCAGCGAGGCGGCAGGCAAGCCCGAAAGTACTTCTCACTTTATGTACTCCGAGAAGTCCGTCAGGCGCATGTCGCCCTTACGCTGGAACGTGTCGTGCATAGCGAAAGCCGCGCTCAGCACGTGAGGTGTGTGTCCGCCTCTCTTCTCAGCCAGCGTCAGATATTCTTCAAGCAGGGGGCGGTAGTCGGGATGCGCCACCTTTATCATCTCCCTTGCCTTCTCGCGGTCGCACTTATGCCTCAGGTCAGCCACTCCGTACTCGGTGATTACAGCGTCGATGTAGTGGTTTGTGCTGTCTATGTGGCTGGCGAACGGCACTATGCTGCTAATCGCGCCGCCCTTCGTGGTGCTGCCGCAGGTGAAGATGCTGAGGTAGGCGTTGTTGATGAAGTCAGCCGCCCCGCCTATGCCGTTCATCATCTTCGTGCCGCATATCTTGGTGCTGTTGGCGTGCCCGTAGAGGTCCACCTCGATGGCGGTGTTCAGGGCGCAGACCCCCAGTCGTGCTATCACCTCGGGGCAGTTGCTTATCTCGGAGGGGCGCAGCACGAGGCGATGCTTGAAGAAGTCAATGTTGTCGTATATGCCTTGTATGCATTCTTTCGTCACCGTCAGCGAGCAGGCGCTGGCGCTTAGCACCCTTCCCTCCTGCATCAGGTGCACCGGCGCGTCTTGCAACACCTCGGTGAAGATGTTGAAGTTAGGCACCTCCTCGCATTCGCCCAGGGCACCCAGCACAGCGTTAGCGCCGCTGCCCACACCGCTCTGCAGGTTGAGGAACGACTTCGGTATGAGCCCCTCGCGCAGGTTCTTCAGAAGGAAGTCAGCCACGTTCTGTCCGATGTGCGTGGTGACGGGGTCTGCGTCCTTGAAGGCTCTCGCCTCGTCGGGCAGGTCGCATTCTATCACTCCCACTATGCGGCTCGCGTCCACCTCGATGTAAGGCTTCCCTATGCGGTCGCTCGCCTTGGTGATGGGCACGGGGGTGCGGAAGGGGTGGTCCTCAATCTCGTAGACATCGTGTATGCCCTTGCTCGACTTGCTGTGGAAGGCGTTCAGCTCCACAATGATGCCCTCCGTGGCGAGGCGGCAGAGGGTGGGGCTTATGCCTCCTGCTGCGGTAAGGAAGATGCGCGCCTTGCTGCCCGCAAGCTCAATGTCGCAAGCCTCGATGATAGCCCAGTGCACCTTGCCGAGGTAGCCTTGTCGCAGCTGCGTTGCCATGTTGGAGAGGCAGAGGTCGCTGTAGCGCAGCTCGCCCAGATTCACGTGCTTGCGGAAGTCCCCGTTGGTGGTGTAGGGGGCGCGGAAGTCGATGGCGTGTGAGTTGCTGAGGTCACCGTCGCAGCTCGGGCCCGTGGACGCTCCGGTGTAGACACTCACTTTGTACTCTCTTCCCGCTTCGTGCTCCTGCTCGGCTCGCCTGGCGATGGCTGCCGGGGTGCACTTGGCAGTGCCTGCCGGGGTGAAGCCGCTCACCCCTATGGTCTGCCCGTTCTGTACCATCAATGCGGCTTCCTCAGCCGTGATCTTGTTGAATCTCATATCGCTCATTTACGTTGCAAAGGTACGGCAAAACCAGCAAATGAGCAAGCACTGGGCGAACTTTATTTCAGGTTTGTGGCAGAAAAGTGTCAAGGGGCTGGACCGATAGAACTTTATTTTTACAGCGATGGCATCAGCCTGTCTCCCCCATTCGATTTCAGGGTATGGCTAATTCGTCTGGCTTGCCTCGAAGCGATCTTTGAGAATTGAAGAAACAAGGCTGCCAGCCTCGAAGATTTGTGGCAGATTAAGTTGCGCCTTGCCTTGAGTTTTAGTAACTTTGCCGAGAATGTGCGCATCAGAAGCGAAGAGACTGCTAATCGAGACGTACGGTTGCCAGATGAACGTGGCTGACAGCGAGGTGGTCGCCTCTGTCATGGCGCAGGCGGGCTACGAGCTTTGCCAGCGGCTGGACGAGGCTGACGCTGTGTTCCTCAACACCTGCTCGGTGCGAGACAACGCCGAGCGCAAGGTCGTCAGCCGGCTCGAGGCGCTAAGCTCTCTCAAACGCAAAGGGCGAAGGCTCGTGGTGGGCGTGCTGGGCTGCATGGCGCAAAGGGTGAAGGAGGAGCTCATAGACCGCTATGGCGCTGACCTCGTGGCGGGTCCTGACGCTTACCTCTCCCTGCCCCTGCTCATGGCGAGAGCGGAGCGGGGAGAGAAGGCTGTAGACACCGAGCTGCGCCCGGCGGAGACCTATCAGAGCGTCACGCCCCTGCGCATCAGCTGCCAGCGTGTGAGCGGCTTCATCAGCATCACCCGTGGGTGCGACAACTTCTGCCACTACTGCGTCGTCCCCTATACCCGTGGAAGGGAGCGGAGCAGGGAGGCGGAGAGCATCCTCAGGGAGGCGAGAGACTTGCAGGCGAGAGGCTACAAGGAGGTGACGCTGCTGGGGCAGAACGTGAACAGCTACCGCTGCCCAGTGACACAGACCGCGTTCCCCTCGCTGCTCCGCTTGGTGGCAAGGGAAGTGCCCGAGATGAGGGTGCGCTTCACCACGAGCCACCCCAAGGACATGAGCGACGAGACGCTGAGGGTGATAGCCGATGAGCCCAACGTCTGCCGCCACGTCCACCTGCCAGTGCAGAGCGGCAGCGACGAGGTGCTGAAAAGAATGAACAGAAAGTATACACGAGAATGGTACCTCAGCCGCATAGCGGCGATACGCAGCATAGTGCCCGACTGCGCCATAACGACCGACATCTTCGTGGGCTACTGCGGGGAGACGGAGCAGGACCACCAGCAGAGCCTGAGCCTCGTGAGGGAATGCCGCTTCGACAGCGCCTTCACTTTCAAATACAGCGAGCGACCCGGCACATACGCAAGTGCGCACTTCAAGGACGACGTGAGCGAGGAGACCAAGGTGAGGCGCTTGAACGAGCTGATCGCCCTGCAGAACGAACTCTCGGCAGAGAGCAACCGAAGGTGCGAGGGCAGAGAGTTCGACATCCTCGTGGAGGGGATGAGCCACCGCTCTACGGACCAGCTCTACGGACGCACGGAGCAGAACAAGGTGGCGATTATAGAGCGAGGCGCACACCGCATAGGCGAGACGCTGAGGGTGCGGATAACGGGCAGCACGAGCGCCACGCTCTTAGGGGAGGTTGTATCGTAAGGCAATAATGCACAGATGAAGAAGAAGAGGAAAAGCAGGTCTCTCAGATGGCAGGCGGTAACGAGCACCATCAGCACCACGTTCGTGCTTATCTTGCTCGGTCTGACCATCCTTTGCGGCTTGACAGCCAGGCACATGAGCGAGAGCGTGAGGCAGAGCCTTACGGTGACGGTGCTGTTTGCCGACGAGGCCACGGACTCCACCGCAAAGGCATTCCAGAAAGCGCTGCGCAAGCAGGCGTGGACGAAGACCGTGACCTACATAAGCAAAGAGCAAGCCTTGAAGGAGCAGAGCGAGGCGATGGGTACTGACCCTACCGAGTTCCTCGGGATGAACCCCTTCAACCCCTCGCTGGAGCTTAACCTGCAAGCCCAGTACGCTTGCACCGACAGCCTGCTGTGGATAAGCAAGGTGCTGCGTGAGAACCCGCAGGTGAGCGATGTGGTGTATCAGAAGGACATAGTGGAGAGGCTGAACAGCAACCTGCACAAGATCAGCTACGTGCTGCTCGGGGTGGCGGTTGTTCTGATGCTGATAACGCTTGTCTTGATAAACAACACCGTACGCCTTAGCGTCTACTCGAGGCGCTTTGTAATCCACACCATGAAGCTTGTAGGGGCAAGCTGGGGCTTCATCCGACGACCCTTCATGGCGCGAGCGTTCTGGATTGGGTTGAGTTCAGGCATTCTTGCAGACGCTGCCCTGCTGGCGGGACTGCGGCTGCTGTGGGAATACGACCGCACGATGACAGAATACGTGCCACTGGAGAACATCCTCATCACGGGTGCCTCGGTGATGGTCTGCGGACTGCTGCTCACCCTGATATGCACCTTCGTCAGCGTGGGGCATTTCTTGGGGATGAGGGAGAGCGAACTGTATGGATAACAAAAGATTAAAGATATGAGAGACTTCGCATTCAACAAGACAAACTACATCCTGCTCGCTGTGGGGATGGCGGTCATTATAGTTGGCTTCATCCTGATGTCGGGGAGCGGCAGCTACGAGGGGCATTTCGACCCAAGCATCTTCAGCGTTAGGCGCATAAAGGTAGCCCCGATAGTTTGCTTCCTCGGCTTCATCTTCATGACCTACGGCATAATGCACAAGCCAAAGGAGAAGGCAGACAAATGAATTGGTTTGAGGCTTTAATTCTGGGCTTGGTGCAGGGACTGACGGAGTACCTGCCCGTGAGCAGCAGCGGACATTTGGAGATTGGCAAGATGCTCTTGGGCATCGACCCCGAGGCAGGGGGCTTGCAGTTCGACATCGTGGTGCATATAGCCACTGTGCTGTCCACCCTGCTGGTGCTTTGGCGTGAGGTGGCTTGGATATTCAAGGGGATGGCGAGAAGGGAATGGAACGACGAGTGGCGCTATGTGGTGAACATCTTGGTTTCGATGATACCGATAGCGATAGTAGGCTTCTGCCTGAAGGACAGCGTGGAGGCGCTCTACGCAAGCGAGCACGCCGAGGCTGTGGTCGTTGGCTGCTGCCTTATCGTCACTGCCTTGCTGCTCACCCTCACGCAGTATATCAAACCGCAGCCACGAGCCAAGCTGTCGCCCTGGCACGCCTTCCTGATAGGCATAGCGCAGGCGGTGGCTGTACTGCCGGGCTTGTCGAGGAGCGGAAGCACCATAGCGACGGGTCTGCTGCTGGGCAACAAGAAAGAGATGTTGGCGCAGTTCTCCTTCCTTATGGTCATTCCCCCAATCCTCGGAGAGGCACTGCTCGACGCAAAGCACATCATAGCGCCGAGTGCTGAATACGTGGCGGAGCACGGGGCGGCAGCCTCAATGCCCGCCCTCTCGCTCATCGTTGGCTTTGTGGCAGCCTTCGTGGCTGGCTGCTTCGCCTGCAAGTGGATGATAAGCCTCGTGAAGCGGTGCAAGCTCGTTTACTTCGGCATCTACTGCGCTGTGGTGGGGGTGCTGGTGCTGATATTCGCATAAAGAGACGTGGACTTCCAAGAGGGCGAGATACTATACTTCGACAAGGCGCAGGGCTGGACGAGCTTCAACCTTGTGGCTAAGGTGAGGCGAATGCTCTGCCTTAAGCTTGGCATCAAGAAGCTGAAAGTGGGGCACGCAGGCACGCTCGACCCACTTGCAACGGGCGTTCTGATAGTCTGCACGGGCAAGTCAACCAAGCGCATAGCCGAGCTGCAAGGGCAGGAGAAAGAGTACGTTGCGACGCTTCAGCTGGGAGCGACAACCCCAAGCTTCGACCTTGAGAAGCCCGTCGACAAGACCTACCCCACGCAGCACATAACCGAGGAGCTTGTGAGGGAGACGCTGAGGCGCTTCGAGGGCGAGATAGACCAAGTGCCGCCAGCCTTCTCCGCCTGCAAGGTGGACGGACACAGAGCCTACCGGCTGGCTAAGCGTGGCGAGGAGGTGGAGCTTAAGCCTAAGAGGATAAGCATCAAGGGGATAGAGCTGCTGGAGTTCAACCCACAAGAGATGCGGCTAAGCATAAGGGTGACCTGCTCTAAAGGCACATACATCCGCGCATTGGCACGGGACATAGGCACGGCTCTGCGGAGCGGGGCTTACCTCACTGCCCTCAGGCGCACCCGCATAGGCTCGACAAGGGTGGAAGAGTGCCTGAGGATAGAAGACTTCGAGGAATACATGGCAACCAATATATAAGAAATCAAAGATGAAGCTCTCACAATTCAAGTTCAAGCTCCCCGAGGAGCGCATAGCCCAATACCCAACGCCCTACCGCGACGACTGCCGCCTCATGGTGGTGCACAGCAAGAGCGGCATCATAGAGCACAGGGACAGGTTCACCGACATACTGGACTACTTCGACAAGGACGACGTGTTCGTGTTCAACGACACGAAGGTCTTCCCCGCGCGTCTCTACGGGAACAAGGAGAAGACGGGGGCGAAGATAGAGGTGTTCCTGCTGCGTGAGCTCAACCCCGAGCTGAGGCTATGGGACGTGCTCGTCTCCCCGGCACGCAAGATACGCATAGGCAACAAGCTCTACTTCGGAGAGAGCGAGATAATGGTGGCTGAAGTCATTGACAACACCACCAGCCGAGGGCGGACGCTCCGCTTTCTCTACGACGGCGACCACGAGGAGTTCAAGCAGCACCTCTACGCCCTTGGCGAGGCACCGCTGCCCAAGGAGATCATCAAGCGCCCCACAGAGCCCGAAGACCTCGAGCGCTTCCAGTGCATTATGGCAAGGAACGAGGGGGCAGTCACAGCCCCGAGCGCGGGGCTTCACTTCTCGAGGCAGCTGATGAAGCGCATGGAGCTTAAGGACATAAAGGCAGCCTACGTGACGATGCACTGCGGGCTGGGCAACTTCAGGGAGATCGACGTGGAAGATCTCACGAAGTACAAAATGGACAGCGAGGAGATGCTCGTGGGAGCTGAGGCTTGCTCCGTCATCAATGAGGCGAAGCAGAGCGGCAGGCACATCTGCGCGATAGGCACGACGGTGCAGCGGGCACTGGAGACAGCCGTCAGCGCAGACGGCAAGCTCAAGGAGTTCGAGGGATGGACGAACAAGTTCATCTTCCCGCCCCACCAGTTCCACATGGCTACCGCAATGGTAGCCAACTTCTACACGCCCCTCTCCCCCATGCTCATGCTCACCTGCGCCTACGGGGGCTACAGCCGCATAATGAAAGCCTACAAGGAGGCTCTCCGCGACAGCCGCTACCGCTTCGGCACGTACGGCGACGCGATGCTCGTGCTTCAGGACTAACCCCCGCAGGCTTGCCCCCTACCTTACACCACTTATATATAGGTCTCGGCTCTAACCTCGGAGACAGGGAGACGACGCTCCAACGGGCTCTGCGCCTCATAGCGGAGCGTGTTGGAAGGGTTGAGCGGGTGTCGTCCTTCATCGAGACGGAGCCACAGGGCTTCCTCTCCGAGCATAAGTTCCTCAACGCCTGCTGCCTCGTGCTTACCCCTCTTACGCCCCGCCAGTGCCTCCAAGAGACGCAGGCGATAGAGCGACGGCTCGGCAGACGGGAGAAGACGGAAGACTGCCGCTACCACGACCGCACGATAGACATAGACCTCTTGCTCTACGACGACCTGCACGTCAGAGAGACGGGCCTCACGCTGCCGCACCCGCGGATGCAAGAGCGAGAGTTCGTCATGACACCCCTATGTGAGATAGAAGGCACGAGCCACGAGCTTTGAGACGAGCCTTTGACCGCCTATGCCCCTTAGCCTGAGGCTTCAGAATCGCTCCGTCGGACCAACCTGAATCGGTCCGTCGGACCAACCTGAATCGGTCCGTCGGACCAACCTGAATCGGTCCGTCGGACCGACCTGAATCACTCCGTCGGACCGATTCCGAAGCCTTCGGTACAGGTGCTGCGACGACTGCCCGTACCCTTAGCCATAAATAGCGGCAAAGGCTTGCCCACTCAGCTATATTTCCGTAACTTTGCCCCCGTAAGACTGAATGTGGAAAGATTTGGCTGCTTGCAACCACAGTAAAAAATGCTAAAAGATAAAGGCACACGCACTTTTCACGCATCCTCCACTTACACCTCTTTGATTGAGCGACTAATGAACGAGACAAAAGACATATAGCGATGAGTTACTTATTCACATCCGAGTCGGTGAGCGAGGGTCACCCTGACAAGATAGCCGACCAAATCAGCGACGCCGTTCTCGACAAGCTGCTCGCCTTCGACCCCGAAGCCAAGGTGGCTTGCGAGACGATGGTGACGACGGGGCAGGTCGTACTGGCGGGGGAGATAAAGACCTCGGCATACATCGACCTGCAGAGCGTTGCGCGAGAGGTCATCAACGGCATTGGTTACACAAGGAGCGAGCTGATGTTCGACGGCAACTCCTGCGGCGTGCTTAGCGCCATCCACGAGCAGAGCCCCGACATCAACCGAGGGGTGGAGCGAACGGAGAAAGAGAACCAAGGGGCGGGCGACCAAGGGCTGATGTTCGGCTACGCCACCAATGAGACTGACGCCTTCATCCCCCTGCCCCTCTACCTTGCGCACCGCCTGCTGATGACCTTGGCTGAGATAAGGAAGGAGGGCAGGCTGATGCCTTACCTCCGCCCAGACGCAAAGAGCCAGGTGACAGTGCGATACTCTGACGACCACAAGCCCCTCGGCATTGAGACGATAGTCATCTCCACGCAGCACGACGAGTTCGACACAGACGAGGCTATGCAGCGGCGCATCAAGAGCGATGTGGTGAGCATACTGATACCGAGGGTCAAGCAGAGCCTCGCCGACGAGAGGATAAGCTCGCTGTTCAACGACAGCGTCACGTACCTTGTCAACCCTACGGGCAAGTTCGTCATTGGCGGACCGCACGGGGACACGGGCTTGACGGGCAGGAAGATAATCGTGGACACTTACGGAGGGAAGGGGGCGCACGGAGGCGGCGCTTTCTCAGGCAAAGACCCCTCGAAGGTGGACCGCTCGGCAGGCTACGCCGCAAGGCACATAGCCAAGAACATGGTGGCGGCTGGTGTGGCTGACGAGATGCTGGTGCAGGTGAGCTACGCCATTGGAGAGGCTCGCCCAGTGAGCATCTTCGTGGACACTTACGGCCGTTCGCACGTCCGCCAAAGCGACGCTGAGATAGCCCAGATGATAGGCAGGCTGTTCGACCTCCGCCCCTATGCCATAGAGCAGACGCTGAAGCTTCGCAAGCCCATCTACCAAGAGACGGCAGCCTACGGGCACGTGGGCAGGGAGCCGAAGGTGGTGAGGAAGACATTCACATCTAAGTACAACGACGGGGAGCGCACGATGGAAGTGGAGCTGTTCACGTGGGAGAAGCTCGACCGTGTGGAGGATATAAGGAAGGCATTCAATCTGTAAGGCGACATGGGAGAAGTCAGGAAGGTGGCGATATACTGCGCAAGCAGCACGCAGCTAAGGGAGAGGTACTACGAGGACGCGAGGGAGGTGGGCAGACTGCTTGCCGAGCGTGGGGCGACCCTCATCAACGGGGCAGGCAACATGGGGCTGATGAGAGCCTCGTCCGACGGCTGCCTCGAGGCAGGGGGCAAGGTGATTGGCATTATCCCCTCGTTCATGGTGAGGCAAGGATGGCAATACGACGACCTCACGGAGCTTATCGAGGTGGCGGATATGTCTACGCGCAAGAACATGATAGCCGACCTCAGCGACGCGAGCCTCGTGCTTCCAGGGGGCTGCGGCACGCTCGACGAGATGTTCGAGCTGATGACCAACAAGCAGCTGGGGCTTTACCTCAAGCCTATCGTCGTGCTTAATACATTAGGCTACTTCGACCACTTGCTCGCCCACCTGCAACGCTCTGTTGAGGAGCACTTCATGCGCTCCGTTCACGCACAGATGTGGACGGTAGCCCAAACGCCTGAGGAAGCCGTCAAGGCGGTGTTCGAGACCCCCGAGTGGAGCGCTGACGTAAGAAGGTTCGCCAAGATCTGATGCCCTCCACGTCTGTCTCTCTCAAAGCCATCCCTAAACCCCTACCCCAGCACGAAGGTGTCGCCTCGGACACCGCGCGGCACAAGGGGACGATAGCTTGGCGCATAACCCAGAACATGCAGGGCTGTCCGCCTGAGATGATAGACTCCGTCATTCAAGCCAACATTCCCCAGCGCATTCACCAGCGAAGCACACGCCCCGACACGCTCTCCATCCCCGGTCTGCCAGGCAGGAAGACCTACGAGATGAGGGCTGAGGACATCGAGCCCGTCTACACGCTTGGCTTCTTCAAGGAGAACCCACTGCTGCACCCTGAGCTGCGGATAAGGGAGCACGGCTACAGCGCAGTGCCAGTGCCTTATATGCTTTGGCGGGACGACTGGGTGACGGGCATACTTCTCTTATGCTTCGTACTGCTCGTGTTCATAGTCAACAGGGCAAGGCATCAGTTCCTTCTCCAGGCGAGGAACTTCTTCTACACCCCTCAAAGCGTGGAGACCCCCTTCGCCAAGGACATCACCTTCGAGGGGCGCACCGTCTTGTTCATGACCATCCTGCTCTGCCTCTTGGGGGTCTTCATGTCATACGCCTACTCTCAGTACACCCTCGACCTCTTCCTCAGCCAGCTCTCGCCCTACCTGCTGCTGTCCATCTACCTCGGCTGCTTCGTCGCCTACTTCGTCCTCAAGCGGATAGCCTACGGCTTCGTCAACTGGATATTCTTCACCAAGGCGCAGCGCAAGCTCTGGACAGACGCCTGCTCCTTCGTCCTCTCCATCGAGTGTCTGCTTTTATTCCCGAGCGTGCTGGTCTTCGTCTACTTCAATCTGTCCATAGCTCACATAGCCTCAGCCCTCATTTTCATACTGTTTATAGCCAAATTGCTGCTCTCTTTCAAGTGTTATTCCATCTTTTTCCGAGGATTTCATTGCACTTTACATTATTTGGTGTACCTTTGCACCCTTGAAATCGTACCTCTTGTGGCGTTGTGGCAATCTCTGACGTTCATAACTGGGAATTTGATAATTGAATACTAAGCTATATGACGAAGAGAATCTTGGTTTCGCAGCCCCAGCCCTCCTCAGAGAAGTCTCCCTACTACGATATACAGAGCAAGTACGACGTTGAGATAGTGTTCCGCCCCTTCATCAAGGTGGCAAGCGTCACGGCAAGGGAGTTCCGCTCTCAGCACGTCAACATCCTCGACTTCACGGCAGTAGTCTTCAACTCACGTCACGCCATCGATAATTTCTTCAACATGGCGAGGGAACTCCGCATAGATATTCCCAACGACATGAAGTACTTCTGCGTCACCGAGCAGGTTGCGCTCTACATTCAGAAGTACGTGCAGTACCGCAAGCGCAAGGTCTTCTTCGGCACTACAGGCAAGATGATTGACCTCTTGCCACAGATGGTTAAGCATAAGACCGAGAAGTTCTTCATCCCCCTAAGTGACGTGCACAACGACGACATCGCCAATATGATGGACAGCAAGAACCTCGTTCACACGGAGTGCGTGATGTACCGCACTGTGAGCAACGACTTCGAGAAGGGAGAGCCGTTTGACTACGACATGATCATATTCTTCAGCCCTACGGGCATCAACTCACTGCTCAAGAACTTCCCGAACTTCAAGAAGGACTACCCCAACACCGTGATCGGCACTTTCGGTTCGAACACCACGAGGACTGCCAAGGAGTCGGGGCTGAACGTGGCGCTCGAGGCTCCCTCGCCCAAGTACCCGAGCATCACCGCGGCTCTAAACGACTACATCAAGAGCCGCGGCTGAGCAGCTGGTCTCCGTCTTATCTTCCCCAAGAGGAATGCCTTCCACCGAGGATAGTCCCCGCCACACTTTTCAGAAGGCTGAACGGCTGTGCGGCAGGAAGCGCATAGACCGTCTCTTCAGCTCGGGCAACCGCTCGCTTGCCGCCTACCCCCTTCGGGCTGTCTACATCCTTGAGGAGAGGGAGGGAGCGCCTGTGGAGGTGCTCATCTCCGTGCCCAAGAGGCTGCTTAAGAGGGCTGTTGACCGCAACCGCGTCAAGAGGCTTGTCCGAGAGGCTTACAGGCTGAACAAGGGCTTGCTCTTGCCTTCGCTGGGTGACAGGCGCATAGCTCTCGCCTTCTTGTGGATAAGCAACCAAATGGCTGACTTTCAGAGGGTTGAGACCAAGGTGAAGAACCTCTTGCAGCGTATTGCCGAAGACTTATGCTAAAGCTGTTGAGTGAAGTTCTCATCCTTCCTATCCGCTTCTACCAGCGGTTCATCTCGCCCCTCACGCCCCCCTCGTGCCGCTTCACGCCCACCTGCAGCCAGTACGCCATCGAGGCGTTGCGCAAGCACGGGCCCCTGAAAGGCTTGGCACTGGCGATTTGGCGCATACTTCGCTGCAACCCGTGGGGAGGCAGCGGATATGATCCCGTGCCATGACCCTTCTCGACTTTCACACGCACCGCAAGCCGTCAGACAGCAACGTGCGTGCCATCGTTGACGGCATTGACACTTGGGGCATACACCCTTGGGCGTGTGAGGCAACTCATAGCGAGCTGTCGCCCAACATCCTTGCGGTCGGTGAGTGCGGTCTCGACAGACTTTCCTCCACGCCTTGGCAGCTTCAGCTTCATTCGTTCAGGCGTTGCATCGAACAGAGCGAGCGGTTGCAGAAGCCTCTGTTCCTGCATTGCGTCCGAGCTGCCGATGAATGCTTACAGCTTCGCAAGGAAACGCAAGCCACGCAGCCTTGGATATGGCACGGTTTCAGGGGCAAGCCTCAGCAGCTACGGCAGCTTCTGCCCTTCGGCTTCTACTTCAGCTTTGGCTTCAGGTACAACCCCGCATCCCTCACCGCCTGCCCCATTGACCGCCTGCTCATAGAGACCGACGACGACCCTCGCCCCGTCTCCCTGCTCTATGCCGAGATCAGCCAGCTGCGCGCCGTGAGCGTCGAGACGCTCGCCAGTCAGATGCAGGAGAACTATCAGGCTCTTTTCGGTGAATAATGCGTTAAGTTAACGCACCAAAGTCGTCGCCTCTCGTCCAAGTTTTGCACAAATAACCCCGAACGCTTGCACGAGCGTTGAGTACCTCCGGCACTCACCTTAGCTGCGCCTTGTTCCGTGGGTATCGCCTGCGGCTAAACCCACGGCTACTCTTCTTAAACCCCCGCTGGGGGTATCGCTTCGCTTAACCCTCTGAACCGAAGGAGAACCCCCAAAGGGGGTTGCCTACGGCGAGGCTCGGAACCGAGGGTTTGCAACCCCCGGCTATTTTCGCTTCGCTCAAGTCCTTTGCAACGCTCGGGAGAGCCAGCAAGCTGTCTTTCCTCTCGCTCAAGCAAAGTCTCCCTCTTCCTACCCTTCCAGGGTGGTATAGGAAGCAAGCTGCTCTTCTCTCACTTGCACGAGCGTTGAACAACCCACGGTAAGGT
>JAJPYQ010000078.1 GCA_021204865.1 Prevotellaceae bacterium | reverse complement strand
CGCCCCTCAACGGCCGCGCATTCTTTTCCTCTCGACCGCACCGACTTTTTCCCTCGACCGCACCGACTTTTTCCCTCGACCGCACGAGACGATGGCGTTAGGCGGAGCGGTACGCCGCCACCGTCTTCCAGAACCAGGTGAAGAGGGAGCTCAGCATGGCGGAACTCTTCAACGGCATCTGGAAGGAGGCGCAGAAAGAGTCTCAGGAGGGGATATGTGAAAGGACTATAACACGCCTTATCAAAATGATGGTGGACTCGAAGTTCCTCGACAAGCCTCGTTATGGCTACTACAGCCTGCACGACGAGGACGAGGACGGCATAGTGCAGGACGAGCTGCCCTTCGACCTGCCCGATGAGCAGGAGGATCAGGAGAGCCAGGAAGATGGCATAAATCAAGACGGATATGACGATGGTTTGCCCTACTGAACTGAAGAATGACAGAGTGACACATATATATAAATGTATGTTTGTCATTCTGTCACAGTCTCTCATTTTATATATATCAATGAGAGTTCTACCTGATATGTATATTAATATGTCTCCCTGTGGCTGTCAACTGGATTGCCACATAGGGAGTTTGCTCAAATGCTCATCCATATATGTGTATAGGGTTGAGCAAATGAGCAAGTGCCATTCCCCTCTTCTGCCCAAGAAAGAGAAAACCGCCCTATCCTCACGGGCGGGCGAGACGATGATGAAGAGGGGTGTTGGAGACTGCTCAGTCCTCGTCGGCTTGCAGCTGGAATACCTTGCTCGGGGTCTTCCTTTTAAGCACGTCGAGCTCGAACTCCACGCCCGGGATGATGCCGTGGTCTCGGAGGATGCGCTCAACGGTCTTGCGGGCGAGCTCAGGGTGGTTGTTGTCCTCGCTGAGGTGGCAGAGCCACACGTGGCGAAGGCGTGGCGTGGCGAACTTGGCAAGAGCCTCGGCGCAGGAGCTGTTGCTCAGATGCCCCCGTGAGCTGCTTATGCGGTCTTTGAGGAACTGGGGGTAGTTCCCTTTGCGCAGCATGTCCTCCTCGTGGTTCGCCTCGATGACGAGGTATTGGGCTTCTGCTATGGCACGCTCAACGTTAGGCGTGACCTCCCCGCAGTCCGTCACGATGCAGAAGGTCACCCCTTCGGCCTCGAGGCGGTAGCCCACGCAGTCCGTGCTGTCGTGGCTCACCTCGAAGGGCGTCACGCTGAAGCCTGCTATCTGGGTCTGCACACCTTTGCTGATATAGCGCTGGTGCAGGGGCGTGAGCTTGCTCGTCATGCAGTAGTTGCGGTTCATCCCCTCGTGCACCTTCTCTGTGGCGTAGACGGGCTTGTTGAAGTCGTTGGCGAGGTTGCCCACAGCCTTAATGTGGTCGGCGTGGTCGTGCGTCACGAGCACCGCCTCTATCCGGGAGAGGGAGAAGCCGTACTCGTCGAGTGTCTGTCTTATCGTCTTTATGTTTATGCCCGCGTCGATGAGAAGGGCGTGGCTCTCCGTCCTGAGTAAGTAGCAGTTGCCGCTGCTACCGCTGCCGAGGCATAGGAACTCTACCATATCACGTCTTCAGATAACAGGCGCGAATATAGCCATAAATCCTTTAAGGCTCGCCATTGCCCACGATAATCTTCACTGAGACGATGCGCCTCTGGTCCATGTCCATCACCTCGAAGGTTAGGTGGCGGTAGGCTATGCGCTCGTGCGGCTTGGGGAACTCTCCCTTTATCTCGAGCAGCAGCCCTGCGAGGGTGTCGGCGTCGCCCTCGGCTGGCTCGAAGAAGCCGTCGGGCAGGGAGAGGATGCGGGAGAGGTCCACCAGCGGGCACTTGCCCTCGAAGATGAAGGTGCGCTGGTTGAGGCGTATGAAGGGCTTCTTGAGCTCGTCGTACTCGTCGTTAATGTCGCCCACTATCTCCTCCAGTATGTCCTCCATCGTGACGATGCCGCTCGTGCCCCCGAACTCGTCCACGACGATGGCTATGTGCACCTTGTTCTTCTGGAAGTCGTGCAAGAGGTCGTCTATCATCTTGGTCTCGGGCACGAAGTAGGGCTGCCTTATGAGCCTCTGCCACTGGAAGCTGGCGCTCTTGCCCGTGTGGGGCAGGAGGTCTTTGGTGTAGAGCACTCCCTTGATGTTGTCCTCGGAGCTGGAGAAGACGGGTATGCGCGAGTAGCCCTTCTCCCTGACGCAGCGCAGCACCTCGTCGAAGCCGGCGCTGATGTCCAGGTCAACGAGGTCTACCCTTGGGGTCATTATCTCCTTCACCGTCTCGCCGCTGAAGCGTATGATGCCCTGCAGGAGGGGGCTCTCGTCGGCTATCTCCGCCTTGTCGGTGAGCTGGAGAGCCTGCTCGAGGTCGTCCACGGTGAGAGCCTCCGCCCTGTAGCTTGCTATGCGGCTTGTGAGGGCTTGGCTGTGCATGAGGAGGGAGGAGAGGGGGCGCAGCAGCCTCGTGAGGGCGAGCAGCGAGGGCGAGGCGAGGCGGCAGAAGGCTAAGGCGTTCTGCGAGGAGTATATCTTGGGCACTATCTCTCCGAAGAGCAGCAGCAGGAAGCTCAGCACGACGGTGACGAAGAGGAACTCCAGCCAGGGCGGGCCGCCGAAGCTTAGGGTGCGGCTGAAGAAGTAGTCGAGAAGGACTATGATGGCCACGTTCACCAGGTTGTTGCAGATGAGGATGGTGGCGAGCAGCCGCTCGCTGTCCTGCCTTAGGCGCTCTATCTTCTGGTCTTGCGGGCGCCTGCGTTCCTTAATCTCGTCGAGGTCGGAGGGCGAGAGGGAGAAGAAGGCTATCTCGGAGGCGGAGACGAAGCCTGAGCAGAAGAGCAGCAGGACGGAGACGCACAAGACGATGACCGCAGCACGGTCGGGCGCTGTGGCGGTTATATGGCTTAGAAGAGGGGTGGCGTACAACGGAGGCGGCCGTTACATCGACCCGTAGGGCGGGGGCGTCGGCTCGCTTGCCTGGGTCTCCGCCTGCTTAGGCTTGGGGGAGAGGAGCTCGAGAGCCTCGGTCCATATCTCGGTGCGGTAGCGGCGCACGCCGTTCTTGTCGTCGTAGGAGCGTGTGCGTATGCTGCCCTCGATGTACAGCTTGTCCCCCTTGTGCACGTACTTCTCGGCTATCTCCGCCTGCTTGCGCCACAGGAGGATGTTGTGCCACTCCGTCTGCTCGGGCACCTGCGTGCCGTTCTGCAGCGTGTAGCCACGGCGCTTGGTGGCAAGGGGGAAGCTCGCCACGGCCACTCCCTGCTCCACGTACCTCACCTCGGGCTCTGCCCCCACATTGCCTATAAGCATTACTTTGTTCAGTGACATTTAGGTGGTGTTTTAATGGTTAGCGGGGCAAAGTTATAGACATTCCCCGTAAACCGGAAGCCTCACGGCGGATTATTTGCAAGCCCTGCGGCTACAGGCCGTCGCGACTCACGCTGAGGCTCCGTCACTCCCTCGATATAGGTGTCGTACACCTGCTTGTTAGCACCTCCGTACAACTGCTTGTTAGCACCTCTATTGAACTGCTTGTTAGCACCTCAATTGAACTGCTTGTTAGCACCTCAACGAAGGTGCTTGTTAGCAGGTGTACGAAGGGTACTACTGAGGGATCACGAAGGGTGTTACTGAGGGACCACAAAGCCTTGCTCGTTGTCTTTCCTTTCACTACCTTTGCGGATGCATAACACTTAACCAACACCCAATCATGAAAGCATACCGCACGTTAGCCCTCTGCTCACTGCTCGCCCTGACAGCCGTTGTACGGGCGCAGACGGAGGAGGTGAACGACATGAACACGCCGCTCCACCTGCTCACCCCTCAGTACCGTATACCTTACGCCAGCGCCGACAAGGACAGCATCAAGGCCTCGCTCGACCGCGTCTTCCAGTACATTGACGCAGCCTCCCCCCACAGCCTCCGGGCGGACGGAAGGCTGGAGCAAGGGGCGTTCCGCATTGGCAGCTACGAATGGGGCATCACCTACCAAGCCCTGCTCGCCGCCTCACGCATAACGGGCGACGGGCGCTACGCCCAGTACGTCTCGCAGCGCCTTGAGTTCGTCCGCGACATGTACCCCCTCTTCCAAGGCAAGGACACAATCAGCGACCAGCAGATGGAGCAGATATGCCGCCCCCGCGCCCTCGACGACTGCGGCACGATGGTAACCGCCATGATGAAGCTGCAAGGCAAGCCGGGGGCAGAGCCTGGGCTGGACGACGTGATAGAGAACTACTACGACTTCATCGACCACAGGCAGTACCGCATGCCCGAGGACGGGATGCTGGCGCGCCACCGCCCCCAATACAACACCGTCTGGCTCGACGACATCTACATGGGGCTGCCCGCCATAGCCGAGCGCGGAGCGTACACGGGGGACACGGCACGCTTCACGGAGGCCACGAGGCTCTACCGCCTCTTCGTAGACCGCATGTGGGTGCCCTCGAAGGGCTTGTACCGCCACGGCTACGTGGAGGGGCTCCGCCAGCAGCCCACCTACCACTGGGCAAGGGCTAACGGATGGGCTCTGCTCACCACCGTGGAGCTGCTCGACATCCTGCCCCAAGACCATCCCGACCGCCCCTTCCTCCTCGCCCAGCTCGAGAAGCACGTGCAAGGCTTGGCGCAGTACCAGAGCAGCGAGGGCTTCTGGCACCAGCTGCTCGACCGCCCCGACTCCTACCTCGAGACAAGCGCCACCGCCATCTAC
>JAJPYQ010000057.1:9656-21250 GCA_021204865.1 Prevotellaceae bacterium | reverse complement strand
AGCTTGCTGACTCTTCCGAACGCAGCCGAGCCTCGCCGAAGGCCACCCACGGCTATTCGTATTGAACCCCCTCTGGGGGTTCTTCCGTCGCTCAACCCACGGCTATCCCTAAAGAACCCCTCTGGGGTTCGTTTGTGGCGAACGGCGACGGGCGTTGGCGCGGGCGCGTATATTATATAAGGTACGGCACGGGCGGGGGGAGGGGGGGCTGCAACTTTTTAGGGCGATGGTGCGAGAAGCTGCACTTTTTAGCTAACTTTGCATGCGAGGCACTTATATCTCAACAACTCTGACTTCACTATGAAAGGCTTCCTGAAAACCGTACTTGCCACCCTCGTGGGGATGCTCGTCTTCACGATAGTGGCTGGGATTGTGGGCGTTGTCGCCGTCGCAGGACTTGTGGCGAGCGACGAGAGCGGCGGCACGGTGAGGGACAAGTCCATCCTGCGCATAAACCTCAGCGGCACGATAGAGGAGATGAGGAAGGACAACCCGCTCTCCCTGCTCCAGGACGACGGCAGCGCCGACTACGGGCTGGACGAGCTGCTGGCCGCCATCCGTAAAGCCAAGACGAACGGGAAGGTGAAGGGCATCTACATAGAAGGCGGGATGCCACTGGCAGCGCCCGCCACGCTGGAGGAGATAAGGCAGGCGCTCCTAAGCTTCAGGGAGAGCGGCAAGTTCGTCTACGCCTACGCCGACACGTACTCGCAGGGAGGGTACTACGTATGCTCCGCAGCCGACACGCTGACGGTGAACCCCGCGGGCAGCATCGACTGGCACGGACTGGCATCGGAGCCCGTCTTCTACACGGGGCTGCTGGAGAAGCTGGGCGTGAGGGTGCAGGTCTTCAAGGTGGGGACGTACAAGAGTGCCGTGGAGCCATACATCAACACACAGATGAGCGAGGCGAACCGCGAGCAGGTGACCTCCTACCTCACAAGCGTCTGGGAGAGGATGCTTGGGGACGTGGCTGCCTCACGCGGCATAGAGGCGACGGAGCTTAACGCCTTGGCAGACAGCTTCATGCTGCTGCGCCCCGCGGAGGAGCTGGTGGCGTGCCGCTTGGCAGACCGCACCGCCTACGTGGACGAGGTGAAGGCTATGCTTAAGGCACAGATGGGGCTTGGGGAAGGGGACAAGCTAACGTTCGTAAGCGTACAGAGCATGGCTAAGACGGACGAGAGCTCCTCGAAGTCGCAGGACGAGATAGCCGTATACTACGCTTTCGGGCAGATAATAACCACGGAGCTGTCGTACATGGACTCGTACGCGAGCTACATCTCCAGCGACAAGGTGGTGAAGGACTTGCAGGAGCTGCGCAAGGACAAAGGCGTGAAGGCGGTGGTGCTCAGGGTTAACTCCCCCGGGGGCAGCGCCTACGCGAGCGAGCAGATATGCCACGAGGTGGAGCTGCTAAGGAAGGAGAAGCCCGTAGTGGTGTCGATGGGAGGCTACGCCGCATCGGGGGGCTACTACATCTCAAGCAACGCAGACAAGATATACGCTGAGCCTACGACGCTGACGGGAAGCATAGGCATCTTCGGGCTGATACCCGACGTAAGCGAACTGCTGACGGAGAAGCTCGGCGTAAGATTCGACGTGGTGAAGACCAACGCCCTGAGCGACTTCGGCTCGCTCTCACGCCCGCTCAACGAGGAGGAGAGCCGTCTGATGCAAGGGGAGATAGACCGAGGGTATGAGACCTTCGTGGGAAGGGTCGCCGCTGGGCGAAGGATGACGAAGGAAGCCGTAAAGCGTATAGGCGAAGGCAGGGTGTGGACAGGCGAGCAAGCCGTGGGGATAGGCTTGGTGGACGAGCTTGGCAACCTTGAGGACGCTGTGGAGGGGGCTGCCGCCCTCGCGGGGCTTAAGGACTACCACACAGCCACCTACCCTACCCCTATCCCTTGGTACACCGCCCTGCTCAACGAGAAGAAGGAAGGCTACATAGACAGTCAGATGCGCAGCCTCGCGGGCGAGTACTACCCAGTGTTCACGCTGCTGCGCACCCTTAAGACGCAAGACCGCATACAGGCGCGGCTGCCTTACGACCCCAATATATACTAAGCAACATGGAGGAGAGCGACCTCGTCAAGGTAAACCGATGGCTACTGCCGCTAAGCTGGCTCTACGGCTTGGGCGTGGCAGTGAGGAACGCACTCTTCGACATGGGGATACTGAAGAGCCAACGCTACCGCCTGCCCGTCATCAGTGTTGGCAATATAACGAGCGGCGGCACGGGCAAGACACCTCACGTGGAGTACATCCTGCGCCTGCTGCACAAGAAGTGCAAGGTAGCCGTGCTTAGCCGTGGCTACAAGCGCAAGACCAAAGGATACCAGCTCGCGCGCCTCGACACTCCAATGCAGGCGATAGGCGACGAGCCGTGGCAAGTGCGGCAGAAGTTCAGGGACATCTACGTAGCCGTGGACAAGAGCCGCGCGGAAGGCATAGCGAGGCTCTGCGGCGACGAGGCTACGAAGGACGTGGAAGCTATCCTGCTCGACGACGCTTACCAGCACCTCTACGTCACGCCGGGGCTTAACATACTGCTCGTAGACTACCACCGCCTCATCACCAACGACGAGCTTCTGCCTGCGGGGCGGCTGCGTGAGCCTGCCGAGAACAAGAGCAGGGCGAACATCGTGGTGGTGACCAAGTGCCCTGCCAACATGAAGCCTTTCGGCTACCGTGTCATACAGAAGAGCCTCGACCTGCGCCCCTACCAAGACCTCTTCTTCAGCACCATGCGCTACGGTCGCCTGAAGGGTCTCTTCATCGACAGCGAGCGAAGGCTGGAGTCCATCCGCCCCGAGGAGAGTGTCTTCCTGCTCACAGGCATAGCCCTGCCCGAGCAGATGCGGCAGGACATCGAGGAGTACAGCCCTAACGTCACCTCCCTCTCCTTCCCCGACCACCACCTCTTCACTCCCTCAGACATAAGGAGGATAAACGCCCGCTTCCGCTCCCTGCCCGAGCCACGCATAGCCATCACCACCGAGAAGGACGCAAGCCGCCTCATCTTCACAGAAGGCTTGAGCGACGAGCTGTGCGAGTGCCTCTACGTCCTGCCTATCGAGGTGGAGTTCCTTAGGGGCGAAGGGGGGAAGTTCAACGAAATAATCACCAGCTATGTACTCGAGCATACAAGAAACGGCAGAGTGGCTAAGAAGCCGAATGCCAAGTAAGCCCTCGGTCGCCATCATCCTCGGCACAGGTCTGGGCAAGGTGGCGGACGAGATTGAGGTAACCCAAGGCATCAGCTACGCAGACATCCCCCACTTCCCCGTCTCGACTGTGGAAGGGCACAGCGGCAAGCTCCTCTTCGGGCGGCTCGGGGGCAAGGACATCCTCGCTATGCAGGGGCGCTTCCACTACTACGAGGGGTACACTATGCAGCAGGTCACCTTCCCCGTGCGTGTGATGCACGAGCTGGGCATAAGGACGCTCATCGTGAGCAACGCCGCTGGGGGCACTAACCCAAGCTTCAAGGTAGGCACGCTTATGGTGATAACCGACCACATCAACCTCTTCCCCGAGCATCCCTTGCACGGCAAGAACATACCGACTGGTCCTCGCTTCCCTGATATGCACGAGGCTTACGACCGCAGCCTTATAGCCCTCGCCGACGCTGTCGCCAAGGAGAAGGGCATAGCCCTTGAGCACGGTGTGTACCTTGGCACGCAGGGACCGACGTACGAGACACCTGCCGAGTACCGTATGTTCCGACTGCTTGGTGCTGACGCTGTGGGGATGAGCACAGTGCCTGAGGTAATCGTTGCCCGCCACTCAGGCATACGAGTGTTCGGCATCAGCATTATCACCGACCTCGGCACGGAGGGGAACATCCAGGAGGTCACGCACGAGGACGTGCAGAAGGCTGCCAACGCGGCGCAGCCCCTTATGGCGGACATCGTGCGGGAGCTCGTCAAGCGCACGGCTTAGCCTATGGAGATAGCAGCCTTAGGAGAGTTCGGGCTCATCAAGCGCCTTACCAACGGCATCAAGCCGCTGAACGAGAGCACCATTAAAGGCGTGGGCGACGACTGCGCCGTGCTTCACTTCTCAGAGGACAAGCAGGTGCTTGTCTCAACAGACCTGCTCGTGGAGGGCATCCACTTCGACCTTCAGTACACACCGCTCAAGCACCTTGGCTACAAGGCAGCCACCGTCAACCTCAGCGACATCTATGCTATGAACGGCACGCCTCGGCAGCTCACCGTGAGCCTCGCCATAGACCGGCGCTTTGAGGTTGAGGACATAGAGGAACTCTACGCGGGGCTGCGCCTCGCCTGCGAAAGGCACAAGGTGGACCTCGTGGGAGGGGACACGACGAGCAGCCTCACGGGGCTCGCACTGAGCGTAACCGTCATAGGCGAGGCACGACCCGAGGACGTTGTCTACCGCAGCGGGGCGAGGGACACAGACCTTATCTGCGTCTCGGGCAACCTCGGGGCGGCTTACATGGGGCTACAGTTGCTCGAGAGGGAGAAGAGCGTCTACAACCAGCAGAGAAGGGAGCAGAAGCGCAAGGACGCGGAGCTGCCCTTCGACCCTGACTTCAGCGGACGGGAGTACCTCCTCGAGCGGCAGCTAAAGCCCGAGGCAAGGCAGGACATCGTGGAGGCTCTAAAGAAGGCAGGCATCCGCCCCACGAGCATGATGGACATCAGCGACGGCCTCTCGAGCGAGCTGCTGCACATCTGCGAGCAGAGCCACACGGGCTGCCGAGTGTACGAGGAGCGCATCCCCCTCGACTACCAGACGGCAAGCATGGCGGAGGAGCTTAACCTTAACGTCACCACCTGCGCCCTCAACGGCGGCGAGGACTATGAGCTGCTCTTTACCGTCCCCCTTAAGGACAATGACCTCGTCTCCACCCTTCCCGACGTTAAGGTGATAGGCTACATCACCCAGCCCGACCGAGGCAAGGTGCTCGTCACACGCGACGGGCAGGAGTTCGAACTGAAGGCTCAGGGCTGGAACCCCCTTGAGGCAGAGAGCGAGTAGCCTCACCCTAAGCTTCCGTCATCCCTCACAGCTAACCTTCACACAACCTCTTATACAGTGACCGCGGTTCCTGTATAAGAGGCTTCGTTGTCCCCCTATTAGGGGGACCGTTGTCCCTGTATAGTACCCTTCGTACACCTGCTAACAAGCACCTCCGTTGAGGTGCTAACAAGCAGGTCAATTGAAGTGCTAACAAGCACCTCCGTTGAAGTGCTAACAAGCACCTCCATTGAGGTGCTAACAAGCAGGTGTACGAAGCCTCCGATATAGGCGCAACGGTCACTCCGATATAGGCGCAACGGCACGAAAGAGGGGGCGGCCACGATGGCCGCCCCCTCTGCGTTACGCTCCCTGTATGGGAGTTGTTACTTGTTCTCCTCGTTCTGGATGGTGCAGATGCTCACGCGGTTCCAGTCAGGCTCGCTGAAGGAGTCGCCCACGCCCTTGCCTGCGGCGTCGATGCGTGAGGCGTTGATGCCGTACTTGTTGATAAGGGAGTTCTTCACTGCGTCGGCACGCTGGTTGGCCAGGCGCTCGTTGACCTCGACGGAGCCCTCTGGGGAGGCGTAGCCGAAGATGACTACACGCGCCTCGCTGTGGTTCTTCAGGAAGGTGGCGATGCGCTCCACGTTAGGCTGCTGAGATGCGTCGATGGTGCTCTTGCCCTGGCGGAAGTATACGTAGCACTCCATGCTCTTCTCGGTGCTTACCTCCTTGACAGGCTCGCGGCTTTCGCAGTCGCTCAGCGCCTTGCGCAAGCCCTCAATCTGCTGGTCCTTCTCGTCGAGGGCGTGGCGCGCCTGCTCACGCTCCTTCTCTGCCAGTGCGCGGGTGTTGTTGATGACGGCGTTGAGGCTGTCTATCTCGCTCTGGCTGCGCAGCGGGGCGAAGGTGAAGTAGTGCTTGCCGTTGCTGTTCTTGAAGTGGTAGGTCACACCTGCCGTGAGCTGTGCCAGTGCGTTGTGCGAGTATGCGCCGCAGTTTGCCTTTGTCTCGCAGTGGGTGTCTTCCTTGCAGCCTCTCATCACGATGGCGGGGCGAAGGCTTACGGTCCAAGCCTTCTCCTGCCCGAGGTTGAAGTCGAAGTCAAGCCCCAGCTTGACAACGGTGCTGTTGTGCTGAGCCGTGGTCTGAGACTCGGGATAGAGCATGCCCATATAGCCTACGCCGCCCTTTGCCTGCAGCTCGAAGAGGCGGGGCTGCCCCTGGTAGCCAAGGAACCAGTTCATAAGGTTCACCTTCACGCTACCCATGACTGTGAAGTTGTCCACAGCGTTCTTGCTGCGAATGGCGTTCCAGTTGGCGTCGTCGTTGAAGCCGAGCTGCCCGCTGAACTCAAGGCTCAGCACGGGGGTAACGCCCTTGGTGAGCTGTATGCCCCAGACACCGCCGTTAGGGGTGTCCCACTCGTGCAGGTTGGTGGAGATGCCTCCGTCGGTGCCCACCGACCAGTTGTCGAGGAACTTGCTGCTCGACACAGCGTTCTGCGCGCTTACGCCAGCCACTGAGGCTGCGAGCGCAATCAAAGCAATGATCTTCTTCATAATGCTTAGGTGAATAAGTTGGTTTGGTTATAGTTTGTCGTTAGAGCCAAGCACGTTCACTATCTTGTGGATGTACATCTTCTTCATGTTCTCCCTTGCCGGCTTGAGGTACTGCCGCGGGTCGAAATGGCTGGGGTTCTCGGCGAGGTGCTTGCGGACGGCTGCCGTCATAGCGAGGCGTGAGTCGGAGTCGATGTTAATCTTGCACACTGCGCTCTTCGAGGCTTCCCTCAGCTGCTCCTCGGGGATACCCACTGCGTCGGGCAGCTTGCCGCCGTACTTGTTGATGGTGTCCACCTCTTCCTGAGGCACTGAGGAGCTGCCGTGCAGCACGATGGGGAAGCCCGGTATGCGCTTCTCTATCTCGTGAAGGATGTCGAACGCCAATGGTGGGGGGACGAGCTTGCCAGTCTTCGGGTCACGGGTGCACTGCTCAGGGGTGAACTTGTACGCTCCGTGGCTTGTGCCGATGGAGATGGCGAGGCTGTCGCAACCGCTGCGCTGACTGAAGTCTATCACCTCCTCAGGCTTAGTGTAGTGCGACACAGCGCTCGACACCTCGTCCTCAATGCCCGCAAGCACACCAAGCTCCGCCTCAACGGTAACGTCGTGGGCGTGGGCGTACTCAACAACCTTCTTCGTGATGGCTATGTTCTCCTCGTAAGGCAGGCTCGAGCCGTCGTACATAACGGAGGAGAAGCCGCTGTCGATGCAGTCCTTGCAAAGCTCGAAGCTGTCCCCATGGTCAAGGTGCAACACTATCTGCGGGTTGGGGCAGCCCAGCTCCTTGGCGTACTGTACAGCTCCCTCAGCCATATAGCGGAGGATGGTGGCGTTGGCATAGTTGCGAGCGCCCTTGGAAACCTGCATAATGACGGGAGACTTAGTCTCTACGGCAGCCTGCACGATAGCCTGCATCTGCTCCATTGTATTGAAGTTGAAGGCGGGAATGGCATAGCCGCCTGCCACAGCCTTAGCGAACATTTCACGGGTGTTCACCAGCCCCAGATCTTTGTAACTTACCATAACTCTTAAGCTTTATAATATGAATGTATGTGATACCTTCCTCATCAGTCGCCGCGAAGTTACGAAATAATATGTTTGGGCTACCAACAAGGCAGTAAAAAGTGGAAGAGGCAGGGCAATGGGGTGGCGCAAGAGGCATTTGTGGGTGAAATATTTGGCGGGGAAAGCTAAAAGCGATACCTTTGCCTCCCGCTATGCGTATGGAAACCGCATAATTAACGAACTAAACAAAGAAAGAGCATTATGAAACAAGGCATTCATCCGAAGAATTATCGTGAGGTAGTGTTCAAGGACATGAGCAACGGCGATATGTTCCTCACACGCTCGACCTGCAAGTCGAACGAGACCGTTGAGTTTGAGGGCAAGGAGTATCCGCTGGTGAAGGTTGAGATCTCAAGCACCTCCCACCCGTTCTACACTGGCAAGAGCAAGCTGGTGGACACGGCAGGGCGCGTGGACAAGTTCATGAGCCGCTACGCAAAGAGTACCGGCAAGTAAGAAGGAGGGACATAAGTTATTCCTTGCGGTGGAATGCCGCTCCGTCCCAAAGATACTGTAAGGGATGCACCAAGAGCTTGGCTGCATCCTTTTCTTTTTCCGCCAGCTCTTCTGTGGCAAGGGTGAGCGTAAAGAGCGGCTCGTCGGGGGAGACGGAGACGGAGACAAGCGGCAGGTCGGCAAGGGAGAGCTGGGCGTAACGGGCAGCGGAGGCGAGGCTGTCGGGGACGGAAGCCCAGAAGTCAGCGATGGCGGGGCGAGGGAACTCAAGCCATTGGAGGCGGTGCCACTGCGTGTCGTATAGCTCAACGTCAGAGTCAGGGGAAGGGGTCTCTACTGTGCGCACAAGAGCGATGACACACTCAGCCGTGTCCGCTGTCTCGAGTAGCTTTATCTCCACGTGAGAAGCAGGGGAGGACTGAAGAAGGAGGTAAGTGTCGGTGAGCGACTTAAGCGTAGACTCCTCCCCCAGCTGGTTATGTACACGGGCTTCCATACCATTATTATAGAAGTCGAGCATATCCCGTCGGTTGACCGAAGAGAGGAGGGGCAGAAGGCTGTCGGGCATCGAGGAGAAAACGTCCGCCATGCGCAGGGACTGTGCGCTTAAGGAGGCGGAAAGGATTAAGGCAAGGGATAAGAGGAATGCTTTCTTCATAACGAACCAATAAACAAAAAGACCATACCGATGAGAACCATAGCCAAGTCGAACGCCTTGCTTGCAAGGTTGCGCTCACGAAAGAGGAAGGCTCCCACGAGGAAACTCACTATAACACTGCTGCGCCTGACCATAGAGACGACACTGACGAGGGCGTCGTCGAGGCTTAGGGCATAGAAATAAACGAAGTCAGCCGCCGAGAGGAAGATGCTTATCAAGGGGATGCACCAGTCCCAGCGGAAGGGGGTGGAGCTGCGTCGCTTGGGCAGCCACACGGTGAGCAGGACGATGCCCATGATTAGGCACTGGTAGAAGTTGTAGTAAGACTGCACCATCATCCTGTTCATACCAACGCCGCCACTCTCGACTGGAGCCATAAGGAACTTGTCGTAAAGCCCGCTTACCGCCCCAAGCAAGGCTGCAAGGACAACGCAGACCACCCACTTGTTGTGGCGGAAGTCTATGCCCTCCTTCTTCCCGCTGCGGCTAAGGAGGAAGAAGCTTACAACAGCGAATACAACGCCTATCCACTGGTAGACGTTGAGACGCTCGCCAAAGACAAGCAGCGCGCCAAGCAGCACCATCACGGGGCGGGTAGCGTTGATGGGGCCCACAAGGGTCAGCGGCAGGTTCTTTATGCCCACATAGCCGAACGCCCACGAGCTCAGCACAATGAGGCTCTTAAGGACGACGTACCTCTGCTCGTGCCAACCGCCGAAGGGGATGCTTGGCAGCAGCGGGACGAAGATGAGGGAGCAGAAGAGGGTGTTGAGGAAGAGCACGGGGATGACGGCGTTGCCCCCAAGCGAGCGCTTCTTGAACACGTCGTAGAACCCCAGCAGCGTGGCTGAGAGGAGGGCGAAGAGCATCCACATCATAGCTCCTGAGGGTACTGTATGTCCACAAGGAAGAGGGCGTGAGGCGGCACGTTCTCCCCCGCTGAGCAGCGGTCGTGCTTGGCTATCACCTCGGAGAAATCAGAGAGGGTCATCCTCCCCCTGCCCACCACAAGCAGTGTGCCCACGATGGCTCTCACCATCCCTCGGAGGAAGCGGTTGGCGGTGATGGAGAAGCGCCACACGTCGGGGGCGGTCTCCTCCCATAAGGCTTGCGAGACGGTGCAGACGTTGGTCTTCGTGTCCGTGCTTAGCTTGCTGAAGCTGGTGAAGTCGTGCGTGCCAAGGAGCAGGCGTGCCGCCTCGTTCATCCGTGGGAAGTCTATCTGCCCGAAGAGCCGCAGGCTGTACCCACGGAGGAAGGGCAGCTTGCGCAGGTGCACGCAGTAGTGGTACGTTCGGCTAAGGGCTGAGAAGCGGGCGTGACTGGCCTCGCTCACAGGCTCTATCCGGCTCACGGCTATGTCCTCGGGCAGCAGCTTGTTGAGCTTGTAGGCGAGCTGGGGGCAGTCTATGCCCTCAGCGTCGAAGTGGGCTACCATCAGCCTTGCGTGCACCCCGGCGTCGGTGCGCCCCGCCCCAGTCACCTTTATGTCCTGCCTTAGGAGCGTGGAGAGGCATCGCTGCAGTGCCTCCTGCACGCTCACGCCGTTGGGCTGCGCCTGCCAGCCGTGGTATCGAGCGCCGTCGAAGCTCAACCTTATGAAGTACCTCATGCAGGGGCAAAGGTACAACTTAATTATGAGCGAAGGGAGGGGCGGAGGGTAAAAGGAAGAAGATGTGCCACGTCGAGGGGGCGAAAAGAGAATTATTTCCCTTAGATGCAGGCAAGCCTTGGAACAGCAGGCGTTAATGGATACCTTTGCCCCTACACTAACCTAAGAAGACAGACTATGGAACGTATTTACGGCAATCTTACCGAGCTGGTGGGGCACACCCCCCTGCTCAACCTTGAGAGACTGGCAAGAGCCAAGGGAGCGAAGGCACAGATAGTGGCTAAGCTTGAGTACTTCAACCCCGGCGGCAGCGTGAAAGACCGCATCGCTCTGGGCATGATAGAGGACGCCGAGCGGCGCGGGCTGCTCCGTGAGGGCGGCGTGATAATAGAGCCGACGAGCGGTAACACGGGCGTTGGGCTGGCTTGGATAGCAAGGGTGAAAGGCTATAAGGCTATAATAGTGATGCCCGACAGCATGAGCCTCGAGCGGCAGCTGCTGCTCAAGGCTTGCGGCGCTGAGCTGGTGCTTACCCCCGGGGCGAAAGGCATGGCTGGGGCGATAGAGAAGGCTAACGAGCTGCTGAAAGAGCACGAGGGGGCGCTGATACCTGGGCAGTTCGTGAACCCCGCCAACCCCGAGACGCACCGCCTCACCACAGGTGAGGAGATATGGCAGGACACGGAGGGACGAGTGGACATCTTCGTGGCAGGCGTCGGCACTGGCGGCACTATATCAGGCGTGGGACGGGCGCTTAAGGCCCACAGCCAAGGAAGGGTGCGGGTAGTGGCAGTGGAGCCCGCCTCAAGCCCCGTCTTGAGCGGAGGGAAGGCAGGCAGCCACAAGATACAGGGCATAGGCGCAGGCTTCGTGCCTCAGACCTACGACGCGTCGCAGGTGGACGAGGTGCTGAGGATATGCAACGAGGAGGCGATGGCCACGGGTCGCGAGCTGTCGCGCTGCGAGGGACTGATGGTGGGCATCTCCAGCGGGGCGGCGGTGGCGGGAGCGTTGCAGCTCGCCGTCCGCCCCGAGAACGAGGGGAAGCGCATCATAGCCCTGCTGCCCGACACAGGCGAGCGATACCTCTCCACGGAGCTATACAACTAAGGACAACCGATACGAGCTACGAGGGAGCGCCGACAGCGGTGCTCCTTTTTTGTGCCCATAAGGTAGGCTTCGAAGTGGACTCGGTGAGCGCACTTTGGTGCATTCGGTGAGCGCACTTTGGTGCATTCGGTGA
>JAJPYQ010000057.1:3588-9556 GCA_021204865.1 Prevotellaceae bacterium | reverse complement strand
TTCGGTGAGCGCACTTTGGTGCATTCGGTGAGTGCACTTTGGTGCACTCGGTGAGTGCACTGCGAAAGGTCACAGTGAGTCGTCGCGGCGAGTCACCGTGACTCGTCGCGAAAGGTAAGGGTAATCTGTAAGGACTCTACTGTAGTTGCGGGAACTCCTCCTCAAGCTGGCCCGAGGCCTTGAGGTACTCGAGGCGGGAGAGGTAGAGGCGGCAGCGGGCGGCCACCTGCCTCTCGTAGGCTTGCTGCCAGAGGGTCTGCGCCTCGAGGTGGTCGCTGAGGGTCTCGAGTCCCGCGTCGTAGTGGCTGCGGCTCACGCGCATGTTCTCTGCCGCCTGCTGGAGGGAGCGGTCGGCAAGCTCAGCCTCAAGCTGTGCCTCGTCGAGGTTGTCGAGGGCGAGGCTCTGCTCGAGGAGCATCTGCTCGGCAGCGTCGTCCTGCTGTAGGCGAGCCTCCTCGAGCTTAGTCCTGGCGGCAGCCTCCTTGTTGGCGCGCTCCCCGAAGTGGTACAGCGGGACGCTTAGGTTAAGCAGCACGGAGAACGAGCCTTTGTCGAAGAGGGGCTCGCCGTTCACCTTAACGCCGTGCATATAGCTGTAGCCGCCAGTCACGCCCACTTGGGGCAGCTTCTCGCTGCGGACGAGCCTTACCTGCTGCCCCGCTATGGCTACCTGCTGCTCGAGCATCCCGTACTCTGGGCGGGAGGCGACCTGAGCGTAGGCTTCCGAGGCTGTGACCTGTACCTCGGGCAGCGCCCCGTCGATGGCTATGGACGTGGCGAGCGGCAGGCCGAGGAGGTGGCAGAGGCTCATGGAGGCAAGTCGCAGGGCGTTCTCGGAGCGACGGATGTTAAGCTCGCTCTCGTTCAGGCGTACCTGTACCTTAAGCACGTCGTTCCTTGTGGTGAGGCCGTGGCGGCAGGCGTTCTCCACGTCCCTCGCAAGCCCGAGCAGCGTCTCGTTGTAGCGGTTGGCTACCTCGAGCATCTCCCTTGCCTCCACCACCTGAGTGTAGGCTTTGACCGTCTCGACCAGCACCTCCTCGGCCTTGAGCCTCTGGTTAAGCCTCGAAGCCTCTACGCCCAGCTTCGACATCTCGTAAGCCGCGCGTATCTTGCCTCCCGTGTAGAGGGGCTGCTCCAGCCTCACGCCCGCGAGGAAGACCCCGTCCACCTTGTAGTCGATGTCCGCTCCGGGGAAGTAGGCGAAGCCCCCGCCCATAGAGCCGTCGGCGAGGAAGAGGGGAAGGTTGCCGCCAGCAATGCTGAGCGAGCCGTTGGCGTTGCTGTAGAGGGCAGTGCCGTTGGCTGTGAAGCTTGGGAAGAAGTTAGCCCTTAGGCTCTTCGCTTGGTAGCCCGCCCCGAGGGTCTCGAGGGAGGCTATCGCCATCTGCTTGTTCTGCCTCAGGGCAAGGTCGCAGCACTCGTTGAGGGAGAGCGTGTCCCCTTGCGCCCGGATTATAGCAGAGAGGCAGAGGAGCGAGGCTATTAAGGTTAAGCGTCTCATTGCTGGTCGGAGGGCTTGATGTGGAAGAAGAGGGCGAAGAGCACGGGCAGGAACAAGAGGGTGATGACGGTGGCGAACAGCAGCCCGCCCATTATGGCTGCGGCAAGGGAGCCGAACATATCGTCGCCGAGCAAGGGTATCATACCGAGTATGGTGGTGAGCGAAGCCATCATCACTGGCCGAAGCCTGCTCTGCGCGCTGCCCAGGAGAGCCTCCGTAGGGCTTGCCCCACGGCTAAGCTCAAGCGTTATCTCGTCCATCAGCACGATGCCGTTCTTTATGAGCATGCCCATAAGCCCCAGCGTACCGACGATGGCGACGAAGTTGAACACCTTGCCCGTGAGGAGCATCACAGCCACCACGCCCACCAGTATCATAGGCAGGCAGCAGAAGATGACGAGGGGCTTGCGGTAGTCCTTGAAGAGCATTATGAGGATGGCCACCATAAGGATGACGGCGAGGGGGAAGCCTCGGAAGAGGTACTTCATAGAACGGGTGCTTGCCGCCCGCTCGCCTTGCCACTGCAGGGTGTAGCCCTCGGGCAGCGGTATCGCCTCTATCTCCTTGGCTATGGCTTGGCGCGCTTTCTCCGTCTCCACCCCAGGGGAGGGGGAGCATTGCACCCTCTGACTGCGCTCCCCGTTGTAGCGAGGCACTACGGGGTCTTCCCACGATATGGACACCGCCTTGCTCACCTGCCTGAGCGGGGTGCTGCCCATTATCGCTTCCACAAGGTCGTCGCGGCTTAGCGTACCCGAGGCGAGCCTTGCCATCGTCTCCTCGCTCAGCAGCCCTTGCACGGAAGGCAGAGAGGAGAAGACTTGCGTGGCGGACAAGTCCTCTACGGGCTTCCCCTCCTCTTGGCAGCTCTTAAGGTAGATGTTGTTGCGGTGCTCCCCTTCGTAGAACGAGCCTATGGGGATGCCGCCCGTGGCAGCGAGCAGGGACAGGCTGACGTCGCTGCGACTAAGCCCAAGGGAGCGTGCCGCAGGCTGGTCGTACTCCACGGTGAGCAAGGGAACTGGGGGCTCCCAGTCCGTCGTGGGGAGGCAGACCTCAGGGGTGCGGCGCACGATGGCTAAGGCACTGTCGGCAAGCTGGTGAAGCACCGCAGGGTCTGGTCCGCAGAACTGCGCCTCGATGGGGTACTTCTTGAACATCAGGTTGTAGCGCTTCAGCCTAACGTAAGCGTCGGGGTAAGCGTCACAGAGGTGAGCCTGTATCTCGTCCATATTGCGCTCAAGGGCTTTGGGCGAGGTGAAGTCCACGATAAGCTCCCCGTATGAGAGCGAGGGGTTGGCAATGCTCCGCACAAGGTTGTAGCGCCCCGGCGTGCCGCCCGTTGAGATGGCTACGTGCGTCACCTCCTCTCTCGTGCGAAGGTACGCCTCTATCTCCCTCAGGTCTCGCTCCACACGGGTGTAGTTCGTTCCCTCGGGCAGCTTGTACTCCACATAGAGCTGGTCGTACACCATATCGGGGAAGAAGCCTTGCTTGGTGTACTTGTAGCCCACAAGGGAGAGCAGCAGCAGTATCGCCATAGACACCACGAAGCCCCAGCGATGCCTTAAGCCAAAGCGGAGGGAAGCCCTCAGTGCCTTGTACACCTTGCCATTGTACATCGGCTTGCCCTCGCCTTCGCTTGCCGCCTTGAGGAGCAGGCGGTTAGCCATAAGAGGCACGTGAGTGAGTGCAAGCACCCAACTGAGCAGAAGCGAGACGGCAAGCACAACGAAGAGGTCGTGGGTGTACACCCCAGCCGTGTCGGGCGACAGATAGATGGGAAGGAAGGCGATGATGGCAATCAGTGTAGCGCCAAGCAGGGGCATAGCGGTCTGCCTGCCTATGGCGGTGAGTGCCTCCCGCCGTGGCTTCCCCGCCTTCAGGTCCACAAGGATGCCGTCCACTATGACGATGGCATTGTCCACAAGCATCCCCATAGCCAGCACAAAGGCTGCGAGGGACACCCTCTGCATAGTGCCGCCCGTCAGCTGAAGCACAAGGAACGAGCCAAAGACAGTCACCACGAGGCTTATGCCTATTATTATACCACTGCGGAAGCCCATCGCAAGCATTAGTATCACGATGACTATCACCACCGACTCTATGAGGTTAAGGACGAACGAGCCAAGCGACTGAGTCACACGCTCAGGCTGGTAGAACACCTTGTGCGCCTCCATCCCCGCGGGCAGGCGACTGCCCTCAAGCTCTGACAGCCTCTTCTCCACGGCTCTCCCCACCTTTACTATATCCTCCCCGTGCGCTGCCGCCACGAGTATGCCTATCGCCCGCTGCCCGTCGTAGAAGAACTGGTTGCGGACAGGCGTCTCGTGGCTCTTCTCTATGCGGGCGATGTCCCTCAGCCTAAGCTGGTCGTCGCTGTGTCCTTGTATAATCATCGCCCCTATGTCCTCAACGGTGCGGAACTTGTCGCTCACCGTCACCCTCACCCGCATGTCCCCGTTGTCGAAGTAGCCCGCATAGGTCGTCTGGTTCTGCTGGTTAAGGGTGGCGAACACCTCCGCGGGCTTCACCCCGAGGGTAGACATACGGTCCTCGAGCAGCGTTATGTCTATGCTCTCCTCCCTCTTCCCGTAAAGCGACACACGCTCCACTCCCTCCACATCCTGCAGCTCCCTTTGCAGAAGCTCAGCATAGTCCTGCAGCTCCCGCTCGCTCTGCCCGTCGCCCGTCAAGGCGTAGAAGATGCCGTAGAGATTGCCGAAGTCGTCTTGCACCATCGGCTGCCCCGCGCCTGAGGGAAGCGAAGCCTGTGCGTCATTGACCTTGCGGCGGAGCAAGTCCCACTGCTGCTCCACCTCGTCGTCAGGCACCGTGCTAAGCAGCTCCACCTGAATGAGCGACACGTCGTTGTAGGAGTAGCTCTCCACGTTGTCGAGGCATCCCATCGTGCGTATGCTCTTCTCCAGCACGTCCGTCACCTCCATCTCCACCTGATGGGCAGACGCACCGGGGTACGCCGTCACCACAAGGGCGAGCTTCACCTTAACTTCAGGGTCTTCGAGCTTGCTCATCTCGTAGCAGGAGTAAGCGCCCCCCGCAAGCAGCACCGCCACGAGGAAGTATATCAGCTTCTTGTTACGGAACGCCCAAGAGCTCAGGTCTACGCTCATAGCAACCCTCCCACGTTGGTCTCGCTCTCCCGCGGCATCGGGCGCACACGCTCACCCTCCCTCACGTGGTGAACGCCCGAGCTCACCACCTCGTCGCCCGCACTCAGGGCGGAGGACGTCACAAGGCTCGTGCCGTCGCCCAGCAGCCCCACCACCGTCACAGGCACACTGTGCACCGTACTGTCCTTCCTGCTGAAGAGCAAGAGACTGCTCACGCCTCCCTCCTCAAGGATTGCCCCCGTGGGAACAGCGTATGCCACCTCGTCGCCCTCCCGCAGGCGTATGCTCACCGTCGTGTTCATCCCCGGAGCAGGCAGCGGGCCCTCACCCGCCTCAAGCCTCAGCCTCATCGTGTACAGCTGGTTGGCGTTTGCCTTGGGAGCTATGCCTATGGGACTTAAGCTATAGGTCTGCCCAGGGAAGATGTCGAAGGAGCAGCTGAAGGCGCTGAACTCCGAGCGGCGGGCGTAGTCCGAGGCACTGAGACTTATCTCCACCCGAGGCGCGTCGGTGCTTACAAGCGTTATAACAGGACTGCCCGCACCCACTGTCTCGTGCGCATCCCTCAGGCAAGACTGCACATAGCCCGCGAACGGGGCGGTGAGCCGCGTGTACGACAGCTCGTCCTGACTGTGCCGCAGCTTAGCCTCCATCTGCCTTAAACCGTACACCGCCTTGTCGTAGGCGTTGGCGGTAGTGCCACTGTCCTCGTAAAGGGCTATCACACGCTCCGCCTCAGCCTTCACCTGGGCGTACTCCGCCTCAGCAGCTTGCAACTGCACCTCGTAGTCGCCCGCCTCAAGCTCCGCCAACAGCTGACCCGCCTCTACCCTCTCGCCCTCCTCCACCAGCATCCGCCCTATCGTGCCACTGACCCTGAAGGCGAGAGACACATCCTCACTGGCCCTCACCCTGCCAGGGTAACGGAGCACTGACCGCCGCTCCGAGACAGCCAAAGTGGTCAGCCCCACTGCCTGAGGCTTGTCGCCACCCGAGCCGCCACGCCCACAAGCCACCAGCAGCAGCGACAGCGCAAGGGCGGACAACCATCCGAGTTCAGACCTCATAACGATTACTTATTATTATATCTGGGCGCAAAGGTAAAGGCTTCCCACCGACCGTCAAAGACCTAAAGCGGCGATAAACCGCTCGATTTGTACTTAGGCAGCCTTCGGGGAGCGTCACGCCCGTATAAGAGACACCGTCGCCCCCGTATAAGAGGTTTCATTACGCCCCCTATATAGGTCTCGCACACCTGCTTGTTAGCACCTCAAAACACCTGCTTGTTAGCACCTCAAAACACCTGCTTGTTAGCACCTCAAAACACCTG
>JAJPYQ010000057.1:0-3488 GCA_021204865.1 Prevotellaceae bacterium | reverse complement strand
CTTGTTAGCAGGTGTATGAAGGGTGTTATACAGGGACCACCGCCACCCTTACGCCATCGCCACGAAGCCTATATAACAGTCGCCACCGCCACCCTTGTTAGGGTCACTGCGGTCACCCTTGTTAGGGTCACGACAGTCACCCTAACAAGGGCCACCATGACGACTAAGCGTAGGCGTTACTCAATGCGCAAGGTACTTCTTCCCGTCCCTTATATAAATGCCTCGGGCGGGAGTGTCTACTCGGCGTCCCGAGAGGTCGTAGAGGGTGTCTGCGCCAGGCTGCGCAGAGCGTACGGGCGCTATGGCGTCTGCTCCCGAGAGGTCCACTGTCACGGTGTTGCTCCAAGAGCCTGTGCCCTGGGCTGTGACGGCACGTACCTTGTAGGTGTAGACCGCGGGCTGGAGGCGGGTGAAGGTGTAGCTGGTAGCCTTGGTGGTGTAGATGGAAGTGGAGCTGGAGGCGGCGTTGAGCCTCGGTGTTGCGCCCTCGCCTCCCTCAACGCTGATCTGCCCGAGGCTTGCGCAGCCTCTGTTAGACGAGGAGGCAGAGGCGGAGAGCCCGTTGACCCTCGACGGGGCGAGGTATGCGTCGAAGTCTTCCCATTTGTAGTCTCCCTCGAAGACGTAGAGCCCCTGGAGGTAGGTGTCGGATATGGAGTGCACGCTGACGTAGAAGTCGCCTAAGCTCCACGAGGAGACAACCGCCAGATAGTAGTCGCTGACACCGCTTAGGGTGACGTAGCCTGAGGCTCCGCTCAGCGCCTCTATGTCCACCTCCGCCGAGCCGCTGCCGGCTGTGCCGAAGCTCACGCCAAGCATTATGGTGATGTCGCTGCCTGAGGCGACACTGAGGGCGGGTGTCTGCACGTAGCCTTTCTTCATCTGATTGCCGATGCGCAGGTAGTAGGGCGAGCAGTAGAGGTACTGCCCCGTCCAGCCGCTCTGTGAGGTGAGGTAAGCGTCGAGCGAGGAGCTGATGTCCTGACTTGTGGAGGTGGAGGAGTAGCAGCCGCTGAAGTCCTCGGCAATGAGCACGTGCGAGGCTAAGCCCTCGTCCGCCACGGTCTCCGTCAGGCACACGTCATAGCTGAGGGCGTCGCTGACGGCTGTCCAGAGGGCTGTGAACGAGGAGGCTTCCTCGTCAACGTCCTCTGCCTCGAGCGCCTCTGGCACTCCAACGTCGGCTGCCCCTCCCATAAAGTCGAAGCTGATGAGGCCGCCTGTCTCGTCTATGCCCTCTATGGGCTTGCCCATAAAGAGCGTCCCCAGGGCGGAGCGGTTGTAGAGCGTTGAGGCAGGCGACGTGGTGTCGGTGAAGGTGGTGTTGAGGCTCGTGCCAGGGAAGGGGTCGCCGCTGGCGTTAGAGCCATACCGCCCGTACTTGTTGTCGGCTGCGAAGAGGGTCATCCGCTGGTGCGAGCTGGTGTTGTTCACAGTGTTCTCTTCCCAGTCGCTCTCGCTGTAGTCCACGTGCATTATGAGCAGCCCGTGACCGTATGCCTTGCTGTTGAAGCCCGTCTGCTGGATGTTCTGGAGAAGGTAGTACTCGTCAGCGTCGGCGTCGTTGTAGACGACGTAAGCCACTGGCTCGTCCGTGAGGCAGGGCATGTCCGTGACGTGGCAAGAGGCGCTGAGCTCCGTGTAGTCGAGCCACCCGCAGAACTGCCTCTCGTAGGCGGTGAAGGCTGCGGGCGCGTAGCCGTCTGCGTTGTAAGACCCGTAGTCAAGCACCGACCACACGTCCATACCGTAGTTAGCGCCTGTGTCGCTCGTGTCGTAGAAGTCGGGCAAGCCGAGGCAGTGGCTGAACTCGTGGCAGGCTGTCCCTATGCCGTCCACGACTGTCTTGCCCGTCGCTCCGCTGCCGTGCAGCTCTGAGGAGCAGGCGTAGGTGTCTATCCACACCCCGTCGAGCTTAAGGGTTATGCTCATCCCGCTCAGCGCCCACTCGTGAGGCCAGATGGTCTCCTCGCTCGCCCCTTGCGCCTCGTTGTATCCAGCGTAGACCACGTACACTTGGTCGACGTACCCGTCCCCGTCCCAGTCGTAGTCCGCGAAGTTCACCTGACTGTCGGCAAGCTGGCACGCTTCCTTTATCATCAGTGGAGCGTTGTCCTCGTCGCCCGAGCCGTAGTAGCTGTACTTCTTGCTAACCGTCACGGGACCCACAACGTCGAAGCTTAGGTCGAACTTGCCGTAGCTCTGCTCGCTGAAGTAGTCGTGCACAGAGCCTGCCATACCCGCCGTGCTGTAGCCCACTTGGTTGAAGTAGTTGTCCCACTCCGTCTGCGTCGTCGTGAAGCTTAGGTCTGCGAAATTCACCAGTATCACAAGCCCTTTCCTCGTGCCGGTATATGCTGTGCTTTGCCTCTTGGCGGCCTTCGCCCTGCGGGCGGAGTTCCTCGTCTCCATGCGCCTGCTCCTTAACCTGTGGAGCGAGTCCTCGCTGACGTACTCCCAGGCCTCCCCCACCCGTTGCACGCACTTCCCCTCTGTGGTGCGGTAGAAGTGCACGTTCTCGTCTCCCACAAGCGTCGCCTGCACCTCTGTGCCGTCGCTCAAAGTCAGCGTCCTGACCACCCCTCGCTTGGCGGGCACAGCCATCGCCGCACCCCCAAAGGCGAGCGTAAATGCGAGCGTAATGACAAATCTCCTCTTAAACATATTATGATGTATCAGTTCATTGAGGGCGCAATTTACGAATAAAAGCACTAACTTTGCACCGAAACACTAACCAAAGAAACGCATACGACAATGAAGAAGACCATCCGTTTCGCCCTTGCGGCAATGTTCATGCTGGCTGTGCCAATGGCAGCCAACGCACAACTGAGCGACGTACTGAAGAAGATATCAAGCGGCAGCAGCAGCTCCTCCTCCTCGAGCGGCTTGTCCAACCTTGTCACAGGCATCGTGAGCAACCTGCTCGGGGCTAACAAGCTGACCGTGGACAACCTCGTGGGCACTTGGGACTACACAGAGCCCTGCATCGTGATGGAGAGCGACAACGTGCTCAGCAAGATAGGCGGGGACGTTGCCTCAAGCAAGATGGAGGACAAGCTCGACGAGTTCCTCCAGAAGGTCGGCTTCAAGGCAGGCGACGTGGTGCTGCAGCTCGACGAGGACAAGACGGGCTCAATAACCATCGGCGGCAAGAAGATCAACGTCTCCTGGGACGTGGACGACAGCGACGTGATCTTCACAATCCTGAAGAAAGACCTCAGCATCAACGCCGACATCTCCAACGGCAGCCTTCAGCTGGCCATGAGCATGGACAAGATGCTCGACCTGCTTGAGGCCGTATGCAGCGGCGTGAGCAACATCGCCAGCAGCGCAAGCATCCTCACCAACCTCCTGAGCAAGTACGACGGGCTCTACCTCGGGCTGAAGTTCTCGAAAGAATAGAGGTTTACTGCTCAGCGCCCCGTCCCCGAACCCTGTGGCATCTGGACAAGTCAGAGGCCACGCGGGGCCTGAGCCGGGGGGGGTAG
>JAJPYQ010000037.1 GCA_021204865.1 Prevotellaceae bacterium | reverse complement strand
GTCCGTCGAGGGATAGAAGTGACCGACCGAGTTGTCCATCTGCTCTGGGGGAGCGAAGCCCGGTGTCCTTCCCATCAGGGTTGAGGTGTTCTCCCCGTCCACCTCGTCGTACTGCTTCGACGCGCCGAAGTCGATGAGTATAGCCTTGCCCCTTTTGTTCACCATAATGTTGCCCGGCTTAACGTCGAGGTGCAGGCGGTTGAGGGAGTGTACATAGGCGAGAGCGTCCGCCACCTGCCTTATGTATCCCACCGCCTCAGCTTCGGGCAGCGGTCCTCTGCGCTTGACCAAGTCTGCAAGCGACTGCCCCTCGATGTAGTCCATGGCGTAGTAGGCAGTGCCGTTCGCCTCGAACACATCCATCACCCTGACGATGTGGTCGTGCTGCATACGGAACACCGAGCGAGCCTCCTCCACGAACTTCTTCCTGAGCTTCTCCACCAGCTCTCGCTTCGACTGCGTGGCGAGGCTAACCGCACCTGTCCGCTCGTCGCGGTTGCAGAAGTCGGAGATGAAGAACTCCTTGATGGCTATGCGTGACTGCATCTGCGTGTGCTCCGCCTCGTAGGTGCAGCCGAAGCCGCCGCTCGAGATGAAGCGTACTATGCGGTACTTGCCCCCTTCAAGGAGCGTCCCCGGCCTGAGACTTGTGCTTGCGTTGTTCATAGTGTATCGATTGCTTTAGTGGTGCTTCGTCTTAATCACGTCGAAGAGGTAGGTGACCTTGGCTATGTGGCGGCGCGGCTCACTCCGCACTCCGCCGCCACGTCCTTGAAGGGGATGCGGGCGTTGTTCGATATGATCTCAAGGATTTTCTTGTCCAGCTTATCTATCTTTTCAATAGTGATACGATGTCCTTTGCCTGCCTTAAACCGAGCAAAGTTAACTAAAAACCACTATCAGCGCACCCTAAGGGCAGAAAAAAGACAGCGTAACGCCCCCTCGTGTGTCTTTTTGCTTAGCCAAGGCACAGCGAAGCCTGCACGGTGCTTGCCTGAAGTCGGAGCTGTGCGTTTAATCAGCGAGGGAAGTCAGCCATCGATGAGAATATGCCTTTCAGACTCAGGGAACAACAATGGGCGAGACTTTTTCTTTATCTTGAAGCTATAGGTGTCACCGTGACCCGAAGGGCGGCAAAGCAGCAAGTCCACTTGTATGTCTCCTTGCTGAAGCAGGTTATCAAACTGGTGAACTAATGGGTTCTTCGTATGCTCAATAGCGCGACATCTGAAGTATTCCCTGCCATCAATATCCCTCGTCTCAACATCTATCCAGAATGTTTCACGATGCTTCGTCAACAGCCTATCGTGGAGCTTTGGCAACTGCCACGATGCCACATCTTGTATCCTGCGATATGTGCCATCTGGCTTCGGGAGTAAACCGAACTCGTCAATCTCCAAGATTTCCTCCTCTCTGTTCACGAACAATCCCAATCTCTGCATATTGGGCTTATTAGCTCTGACTGTCACCTGTAAAGTCTTGGCAGAAAGACCTTCATGAATATAGCCATAAGCCTCAACTATTTCCCTTCCGCTTTTCAACCTGCTGATAAGCCAGTCGGGAGTTTGCGTGAATAATGCCGCCCTAACCGTTGAGGCTTGCCGGAGGCTCTTAAGCTCGATACCCTTGTAATCAGGCTCTTTTGAAGCGTTCATGGGTATGCCCAACATCGTTTCCACAGTGCGCCCGATGCCAGTATCCGCCATCACTTCTACAGGTATCCAGCTGGTCATCCTATCTCTTATCAACGACAAGAGCTCATTGCTTACACTATTCTTTTCTCTTTCAATTTGGACAATCAAATCCTTTAGTGGTGTACTGATTACAGAACGGCAGGCTTTGGGGATGTCAACCGACGTGATATTAACCACATAAAGAAGGTGGCGGTAAGCTATTATGGCGAAGATGTCGTCAGCCTTAAAGAAAGAAGCGCCTTTCACTCTCGCAACCCAAAGCCGAGGGTCTCCTTTCTTGGTGACAGGACGGTATAGCGTGTCTTGGTCTCATACATCGTACCCTCGTCTAATACAAACGTGTCGATGGCACGTTTATGTTCAGTCCCTTGCTGTTGGAGAGAATAGTCGTGTATACCTTGCTCCTTAAGATAGCTCCTTACGGGTGCGGTCGCATCCAATATGCTTTTCCTTAGACCAGTCTCTGTTATCTGTATCGTAGTAAACTCCACCTGCCTGTCAACAAGAAACTTGATGTTGTCAGTCTCAAAGGCGTTGTATTGGCGCATGTGTATCATCGCCCTACAGCTTTATGTGCTTGAGGATGGCGTTGCCGATGGCCCGTGCCATCAACGGCGGCACGGCATTGCCGACGAGGGTGTATTGCGGTATCTCCGACTTCCTCTTGTTGCCGCCCGTTTGCCTCTTCCCTTGGAACACGAAAGAGTCGTCGAAGGACTGCAGGCGAGCCATTTCCCTGACGGTAAGGGCTCGGTGTGCGGAGTAGTGAATGAAATCGTCGGGCATCGTGACCACTGTCGGGCTTTGCCCCTTCGGGTCGAGTACAGTGTAGTTGCGCTTCTGCGAGCCGAGCCCGACCTTGGCAAGCTCAAGTTTGCAACTGCTGTTGTACTCACCGTGCTTGGCTATGATGCACAGCCTGCGCTTAACGTCTGCGCTTTGCAAGCTTGTCTGGTGATTGTACAATCCGTGGACTTCGCCGAACATATCGTTCAGGTCTTCCGCACTGCGAACGTAGAAAGGCTGTCTCTCAAAGCTGAACCTATGGGCAAAACGCCCCTCTCTCGACCACTGGGAGTAAGTCTTCGCCGTAGGAGAGGCGGACGCTCTGCCCTCAACCTCCCTTCGGCGGAGCAAAGACGAATACTGCGAACTCTCTACGCAAGGGGCATATTCCGTCTCGACAGCGCCGTTGCCGATGAAGTCCAAGTCGTGGATAGCCTCATACACGGTGACTTTCTCCTCTGTAGCCACGGTTGGAGGTATGGCAGTGATAAGAGGCTGGTCGTTGCGGCAACCTATGAACAACACCCTTTCACGGCTTTGAGGCACGCCGTAGTCGGAGGCGTTCACTATTATCGGAGCTGAGATGCGATAAAGGCGTAAGGTGTCCACGAGGGAGGCAAAAGCTTCTTCCTCGCCGTTTGCCGCTGCAAGTGAGCGAAGCTTGTCGAAGGTCTCATCGAGCGTGGCGGTGTAAAGCGACACCATCTCACGGAACTCACGCACGTCTGCCTCGTTGTTGCCCAAGACAGCAGCATGGTCTATCGCCTCTGTTATGGCTCTCACTATGCTCTCGTCGTCAATCTGCGAGAGGAAGCCGTCGAAAGCCTCGACAAACATATCGTTGTCTATGTCATTCTGTGCCTTCTCGTTGATGATTGCCCTCGAGATAGCCTCCCTTTCCTTGGTGCGCCTGAGCAGGTTAAGCCCATGGCGTATCGTGCATATCCTTTGGTCGGACTTGCTTGAGCGGTAATCTATCTGGCGGGTGATATGCTTAAACTGCACCTCTAAGATACGGAAGTACTGGCAGAGGTACTGCTCTGCCTCGTCGTCGTTGGCGAGTTCCATCCTTACCTTGCACTCGTAAGCCTCCTTCTTGAAAGCCGAAGCCGAAGAAGACAGCATACGGTCGAGGCTTGAGAGGAAAGCAGGGACGTGCCTGTCGTCTATGATGGAGCGTATCTCCCGCATAATCTCCTCCTTGAACCTCCCTTTGTCCTTGGTCAGCAAGCCTTTCACGTTCTCCATCACGAAGTACTTCGGGCGCAGCTTGCGGATGACGTTCAGATAGTGCAGGAACAGGTTGTCACGCTTGTCGAACTTGCGCCTCCGCCCCGACAGGCTGAAGGACTGGCAGCTCGGACCGCCCGTCACGACATCCACCGACGCTCCGCCCAAGGCACGGGTCAGCTGGTCGATGAAGGTAGGAGACATAATGTCCTCGGTAAGGAACTTGGTGTCAAGCCCGAGCTGAAGATTATAGCGAACCCTATGGGTAAGCTCGCAGTTCTCGTTGATGTCGCTCGCAAGCAGGAACTTGTAGTATTTGTCAGGCGTATAGGACTGCAGGAAGCCTTCGCTGATGCCTCCCGCACCAGCGAACAGGTCAACGAACGTTACCGCTCTCTTTCCCTCAAGGAAGTCTTGTCTCTCAGCCATAGCCTTGCCCAGCTCTATTGGTGCTTCGTCTTAATCACGTCGAAGAGGTAGGTGACCTTGGCTATGATGGTGCCGTTGGCGGAGCGGGAGAAGTAGTCTGCCTTGCCGTTGTTGAACATGTCGCTGAGGGCGAAGTAGTAGCGCCCCTCTATGGCGAAGTGCCCCGCCCGCCGGGTGTTCACCTCGAAGCCCAAGCCTCCCGTCAGTCCGTACTCGAAGGTCTTCTGTATGGGCAGGTCGTACTGCTCGGTCACTTGGTTGGGGCGCAGGGCGAGCGTCTCGTCCGTCCACTCCCCGCCACGCTTGTCGCTGTCGCTTAGGTAGAAGGCTATCTGCGGACCAAGCACGAGGTAGCCCATCACCCCGCCGTACTCCTTGCCGAAGCCGAGGCTTGCGAGGAAAGGCACCTGCACGTACGAGACCCTTCGCTGGTAGGTGTCCTCGCTTGTCTCGATTACCTCCCGCCATCCCAGCCCCGTGTAGTTCACCTCCGCCTGCACTGCGCAGCGCATGCCGAAGTAGCGCTCGCACGTGTAGCGGAGCGTCACTCCCATCGTGGAGCCTGAGAGGAACTGCTGCTTGACGGTGGGGTCGAAGGACACTCGGTTGTACACCAAGCCGCCGTTCACTCCCACGGCGAGCTCGCTGCGGTACTCGCCCACTTGGGCAAGCGCTGAGCAAGCCACAAGGGCAAGGGCAAGCGTCGCGAGGGTGCGCCTCATCTGATGGTGGTGATGAACTTGTCGGTGCCGAAGTGCACCAGTTCGACG
>JAJPYQ010000038.1:73756-86784 GCA_021204865.1 Prevotellaceae bacterium | reverse complement strand
CCCCCCCCCCCCCCCCCCCCCCCCCCCCCCGCCCCCGCCCCCCCCCCCCCCCCCCGCCCGACGAGCTGCTCGACTACTGCGACGAGTACTATGCCTTCGCCTCCTCTGCCTTCGAGCATAACAGAGAGAACGACACCTCCAACCGAGACAGCACCGACTATGCCTTGCAGAAGGAGCAAGCCAAGCAGTGGTTCAGGAAGCGGGCTGAGGCTATCCTCGGCTTCATCACCCCGTACGACACCGAGCCTTCCGAGGAAGACACAGACACTGGGCTCACAAGTGTACACGCCATTGCCTCTCAACCGCAGAGGCGGCAGCCTCTCGAGGACACTTACTACGACCTCTCAGGCAGACCCGTAGCTCGTCCCACTCAGAGGGGCGTTTACATCAAGGGCGGACGCAAGGTGCTTATCCGCTGACCGCAAGCCCGTCGCCTTAAGGCTCGTCGCCGCGCTGTTTGCCTAATTCGACAATAAACACTACCTTCGCGCCCGACTTAACAGCTTTGACTTGACTATGACCAACTTCACAGACCTCGGCCTCTGCGAACCCTTGCTGAAGGCAGTCGAGGAGCAGGGATACGAGCACCCGATGCCAATACAGGAGCAAGTGATTCCACACCTCTTGCAGGACGGAGGAGACCTGATAGGCCTCGCCCAGACGGGCACGGGGAAGACGGCGGCTTACGGCTTGCCCATCCTTCAGAAGCTCCACGAGGAGCAGCGCCCCTCCACCAAAGGCCGCCTGCCGCTCTGCCTTATACTGAGCCCCACCCGTGAGCTTTGCCTCCAGATAGCGGACGATATGCAGAGCTTCGCCTCCCACCTTGAGGCGGTTCGCATACTCGCCGTGTACGGCGGGGCGAACATAGAGCCTCAGATAAGGGCGCTTAAAGGGGGCGTGGACATCGTGGTGGCGACACCCGGCAGGGTGCTTGACCTCATGAGGCGAGGGGCTGCCGACCTTTCGGAGGTAGGCGTGCTGGTTCTCGACGAGGCGGACGAGATGCTCTCCATGGGCTTCCACGACGAGTTGGAGGCTATCCTCGAAGGACTTACCACAGAGCACCGCTCCCTCCTCTTCTCCGCAACGATGAGCAAGGAGATAGAGCGCATCGCCCAACGCTACCTCCACGACGCATCAACCATACAGGTGGGCTCACGCAACGAGGGGGCGGAGAACGTGAACCACGTCTACTATATGGTGCCTGCGAAGGACAAGTACCTCGCCCTTAAGCGCGTGGTGGACTACTTCCCAAAGATATACGCCATCATCTTCTGCCGCACAAGGGTGGAGACCCAGCAGGTGGCGGACAATCTGATACGTGACGGATACAACGCTGAGGCTCTGCACGGCGACCTCAGCCAGCAGCAAAGAGACCTCACCATGCAACGCTTCCGCGGGCATCGCACCCAGCTCTTGGTAGCCACCGACGTTGCCGCCCGAGGCCTTGACGTGGACGACCTTACTCACGTCATTAATTTCGGCTTGCCTGACGACGATGAGAACTACATACACCGTAGCGGACGCACGGGCAGGGCGGGGAAGACGGGCACTTCTATATCCATCGTGCACCAAAGGGAGGGGCGGAAGATCAAGCAGTTGGAGCGAGAGATAAAGAAGCCTTTTGAGCGGGCTCTGCTTCCGCAGCCAAGGGAGATATGCGCCAAGCAGTTGTACCATGTCATAGACGAGATAGAGCGCACGGAGGTTGACGAGGAGGAGATAGCGCCCTTTATGCAGGAGGTGAGCACACGCTTCGAGTGGCTCGACAAGGAGGACTTGGTAAAGAGGGTGCTCTCCCGCGAGTTCGGGCGCTTCATCCGCTACTACGCCAACGCCCCAGAGATAGAGGACGTGGCGGACAGCTCGTCAAGTAGAGGCAGGGAAGCCTCTCAAGGCAAGGGACGAAAGCGCGACGGCTCGAGGCAGCCCGAGCCGGGCTTCGCGAGGATCTTCCTCACCGTCTCGAAGGCGGACGGCTACTTCGCCAAGGAGATCATCCGCCTCTTGAACGAGCACGTCCGTGGCGGCAAGGTGCAGCTGGGCAGGATAGACCTTCTGAGGAACTTCTCCTTCATAGAAGTGCCTGAGCAGGATGCCGACCGAGTGATACAAGGACTGAAGGGGCTTCGCATAAAGGGGCGTGTGGTTGACGCTGCCATTGCCGACAGTCAGGGAGGCTCAAGCGGACCTGCCGCAAAGAGCGGGCGCAGTGCGTGGAGCGGAGGAGGCGGCGACAGGGAGAGGCGCGAGCGTGCTTTCAACCGTGACGAGGCAGCCCCTCAACTGAAGAAGAACCGTCGCGAGCGCCGTGCGGAGGCAGCCGGTAAGACTGCTCGCACTAAGAAGCATCAGGCGGAGGCACCGTCTGCGGGCAAGCGATTCAGGAAGGATGACTGGATGAAGTTCCTTCACCCCGACCAGTTCACGGACGTTGACGAGGGTTCCGCACGCAGACATCCTAAGAAGAAGTAAACGCATAACGATATAGACATGACACGCAAGAACCTTCTTATTGCAGGTGCCTTGCTCCTTGCAAGCCTTGGAGCATCCGCCGACGAGGGTATGTGGATGCTCAACCAGCTCGACGCACGGACATACGAGATTATGAGGGAGATGGGTCTGGAGCTAACACAGAGAGACCTCTACAACACTAACGGACCGAGCCTCAAGGACTGTGTGCTCGACTTCGGAGACTATTGCTCCGCCGTGGTGGTCAGCCCCAACGGGCTGGTCTTCACCAACCACCACTGCGGCTACTTCTCGGTGCAGGCGCTGTCCTCCACTGAGGACGACCTTCTCGACGATGGCTTCGTTGCCCACTCCTGCGCAGAGGAGCGTCCCGTGGACGGGCTCTTCGTGCGCTTCCTCGAGCGCACGGTTGACTGCACAACGCGAGTGCGCCGAGGGATGGAAGGCTGTGCGGCTGACAAGGTGGACAGCGTCATTCAGTCAGTGGAGGATGAGTACACCGAAGCCTATCCCGACCGTTACTGCCTCGTGAAGTCCTACTTCGGGTCAAGCCGCTTCTACGCCTCTATTTATAAGGTGTACAACGATGTGAGGCTTGTGGCAGTGCCTCCCCAGAGCTTGGGCAAGTTCGGGGGCGACACGGACAACTGGATGTGGCCAAGGCAGACTTGCGACTTCTCCGTCTTCCGTGTTTATGCCGACTCGCTCGGAGACCCCGCGGAGTATAGCCCTGACAACGTCCCCCTCTCCACCGTGCGCTACGCACCCGTCAGCCTTGACGGCTATGAGCCCGGCGACTTCTGTATGACCGTCGGCTACCCTGGCAGCACGTCGCGCTACCTCTCGAGCGACGGCGTCGCCTTGAGGGTGGACGGCGTGAACGTCAGTATGATAGACGTAAGGGGCAAGAAGCAGGATGTGTGGAAGCGTTGGATGGACACCGACAAGGGCATAGCCCTGAAGTACGCCTCTAAGTACGCCTCAAGCAGCAACTACTGGAAGAACAGCATAGGGATGAACAAGGCGGTGAGGGACTTGCAAGTAATCGAGGAGAAGCAGAAGCTGGAGCAAGTGCTGGCTGACTGGTGCCTTGAGGACTCAGACCGCACCCAGCGCTTCGCCGAGGTGCTGCCCGCCCTCGGGGAGGCTTACAAGTACGTAGCCGAGGGCGTGAGGGCGCAAGGCTTCTTCACGGAGACCTTCAAGCGGGGCATAGAGATATTTCAGGCGGCGGACATACTCTCGTCCCTCCCCTCAGAGCCCGACAGCCTCTCCGTTGAAGAGGCAAGGGAGCGCCTCCGCACGTTCTACAAGGACTACGAGCCGCAGGTGGACGAGGAGGTGATGGCGGAGCTCCTCTCCCTCTACCGAGACAGCGTCCCTGTGGAGTATCTACCCGCCTTCTACTCTACGATTGACGCAGACTTCGCAGGCGACTGCAAGGCTTACGCCCACGACCTTTATGCAAGAACCTGCCTCAAGGACACACTGTGCCTCGACTTAATCCTGCAGGACACCACGCTCCTTTCCAGCGACCCGGCGCTCGTCTACGCAAGGGACATCAGCCTCTTAAGCGCAGACATCGCAGCCTCTCAACTTGAGGCGAAAGCCTCCATCAAAGAGAACGAGGACCTCCTGACGCAGGCACTCCTTGAGATGGAACAAGAAGAGCCGCACTACAGCGACGCTAACTTCTCCATGCGTCTCTCCTACGGCTTCGTGGAGGACTACACGGCTGAGGGCACTCACTACGACTTCTACACCGACAGCGGAAGTCTACTCGACAAGGCTTCCAAGCAAGAGGAGATAGAGGACTACGCCTTAGAGCCTGAGATAGTGGAGCTTCTGCGCAAGGGCGACTTCGGGCGCTACAGAGACAAGAACACGTCCCAGCTGCACCTTTGCTTCCTCTCCAACAACGACATCACGGGCGGCAACAGCGGAAGCCCCATGTTCAACGGCAAGGGGGAGCTCATAGGCCTCGCCTTCGACGGCAACTGGGAGGCAATGTCGGGAGACATCTCCTTCAACGAGGACCTGCAACGCTGCATAGGCGTGGACATTCGCTTCGTCCTCTTCATTGTGGACAAGCTCTTGGGAGCAGACAACATCATCCGCGAGCTTGGGCTGTGACACCCTCCCCTCTCAACAAGCGGCCCGAGGCGCAGCTGGCTGACCTCCCCCCGTACCTTGGGCCGCCTCGCCCCCGCCTCCGCTTCCTCGGCACAGGCACATCGGCAGGCGTTCCCATCCTTGGCTGCCAATGCCCCGTGTGCAAGAGCGCAGACCCAAGAGACCGCCGCCTTAGGACGGCTGCCCTGCTTGAGACGAGGCACGAGCGCATCCTCCTCGACGCTGGTCCCGACATCCGAGAGCAGCTCCTTCCCCTTCCCTTCTATCCCCTCGACGCCGTCCTGCTCACGCACATCCACTACGACCACGTTGGGGGACTGGACGACCTGAGGGGCTTCTGCGTCTTCGGCGGCTTGGACATCTACGCCTCGCGAAGCACTCTCGCAGCCCTGCGCCGCCAGCTCCCTTACTGCTTCCAAGAGCATCTCTACCCTGGCGTCCCACTGCTCTCCACCCACCCGATTGAGGCGGGGCAGCCCTTCCTGGTAGGCGAGACCGAGATACTGCCCATAGAGGTAATGCACGACCGCATGCCTATCCTCGGCTTCCGCATAGGCTCCCTTGCCTACATCACGGACATGAAGAGCATCGAGCCGCGGCAGATGGCTATGCTCAGCGGTGTCAAGACGCTTGTCGTCAACGCCCTCCGCTGGGAGCGGCCGCACCACAGCCACATACTCGTGGCCGAGGCTCTCAGCTTCATAGAGCGGCTTCAGCCTGAGAGAGCCTACCTCGTGCACGTTACGCACCACATCGGCCTCTACGAGGAGGCGCAGGCACGCCTCCCCAAGGGGGTCTACCTCGCCTACGACGGACTCGAGGTGGAGCTTTAGCCCAAGGCTCCGTTGCGCCTTAGGGTGAGGGATCGTCACGCCTATACGCTACCCTTCGTACACCTGCTTGTTAGCACCTCAACGGAGGTGCTTGTTAGCAGGTGTACGAAGGGTACTATACAGGGACCACGAAGGGTGTTATACAGGTGTTACGAAGGGTGCTTAGAAGCCGAAAAGGCTTAGGGCTTTGTGGCGCAGCCGGGAGTTAGGCTTGCGAAGCTCTATGCGGAAGGTCGTCCCCCGCCCCGCCTCGGAGCTCTTCACGAAGATGCGCCCCTTGTGGTACTCCTCTATTATCCTCTTCGCGAGCGAGAGCCCCAAGCCCCAGCCGCGCTTCTTGGTGGTGAAGCCCGGCATGAAGACCGTGCTTAGGTACTTGGCGGGTATGCCCTTGCCCGTGTCGCTCACCTCGACGGCGAAGAGGCTGTCCTCCTCCCTCGCCGTGATGAGCAGACGGCCCTTGCCCTCCATCGCGTCTATGGCGTTCTTGCAAAGGTTCTCAACAACCCACTCGAACAGCGTGGCGCAGAGGTCCGCCACGAGAGGCTGCCCAGGCAGGAGGCACTCAATCGCAACCTTGTCGCTGGTTCGAGGTCTTATATATTGCACCACGTTCCCGAGCAGCTGCCTGATGTCCTCCGCCTTGGGCTCAGGCAGCGAGCCTATTTTGGAGAAGCGCTCAGCCACGCACTGCAGCCGCTTCACGTCCCTGTCCATCTCAGGGATGAGCTGGTCTTGGGGGTAGCTCTCCTTGAGCACCTCCACCCACGCCATCAGGCTGCTTATGGGCGTGCCGAGCTGGTGGGCAGTCTCCTTCGACAAGCCTACCCACACCTTGTTCTGCTCCGCCCTCTTGCTGCTCAGCAGGGCGAAGAGGGCTACCAAGACGAAGATGATTACGACAGAGAGCTGCACGTAGGGGTACCACGCCAAGCGCCTCAGCATAAGGCTCTCACCGAAGCAGACCTTCCACTCGTCCACACGTATCACGTTGCCCTCAGCCTCCATGTCCCTCGCGCGGCGGCGCACGTTCCTGAGTATCTCCTCCTCGCTCTTGCCCTTCACGCTGATGTTGCGCCACTCCTGCACCTCCCCCTCGCTGTCGAGCACGATGACGGGGATGTTGTCGTTGCCGTTCAGCACCTTGAGCACCAGCGAGAGGTCGGTCGTCTCGTCGGCTGTGTTGAGCGAGCGCATAGCCTCCGCCCACACCCCGACGTTGCCCTGCTCCTCGCTCGATAGGTCATTGACAAGCAAGTGTGAGACGAAGAGCGAGGCGAGGGCAAGCAGCACCGCCGCCACCACGAGGGCTATCCTCACGCGCCTTATCTGGTCAGTCCACTGCATACACCTTAATTAACGCCGCGCCCTCCCTTTTATTGCCTGAGGATTTACTATCTTCGCGCCTATGAAGCGCCTCCTTCCCCTCCTCGCAGCCCTGCTCTTAGCCTCTTGCAGCGACACGCTCACCCTGCCCGACAGCCCAACGAGGCGCACCGTCATCGTCTATATGATGGGGGAGAACTCCCTCACCCAGTACGCCCAGGGCGACCTCAACGAGATGCGCTCAGCCACGAGCCTTATCCCCGACAGCTGCCGCCTCGTTGTCTTCTTCGACAACAGCCGCTCGGACATCAACCCCGAGATACTCTGCCTTACGAAGGCTCAGGGGGAGAGCCTCCAGTTCGAGTACTCGTCGGATGTCATCAGCACCGACAGCGCAACGATGCTCGGCGCGCTCCGATATATGATTGAGGCTAACCCAAGCGACGAGTACGCCCTCGTCCTCTGGTCGCACGGCAGCGGGTGGATACCCGCCTCTGCCTCCAACGGAAGCAGCAGGACGATAGGCATAGACAACGGCGAGAACACCTCCTCCAACACAGGGCAGCAGATGAGCATACCGACGCTGAGGCACGTCTTGGAGCAGGCGGGTGCGCACTGGCGGTACATCCTCTACGACGCGTGCTTCATGCAGTGCGTCGAGGTGGCGTACGAGCTGAGGGAGCTCACCGACTGGAGCATCGGCACGCCCGCCGAGACGCCTGCCAACGGGGCTGCTTACGACAAGCTTATGCCCTTCCTCTTCGAGGCGGAGGGCTACCCCAAGGACATCGCGGAGCAGTACTACGAGGAGTACGCCGACAACTACGGGGTCGTCATCTCAGCCATACGCAGCAGCTCTCTGCCCCTCTTAGCCACTCGCACCGCCGCCTTGCTCTCGCCCCTTGATAGCTTCCCCTTGGAGGGCTTGCAGCAGTACTGCGCTTACGCAAGCCAGACGGGCTGGAAGCCTGAGTACTACGACATAGGCAGCTGCATGGGCGCGTGGCTCGACGAGGACGCCTACCAGCAGTGGCTCTCGGCGCTGGACGAGGCAGTGCCTTACCGCTACCTCTCCCCCTCGTGGGTGACTTCGTACTCCTCAGTCTTCCGCCCCCGCCTCACCGACCAGGAGCACAGCGTCGCAGTGTCGATGTACGTGCCTCAGGAGGGCAGGGACAACTACAACGCAGCGTGGCGCCAGTACGAATGGTACCGCGACGCCGCGCACAAGCTCGACCTTTAGGCCATAACGCCCCTATTGCAGGCGGCAGCGCATCTGAGAGTGCGTTGCCGCCTGCTTTGTCAGTGAGATGCCGAACCCCACTCAGTGAGTGGGGTGAAGTGCACTCAATGAGTGGACCGCAATCGACTCAATGAGTGGACCACAATCGACTCAATGAGTGGACCACAATCGACTCAATGAGTGGACCACAATCGACTCAATGAGTGGAGTGCGACACCTTACGGCTAAGGGCATGAAAAGACTGCGGGCGGCTGGCCTTCTCGCCAACCGCCCGCGGCTATGGGCCTCAAGCGTGCGCTTAACTGAAGATGACGGTCTTGTTCTTGTAGACGAGCACCTTGCGGTCTATGTGCTTCTGCACGGCGCGCGAGAGGACTATCTTCTCGAGGTCCTTTCCCTTCTGTATGAGGTCCTGGACCGTGTCCTTGTGCGTGATGCGCACCACATCCTGCTCTATTATTGGCCCCGCGTCGAGGTCAGCCGTTACGTAGTGGCTCGTAGCCCCTATTATCTTCACCCCCCTCTGGAAGGCGGCGTGGTAAGGCTTGGCGCCCACGAAGGCTGGCAGGAAGGAGTGGTGGATGTTGATGATGTGGTTTGGGTAAGCCTCAATGAGCTTGTCGGAGACTATCTGCATATAGCGGGCGAGGACGATGAAGGTCACCCCGTTGTCCCTGAGTAGCTTAAGCTCTGCCTCCTCTTGGCTCTCTTTGTTCTCCTTCGTTATGGGGAACTCGTGGAAGGGAATGCCAAAGCGCTCGGCTGCGGGGCGAAGGTCGGGGTGGTTGGAGAGGACAAGCGGTATGTCCACGTCCCACTCCCCTGCGGTGTGTCGGGCAAGCATATCGTAGAGGCAGTGCGACATCTTAGAGACGAAGATAGCCATGCGTGGCTTCAGGTCAGAGAAGTAGAGGCGGAACTCCATCTGGTACTTCTGCCCGTAGAGCGTCTCGAAGTAGTCGCCTATCTTCTCTCGCGGGATGAGGAAGCCTTGCAAGTCCCACTCGATGCGCATGAAGAAGATGTTGTCCGAGTGGTCGACGTGCTGGTCGAGGTAGACGATGTTACCCTTGTTGACAGTGATGAAGTTGGTCACCTGTGCGAGGATGCCCGGCTGGTCGGGGCAGTGGAGCAGGAGCTTAGCAGTGGTACTCATGGTTGTCTGTGTGTCTTTGGTTAGTTGAAGAGGTCTCCCTGCAGCGGGTCGCCCTTGGGGGCGGGGGTTCGCCCGAGGTGATGGTAGGCGAGGTCAGTCACTTCCCTTCCCCTTGGAGTGCGCTTGATGAAGCCCTCCTTGATGAGGAAAGGCTCGTACACCTCCTCAATAGTGCCTGCGTCCTCCCCGACGGCAGTGGCTATTGTGCTTATGCCGACGGGTCCGCCCTTGAACTTGTCTATGATTGTTAGCAGTATCTTGTTGTCTATCTCGTCGAGCCCGTACTTGTCGATGTTAAGAGCCTCAAGGGCGTAGCGGGCGATAGGCAGGTCGATGCTGCCGTCTCCACGCACTTGTGCGAAGTCCCTCACACGGCGTAGCAGGGCGTTGGCAATACGGGGCGTGCCACGGCTTCTGCGCGCTATCTCCAGTGCCGAGTCCTCGGTTATCTCTACCCCAAGGATGCCTGCGCTTCGCCTTACTATACTCTCCAGCGTCTGCGCCTCGTAGTACTCAAGGTGCATATTAATGCCGAAGCGAGCCCTCAAGGGGGCGGTGAGCAAGCCGCTGCGTGTGGTAGCCCCTACGAGCGTGAACGGGCTGAGGTCTATCTGTATGCTGCGAGCCGAGGGACCCTTGTCTATCATTATATCAATGCGATAATCCTCCATCGCAGAGTAGAGATACTCCTCCACGACTGGTGAGAGGCGGTGTATCTCGTCGATGAACAGCACGTCGTTAGCCTCAAGGGAGGTAAGGATGCCCGCAAGGTCGCCCGGCTTGTCGAGGACGGGACCGCTTGTCACCTTGAAGCCCACTCCCAGCTCGTTGGCGATTATGTTGCTGAGCGTTGTCTTCCCCAGCCCTGGCGGACCGTGCAATAAAGTGTGGTCAAGGGGTTCGCCTCTGTACTTGGCAGCGTCAACGAACACCCTTAGGTTGTCCACCACCTTCTTCTGCCCGCTGAAGTCATCGAAGCGAAGGGGGCGCAAGGCGTTCTCGAAGTCCTTGTCCCTCGAGCTGCGCTGCTCCCTTATGTCGAAGTCCGTTGCCATCGGGCGCAAAGTTAGCGATTAATCCCCTCAACTCATAGCATTATCCCCCATTTTCCCTTAACTTCGCGGCTATGGTTCTGGGCTGGATATGGATAGGCTTCTTCGTCGTCGCCTTCGTTGTGGGGCTGTGCCGGCTGCTCTTCTTTGGCGACACGGAGGTCTTCCCCGAAATGATGGGAGCCACGTTCACAAGTGCCAAGACAGCCTTCGAGATAAGCCTCGGGCTAACCGGCACGCTTGCCCTTTGGATGGGAATAATGCGGATAGGCGAGCGGGGCGGAGTGGTTGAGGCGATAGCGAGGGTGCTGTCTCCGCTGCTCTGCCGCCTCTTCCCCGACGTGCCGAAGGGTCACCCCGTGTTCGGACATATCTTTATGAACATTAGCGCAAACATGTTGGGGCTTGACAACGCAGCCACGCCTATTGGGCTGCGGGCTATGAAGGAGCTTCAGGAGCTCAACCCCGAGAAGGAGCGAGCGAGCGACGCTATGATTATGTTCCTTGTGCTTAACACCAGCGGCCTTACGCTCATTCCCGTCTCAATCCTCGTATATCGAGCCCAGATGGGGGCAGCCATGCCCACCGATGTCTTCCTCCCTATCCTTATAGCCACTGCCATCGCCACCCTTGCAGGCATCGTGATAACCAGCCTTTGGCAGAGGAGCAGCCTGCTCAACAAGGGGATGGGGCTGCTCTGTCTCACGGTCTGCCTCCTTGTGGGGCTTGCCGCCTGGGCGGGGGCGAGGCTGCCAAGGGAGACGCTCAACACTTGGAGCAGCACCGTTGCCAACGTGCTGCTCTTCTTGGTTATTATTCTCTTCATAGGGGCGGGCATAAGGAGGCGCGTCAACGTCTACGAGGCGTTCATCGAGGGGGCTAAGGGCGGCTTCTCGACGGCTGTCAGGATAATCCCCTACCTTGTGGCGATACTGGTGGCGGTGGCAGTGTTCCGTGCCAGCGGCTCTATGGACTATATCATCAAGGGAGCGGAAAGCCTTGCCGAGGCTTGTGGGCTTAGGTCAGACTGGGTAGCTGCCCTGCCCACAGCCCTCATGAAGCCCCTTAGCGGCAGCGGGGCTCGAGGGATGATGGTGGACGCTATGGCTACTTACGGAGCTGACTCCTTCGCAGGCAGGCTGTCGTGCATCTTCCAAGGGGCGACGGACACCACCTTCTACATCCTTGCCGTCTACTTCGGCTCGGTGGGGGTGCGCAGGACGAGGCACGCAGTGGCTGCGGGGCTTCTGACCGACCTCGTCGGGGTCTTAGCGGCTATTGCGGTGGCTTACATCTTCTTCGGCTGAACACGCTATGGCTAACCTGCGTCATCTCCTCAAGGACACAGCCATCTACGGCTTAAGCTCCATCGTTGGGCGCTTCCTCAACTACCTGCTCGTCCCCCTCTACACCCACTGTATGCCCACCTCCTCGGGCGACTACGGCATAAGCACCAACGTCTACGCCTACGTCGCCCTTATCCTCGTCATCCTCACCTTCGGGATGGAGACGACGCTCTTCCGCTTCGGCAGCGACGAGAAGGCGAGACCCGACACCGTCTTCTCTACGAGCTTTGCCCTTGTGGCAGCCCTCTCGTTAGCCTTCCTTGCCCTCGTCGCGGGCTTCATCACGCCCATCAGCGAGGCTCTTGGCTACGAGGCTCACCACAGCTACCTGCTTATGATGGCAGCAGTGGTCTGCATGGACGCTATGCAGGCGATACCCTTCAGCTACCTGCGGCTCAGGAAGCAGCCCATCAGGTTCGCCAGCCTCAAGCTGCTCTTCATCGTCCTCAACATCGCCCTCAACTGCCTATACTTCCTCGTGCTCCACAAGACGCAGGTATACTACATCTTCCTCGTCAACCTCTGGTGCACCGCCTTCGTCTCGCTGCTCTTCCTGCCTATGCTCTTCCGCATACGCTGGAGGGTGGACTGGCGGCTGCTAAGGCGGATGCTCTCCTACTCGTGGCCTCTCCTGGTGCTTGGCATTGCGGGCATCCTCAACCAGACGGCGGACAAGGTCATCTTCCCCCTCGTCTACCCTGACAAGCAGGAGGCGCAGGTGCAGCTGGGCATCTACGGGGCTTGCGTCAAGATAGCTATGATAATGGCGATGATAACGCAGGCTTTCCGCTACGCCTACGAGCCCATAGTCTTCGCCAAGCAGAGGGACAAGGACGCGAAGGAATACTACGCCTCGGCGATGAAGTTCTTCCTCATCTTCACGCTGCTCGCCTTCCTCTGCGTCGTCGGCTATATGCCCTTGCTCAAGCACATCATAGGGGCGGGCTACCGCGAGGGGCTGAGGGTCGTCCCCATCGTTATGGGGGCGGAGATAATGATGGGAGTGTACTTCAACCTCTCCTTCTGGTACAAGCTCATCGACCGCACCATCTACGGGGCGTGGTTCTCGGCGGCAGGCTGCCTGGTGCTCTTCGCTGTGAACATCTGGGGCATACCCCGCTACGGGTACATGGCCTGCGCTTGGGGAGGCTTCGCCGGCTACGGGGTGGCTATGGTTCTCTCTTACATCGTGGGGCAGAGGAAGAACCCCATACGCTACCCGCTCCGCTCGATGGCAGTGTACACGCTGCTCGCCCTCGTGCTGTTCCTCTGCATGCAATACACCGCCAAGAGTCTCACCACCCCTTGGCAACTCTGCCTAAACACGGGGCTCATCCTCGCCTTCGCTTTGTATATCGTCCGCGAAGCCTTACCCCTTCGCAGAAGGTAGCCCCTACCCTTCGTTGCGCCCGTATGGGAGTCGCCGTTGCGCCCGTATGGGAGTCGTCGTACACCTGCTTGTTA
>JAJPYQ010000038.1:62980-73656 GCA_021204865.1 Prevotellaceae bacterium | reverse complement strand
GCAGGTCGATTGAGGTGCTTGTTAGCAGGTCGATTGAGGTGCTTGTTAGCAGGTCGATTGAGGTGCTTGTTAGCAGGTCAATTGAGGTGCTAACAAGCAGGTGCATGACGGGTAGCGTATAGGCGTAACGAAGCCTCACCGTGAGGCGTAACGGTCTACTGCCCGAACAGGATGTCGCAGTAGATAGGCACGTGGTCGCTCGCCCCTCCGCTGTAGTAGAGGCCCTTGTACGTGCGGCGTGGGTACCAGCCGCTCTTTGGGTACCAGTCCTGTAGCCAAGGGGCGGTGTAGAGCCTAAGCTCTGAGCTGACCTTCCCGAGCAGTGACTCGGACACGAGGATATGGTCTATCCAGCTCCACAGTCCCCTGAACCTGTACGTCCCCTCAGCGGGTCTCCTTGCCCGAGGCGCAAGGTCGGTGACGACGCCGCCCAGCTCACGGAAGACGCGGTCTCGAGGCGCTGCGTTGAAGTCGCCCAAGACGAGGAGCTTCCTCTCGCCTCCCAGTGAGTCGAGCAACAGGCGGAGCGTCCGAGCGGCGAGCAGGCGGTTCTTGTCCCCCTTGCGCCCCTGCGTGCGGCTCGGGAAGTGGCAGACCACGACGTGCAGCGTGTCTCCCCCCGTTGTCAAGCCCCAGGCGTGCAGGATGTCCCGTGTCGGGTTAAGCCCAGCCTCGAGGGACGGCACACGCTTCGCCTCGTAGTCAATCAAGCGGAAGCTCTCAGGCTGGTAGAGCAGCGCCACGTCGATGCCCCTAAGGTCGGGGCTGTCGGTCATCACGTATCGGTAACGGAGCGAGCGCAGGGGGCTGCGCCTTGTCAGGTCGCTGAGGCAGCGGTCGTTCTCCACCTCGCAGAGAGCCACGAGGTCAGGCGGGCGGTCGCCGCCCACTGCCATTATCACACGAGCCACGTCCCTCTGCTTCCGCCAGTAGCGCACGGGTGTCCACTGTCTTACCCCTTCGGGCAAGAACTCGTAGTCGTTCTTAAGCGTGTCGTGCTGCGTGTCGAAGAGGTTCTCCACGTTCCACTCCATCACCCTCAGCCTCCTTTGCGCCTCGAGGGGAAGGGGCGTGAGGGCAAGGCAGCAGATGAGCAGGGGAAGGCTCAGCCTCAAGGCAGCCATAGCGGTCCGTTGCCCTTGCCTATGCTTAAGTCCTTGCCTCGCCTTATCCCCTCTTGCGTCTTGAGCTTGCCGAGGCGCACGCTCTCGGTCAGGGGCAAGCCCGTGGCGAGCAGGGTGGCTATGGCGCTTGAGAGGGTGCAGCCCGTGCCGTGCAGGTTGTGCGTCTCTATGCGTGGAAGGCTATAAGACAGAGCCTCGCCCTCCTTGGTGAAGAGCCAGTCCACCGCCTCCGCTCCTTCCCTGTGTCCGCCCTTGAGCAGGAACGAGGTGCCGAAGCGTCGCACCAGCTGCTTGCCTGTGTCCTCGGTCAGTGCCTCCTCGCCAAGCAGGCGGAGCGCCTCGGGCAGGTTGGGTGTTACGAGGGTGCAGAGGGGGAAGAGCCGCTCCTTAATGTATTCTATGCAAGCCTCGTCGAGGAACTGCCAGCCGCTCGTCGAGACCAAGACAGGGTCGAGCACGGTGGGCACGCCGAGCCTCCTGACAGTCTCCCTAACCGCCTCCGCTATCCCTCGGTTAGGCACAACGCCTATCTTAACTGCGTCTATGCTAAGGTCTTCCGCAAGGGCTTCCAGCTGCCTGCGGAAGAAGGGCGTAGGCACCACCATCACGTCCGTCACCCCGCAGGTGTTCTGGGCGGTGAGGGCAGTGATGGCGGTAGCCCCGTAATGCCCGAGGGAGGTGATGGTCTTAAGGTCTTGCTGAATGCCCGCCCCCGCGGAGCAGTCGCTTGCCGCTATCGTCAGTATCGTCTTCACCCTAAGTCCCTCCATGCGTCGCCCAGTATCATCGCTCCCCCGAAGCCCATCGCCTTGACCGCCTCAAGCATACTGAACCTTATCCCGCCCAAGGCGAACACCCTCTCGTCTATGATGCCCTCCCGTCTCGCCTTCGCTATCTGCTCAGCGGTGAAGGCGGAGAGGTAGCCCTGCTTCGACACAGAGTCGAAGACGGGGGAGAGGGAGACGTAGTCGTATTGCGCTTTGATCTGTGCCACCTCCTCAAGGCTGTGGCAGCTGCGGCTAAGCCTCCCTTGCCATCCTTCGGGGGCGGAGGCGTTGCGTGAGTTAAGGTGCAAGCCCCCGACGCTATCCCTCAGCCCGAAGTGGTCGTGCAGCGTGAGGCGGGGGCGCAGCTCGCTTGGTATCGCTTGCAGCAAACGCTCCACGTCCTCCCTCTTTGAGCCTGGCTTGCGGATATGCACAAGGTCTGCCTTCCCCTCGAGCAGCAGAGACGTTATCCTCTCTGCCTCCCCCTCGAAGAAGCGGGGCAGCGTTATGACGACTGTCTTAAACATAAGGTATGGTCGAACGTCGCGTCCCAGTCTTTCCACACAGGCTCCCGCCCCAGCTCCTTGAGCCTGCGGGTAATCTCCTTGGCTGTGCGACTGTCGGACACGTCGAACTGCTCGAGCGCCTGCGGGTAGGTGTGATAGCCGCCCGGGTTAACCTTCGACTCAGCCGACATTGTCGTCACCCCAAGCGTGCTCATATTGTCCCGTATGAACTGCGGCTCACGGGTGGAGTAGGATATGTCCACGTCGTGGTCGAAGATACGCATGGCGAAGGTCACCTGCGCCAGCTCACGGTCAGTGACGAGGCAGTTAGGCTTGAAGCCCTCATTCTGGGCGGGGCGCATACGTGGGAAGTTGACCGAGTACTTGGTGCGCCAGTATCGCCTTTGCAGGTAGCGCAGGTGGTAAGCCATCATCGTCACGTCCGTCCTCCACTCCTTCTCAAGCCCAAGCAATGCCCCCATGCCGATGCTATGCACCCCAGCCTGCCCCATACGGTCGAAGCCGTTGACCCTCCACTCGAAGTTCGACTTCATCCCCGCAGGGTGGTAAAGCTTGTAGTTCTCCCTGTGGTAAGTCTCCTGAAAGCAGATCACGCCGTTCAAACCGTAGTGCGTCAGCTCCTCGTACTCCTCCGCTTTGAGCGGCATCACCTCTATCTTCACGTTGGCGAAGTGCCGCTTAGCCGTACTGACAGCCATCTTGAGGTAAGGCACACCCGCCTTGGCGGGGTTCTCGCCCGTCACCAGCAGTATGTTCTCGAAGGGGGCGAGCCGCTTTATAGCGAGGCACTCGTCCTCTATCTGGCTCTGCGTAAGTATGGTGCGAGCCATGGGGTTCGTCCTGTGGAAGCCGCAGTAGACGCAAGAGTTGGTGCAGGAGTTCGTTATGTAAAGGGGGATGAACATCGACATTGTCCTGCCGAAACGCTCCTCTGTGTAGCGGCGGGACAGCCTTGCCATCTGTTCAAGATAAGGCGTGGCTGCAGGCGAGACAAGCGACATAAAGTCACTCACACTGAGAGTGTTTTTCGCCAAAGCGCGCCGAACGTCAGCGTCAGTCTTGCTGGCTATCTGCTCCGTCGTCTCGTCCCAGTTGATGTTTAACAGTTCGTCTGAGAACATGGCTTATAGGTTTATGATGAATGATTGCATTGTCCTTAGGTCGATGGTCCACAGGCGGTCTACGAGGGACTCCCCGTAGCCGCATATCAGCTGTATCACTTGGCTCGCCTCCACGCTGCCCACCACGGCGGGGGTCACGCCAACCACGTGTTTATCCGTGTTGAGTGGAGCGTCAGGGAAGAGAGTGCGGTAGGTAGCCCGCCCCTTGCACAGCACGGCCACCTGCCCCTCCAGTCCGCAGATGCTGCCGTACACGTATGGCTTCCCGAGCCTTTGGCACACGTCGCTGATCAGGTAGCGCGATGCGGCGTTGTCCGTGCCGTCCACCACAATGTCGTATTCGGAGATATTTGTGTCAGCGTTATCCAAGGCAAGGCGGCAGGGGTACTCCCTTATCGCCACCTCGCTGTTCAGCTGCCTCAGTCTCAAGGCAGCGCAAGCCACCTTGCCCAGCCCCACCTGCCCCTCCGTGAAGAGCACTTGGCGCTGCATGTTCGTAAGGCTCACCTTGTCGTCGTCCATCAGCCCAAGCGTACCCACCCCCGCAGCCGTTAGATAGGTCGCTATGGGTGCGCCCAATCCCCCGCAACCCACAAGCAGCACCCTCGCCCTTGCGAGCTTCCTCTGCCCCTCCTCGCCTATCTCAGGCAGCAATATTTGGCGGTCGTAGCGTCTTTCCATCCCTCGTTACTTCAGCTTCCTCAGGTCGTGCGTCAGCTTGGCGGCGCAGAAGTTAGGACCGCACATCGTGCAGTACTCCCCATCCGTGTGCCCCGCCTCGGTGTAGTATCTGAGCGCGAGCTCAGGGTCGAGCGAGAGGTTGAACTGGTCGCGCCAGCGGAAGTCGAAGCGCGCCTTCGAGAGGGCGTTGTCCCTTATCTGCGCCCCTGGGTGACCCTTGGCGAGGTCGGCAGCGTGAGCCGCTATCTTATACGTCACCACCCCCGTTCGCACGTCGTCCCTGTTGGGCAGCGCAAGGTGCTCCTTAGGCGTCACGTAGCAGAGCATCGCCGTACCCAGCCAGGCTATCTGCGCAGCCCCTATGGCACTCGTTATGTGGTCGTAGCCCGGGGCGATGTCCGTCACTATGGGGCCAAGCGTGTAGAAGGGAGCCTCGTGGCAACGGCTCAGCTGCCTCTCCATATTCTCCTTTATCTTATTCATCGGCACGTGCCCTGGTCCCTCAATGAACGCCTGCACGTTCTTCTGCCACGCCCTCTGCACCAGCTCGCCCATCGTGTCAAGCTCGGCGAACTGAGCCTCGTCGTTGGCGTCGGCTATGCAGCCGGGTCGCAAGCCGTCGCCCAGCGAGAGGGCTGTGTCGTAACGTGCCACTATGTCGCAGATGTCGTCGAAATGCTCGTAGAGGAACGACTCCCTCTTGTGCACGAGGCACCACTTGCTCATTATCGAGCCTCCGCGGCTCACTATGCCGCACAGCCGCTTGTCCGCCAGATGGACGTTGCCGTAGCGTATGCCCACGTGCACGGTGAAGTAGTCCACCCCCTGCTCGCACTGCTCTATGAGGGTGTCTCGGAACACGTCCCACGAGAGGTCTTCCACCCGTCCCCGCACCTTCTCCAGCGCCTGATAGATAGGCACCGTCCCGACTGGCACGGGGCAGTTCCTGAGTATCCACTCCCTCGTCTCGTGTATGTTAGCCCCCGTGGAGAGGTCCATCAGCGTGTCGCCGCCCCACTTGCAGGACCACACCGCCTTCTCCACCTCCTCCTCGATGGACGACGAGGTAGCCGAGTTGCCTATGTTCGTGTTAATCTTCACCCGGAAGTTCCTGCCTATTATCATCGGCTCTGCCTCGGGGTGGTTGATGTTGGCGGGCAGGGCGGCTCTCCCGCGGGCTATCTCCTGCCTCACGAACTCAGGCGTTATGTAGGTCTCGATGCCCAGCTCGCGGCAGTTCATGTTCTCTCGGATGGCGACGTACTCCATCTCGGGCGTCACGATGCCCGCCTTGGCAAGAGCCATCTGTGTCACATGAGGCATGCCCCGTCTTGCCTTTATCCAAGGCTCACGCAGGCGTGGCAAGCCCTCCTTCAGGTCTACCTTTACGCTGGGGTCGCTGAAAGGGCCGCTCGTGTCGTATATCAGCACGGGGGCGTTCTCCTCCCTCACAGTCCTGCCTTGGGTGCCCAGCGTCACGGTGGGCGTAAGGTTCACTTTCTGCATCCCCACCCTCAGGAAGGGGTACAGCTCGCCCTTCATATAATACTTCTCTCTCTTGGCGTAAGCTCCGTTATCGTTTGGCATAGTCATTTGTCTTTAGTTGTCAAGGAAGGCGGTGAGGGGGGAGCTCGCCTCCGCGTAGTCACGCACCGCGCCAAGCCCCGCCTCGTAGGCTCTGCGGCCAGCCACCACAGCCTCCTTGAAGGCGATGGCCATCTCCACGGGGTCGGCGGCAACAGCTATGGCGGTGTTCACCAGGCAGCAGTCCGCCCCCATCTCCATCGCCTCGGCGGCGTGACTGGGAGCTCCGATGCCAGCGTCAATGACCACAGGCACTCGTGCTTGCTCTATTATTATCCCGAGGAAGTCCCTCGTGCGCAAGCCCTTGTTCGTGCCTATTGGCGCGCCGAGGGGCATCACCGTGGCAGCCCCCGCCTCCTCCAGCCGCTTGCACAGCGTGGGGTCAGCCTGGCAGTAGGGCAGCACCACGAAGCCCAGCTTCACCAGCCGCTCCGTTGCCTTGAGCGTCTCCACAGGGTCGGGCAGAAGGTACCTCGGGTCGGGGTGTATCTCCAGCTTCAGCCAGTTAGTGCCGAACGCCTCCCTCGCCATCTGCGCGGCGAACACGGCCTCCTCCGCGTCCCTCACGCCCGACGTGTTGGGCAGCAGCTGCACGCCCTGTATATGCCTCAGGAGGTCGTCCTCCGTGTCCCCCAGTTCTATGCGTTTCATCGCCACGGTCACCAGCTCTGCCCCGCTCGCCTCTATGGCTCTTGCCATAAGGGCGTTGTCGTTGAACTTCCCCGTGCCAAGCAGCAGGCGGGAGCCGAACTCCCTGCCTGCTATCGTAAGTTTATCCATAGTCTTCCAATGCTTTAAGTGTCAGTCTCATCTCCTCCCTTGGGTCGTCAGCCCTCAGCACGCTGCCGCTCAGGGCTATGCCGTCCACTCCCGTACGCATAAGCTCGGGTATGTCCTGCCTCCCGATGCCCCCTATCGCCACCACGGGCAGCCTTATTCCCTCCTCCCTCATACGCTGTACGATGCTGGTGTATCCCTCCAGCCCAAGCACTGGAGCAAGCCCTTGCTTGGTGGTTGTGAAGCGGAACGGTCCCACTCCCACGTAGCTTGCCCCCGCTCTCCAGTGCTCCCTCACTTGCTCCACGGTGTTCGCCGTGCCGCCTATTATAAAGGTCTCTCCCGCAAGCTCTCGTGCCTTACCCACGGGCAAGTCCCTCTGCCCCAGGTGCACCCCGTCAGCCCCCGCGGCCAGCGCGATGTCCAATCGGTCGTCTATGACGAGCGTAGCCCCAGCCTCGTGGCACAGCCGCACTGCCTCGAGCGCGGCCTCGAAGAGCTCCCTGCCGCTTGCCTGCTTCATCCTGAGCTGCACCCAGCGGCAGCCACCCTCGAGGGCGAGGCGCAGCGAGTCGAGGTACGAGTGTCTCTCCGTCTGGTGCGTTATGAACTGAAGCCTTGTCATCCCCCGTAAGCAGCCTTCACTATGATAACCTCCGAGCCTTCCCTGAGGGCAGTCGCAGCCCACAGCTCACGTCTTGCCAACCTGCCGTCTATGGCGAGAGCCACGCCCCGTTCGGGCAAGCCAAGCTCCTTGGCGAGCTCCAAGAGCGTGGCGGCCTCGGTCTCCGCCGTCTTTCCGTTTATCCTTATCTCAGTCATTGCCAATACGATTAGCCCCGAATGCCGACCGTCGTTGGTCTCACTCGGGGCAGTCCCTCTGTCAGTCTCCTCCCTACGGCAGCATTGTCTGCGTCAGGTCAGTGGGTATGATCTCAGCCCCTTGACACGCCTCATAGCGCATATAGGGACACCCCCGAGTCCATTTCTCAAGCGCAAAGATAGGCAATCGCCCTGATATTGTGCAAGCCGCGGGGCATTTATTTGACCCTTAGCGGCCCTTGTATAGGAGTCGCTGTGATCCCTGTATCGTACCCTTCATACACCTGCTAACAAGCAGGTCAATTGAGGTGCTAACAAGCAGGTCAATTGAGGTGCTAACAAGCAGGTCAATTGAGGTGCTTGTTAGCAGGTGTACGAAGCCTGTATAAGGGGCGTGACGGAGCCTTGGGGCTCGGGGCGACGGCCGCCATATAACAACAGCGAGACAAGCTGCCTCGCAGGGCTTGTCTCGCTGACTTAAGGGGGGTCTTCGGGCGGGAGGGGGTCAGTACTCGTCCTCGTCGAAGAAGAAGTCGTCTCTCGTGGGGTAGTCGGGCCAGATGTCCTCTATCGTCTCGTACACCTCGCCCTCGTCTTCCAGTTCGTTCAGGTTCTCAATCACTTCCAACGGAGCACCGCTGCGGTTAGCGTAGTCGATAAGCTCGTCCTTTGTCGCCGGCCAGGGAGCGTCCTCCAGCTTAGAAGCCAATTCCAACGTCCAATACATAACCTTTGCTCTTTTGAGTGTTAATACCTTGTGTTATTGTGCCGCCCTTTCTCTTGGCGGGGTGCAAATATACTCCTTTGTGGCAACACTACGAACGCTTTCGCCACATTTTTTCCTCTACGCCCGCGGCGTGGTTAAGCTTCCTCGCCAAGGCGAAGAGGTAGTCGCTCAGGCGGTTGACGTAGCTAAAGAGCTGCGGCTCGAGGCTCTGCCAGCCATCGATGGCGTACATCCGCCGCTCAAGCCTTCGGCACACGGTGCGGCAGACGTGCGCCAAGGCAGCGCCCTCCGTGCCGGAGGGCAGCACGAAGCCTTTCCAGCCTCCCGCCTGCTCGTCTGCCTCGTCTATGGCTCGCTCCAGCTCCCTCACCGCCTCGTCCGTCACAGGGCAGAGCCAAGGGGCGTCTGCCTCCTCCGTGGCGAGGCGGGAGCCTATGGAGAAGAGGTCGCTCTGCACCCTGAGGAGGAGCTGCCTGTCCCCCTCGTCGCTTACGTGCGCCATGAGCAGCCCTATGAAGCTGTTCAGCTCGTCGAGCGTGCCGTAAGCCTCGAGCCTCTCGTTCGTCTTGCTGACACGCCTGCCGCCCGCAAGGCTCGTCTCCCCAAGGTCTCCCTTGCGAGTGTAAAGACTGCTCTTCTTAGCCATCCTTACCAATTGATGACGTAGTGCTGCTGTTGGAACTTGCGGTCGAAGATGACGATGCCCACGTCGTAGAGGTCGAACGTTATGCTCGCCTGCTCGTTAACGAGGAGCTCCTGCCACAGCTCCCGCCTCTGGTGCAGGTGGTCAATGACGAGCATGCTGCCGTTGGGCACTCTCTCGGGTATCTGTATCGGGGAGTTGCCGAGGTAGACAAGCTCCGCCTCGCCCGATGTCTTCTGTGTGAACGTGGCCGAGGAGCAGCCCTTGTGCAGGTAGTTAAGCTGCCTGTCGTTAGCCCCGAGGGCGCAGATGTACTGCGGCTGCCAACGGTTGGCGAGGCGGAAGAGCAGACGGTTCACAGCCACCCTGCGGTGGCGCAGCAGTCGCTCCCTCTGCGTGAACTGTGCGTCGAGCGGGGCGTAGTCGTAGTACCTCCCGGGGGAGTAGATGACCTCCGTCAGCAGGCCGTAGGCGAAGGGGGAATGCACGCCGTAGCCGTTACGGTGGGGCAGCCGCCGAAGCCATATCAAGGGATTGCGCAGGTTAACAGTCGCTTTCGTCATCGTCTTACCCTATAACCTACAAGCCCGTAGAACAATATATAAAGGAAGCAGGGCACGCACACCCAGTAGCTCGACTGGAAGTCGGTGAGGTCTTGCACCCAGCCTCGCACCAAGGGCATAAGGGCTCCGCCCGCGATAGCCATCGTCAGGAGCGACGAGCCTGCCTTCGTGAAGCGCCCGAGGTCTGCCATAGCCATCGGCCAAAGGGCGGGCCACATAAGGGAGCAGCCGAGAGCCATCAGGAAGATGCAGTAGACAGAGAGCGTCCCGCTTGGCACCATCGCCACGAGCACCGACCCCACGACGGCCACGACGGCGCAGCAGCGCATAGCCGTGACTTGGCTGAAGAGCCAAGGAATGCACACGGCACCAATGATGTAGCCCACCACCATTCCAATGGAAGGCACGTAGCCCCAGTTGTCCCCCTTCAAGCCCAGGGAGGAGGCATAATCGACAGCCGTCGCGAGGGAGATGGTCTCCACGCCAACGTAGAAGAACAAGGCAAGCACTCCGAGCAGCAGGTGCGGGAACTGGAAGACGCTCGTCTTCCCCTCGGCGTAAGGGCAGGGAGCGGAGGCTGCGTCGCTCTCGTCCTCTCCCGCCGCCTTCACCTCGGGCATCGGGGCGACGAGGGCTATGACGCAAAGCACCACGAACACGCCCACGATGAGGCGGAACGGAAGGAAGAGATCCGCCATCTCTATCTCACCCACGCTCTTGCCTATGACGAGGGTGATGAACAGCGTCGTGGTGGGCCAGGCGAGCTTGTTGCATATACCGCAGATGGATATGCGCTGCGCCGCGCTCTCGAGCGGCCCGAGGATAGTTATGTAAGGGTTGACCGAGGCTTGGAGCACAGCGTTAGCTGCGCCGCTCACGAAGCTTGCCACGAGGAACCAGGCGAAGCTCTCTGTCCTTGCCGCCTCTATGAACAGGCAGAAGGCGATGGCGAAGAGGAAGAAGGAGAGCGCCATCGTGCGCTTGTAGCCTATCGCCCTGATGCACAGCGTGGCGGGGTAGCCGAAGATGATGAAGGGCACGAACGTTGCGGTCAGCAGCAGGTTAGCGTCGAGGGCGGACATCTGCATCTTGCCTTGCAGCACGGGCATAAGGAACGAGTTGATGCCCAGGGCGAAGCCGATGGAGAAGAAGAAGAGGGCGACTATCGCCATCGGCAGCAGGAAAGAGCGTGTGTTAGCCATCAGTTATTGGGGTTTGCACGACAAAGTTAAACTAATTTCGCATTGATGCAAAGAATTCCCCAAGTTTTTGATAAGAGACGTTAAATAAGGGGCGTTGCAACGCCTTCGGCGAAGGGACCGCGAAACGGTCGGAGAACG